>CAMFIS010000233.1 GCA_945952345.1 uncultured Fimbriimonas sp.
AACCAAGTTACTCGAAAGAAACAAGGTCAACATAAAAGGCTGGGAGTTGGCAGTGGCAAGAAGAAGATATCCAGACGTGCCACTGTCAACGACCCCTGGCTTGAACGAAGTGAGCCTGCGAGTTGGCAGTGCTATTGCCACCAGAGTTCAGAGATATGTTTACAAAACACATCGCCGGTTTCTCCGGTGACATACCAATTTGCTGAAGACCATCGAAACTGAAGCGGATCCTCAAGTAACTCCTTGCGGACTGGGTTTTGGTGAATGTACTCAGTAGCTAACTTCCGAGCAAACGAATTGTTGATATTGCTATCGAAACCACCACCTGGCAACCAGAGCCTAGTCGGAATCCAACCTCTATTCTTTGCCCTTATCGCCGGACCCTGCTTCATAGCCTGAAGAATCTCGGCCATCGAATAAACCTCACGCATCGGATGTAGCAGGATGTGAGCATGATTGGGCATGAATACATAACTGAGAAAGGCTAGGTCGAGTTCCTCGGCTGCCTCGTTCATTGCTTTGGCGACCTCTCGACATATCCGGTCATCCAGGAGATAAGGTCTTCGTCCGAATGTCGAGAAGGTTACATAGTGTGAGTCGCCAAACTCATTCCATGCTTTCCGAGTCTTTCTGGGCGGGCCTTGACCATCCATCAATATGTTACGTTACCTTCCGAGGCTTGCACTGCCAACTCCCAGCGTCACTTCGTTCAACGCAGAGGTCGTTGACAGTGGCACACCTAAACTTTCGACACCAATCGGTTCTTCAACCACCAATTCACTCTACGAGACTAAGCCCGGCATAGCTTCACGACCTCGTCCAACAGCACCGTCCCCTTAAACGAGTTGTCCTCGAAGTTGCAGTTCAAATACACAAACACGGCCGTCTTCGATGAATCCACCACCTGCACCGCCGACCAATCCCCCTGCCCAGTGCTGCCGTAATGAAACAGCCCAAGCGCGTTAGTGGACCAGCCGCCCTGTGTATACGGCGAGATCGACATCGGCTTCTCGTGCGAAGTCTTAAGTAAAGCTTTAGAATGTGGACCACCATATCCGGCAGCAAACGACATCAACTGCGCGATCTGGTCCGCTTTGCCCGTCACGGAAACTGCCGCATCGCACCGAAACTTCATATTCTTGCCCCACCACTCGTAGTGGCCGTACCGAACATAGTCGTGTGTTTTTGAATCCACGATATGCCCTCGGGGAACCGTCGCATCGACAGCATCCATCCCCATCCGAATCGAACTCAAACCCAGTTCTTCACCTACGTATGTCGTTATCAAGTCCTCAAATGTCTTCCCGGTCACCCTCTCGGCCATCACCACGGCCGCATTGATCCCCGAAGCGTACAGCATCCGTGATCCTGGCTTGACCGCATCAGGTGCCGCCATCGCCAGCCGAACCAACAGTTCCCTGCCTTCTACCACACTCGAAACCGTGGCGATCTGTTCCTGCCCTGGTACCTGATAAGGCAGTCCCGCCGTATGGTTCATGAACTCTTCCAAAGTCGCATCTTTGCATGGGGACTTCATGTCTTTGGTCAAATCGTCTACCAACGAAGCGAACGTCTGGTCCCACCGCAAGTACTTTTCCTCGACCAACCGACCAATCACGTATCCCGCGATCGGTTTTGATAGCGAGCCGACCGCCACGCGATCATCGATTTTCAATTCATTGGGACTCTGGATGTCACGAAAGCCGGAAACGTGTGAGGCAAGCGGCTTCCCTCCTCGCAAAACATGAACAAGGCAGCCAGGAACTCCGTTCGCATCCGAGAATCGAATGGCAGCCTTTCCAATCTTTGCCGACAAATCGTCGTCGACCAGAGAGGGTACAAATGCGAAGGCCACGCCACCAAGCAACTCCCTCCGCGACAGGCTCATCGCTCAATTCTACTTCGGTTTCAACTTCAGGAAAGGTGCCTCGACCAGCTTCCAGCTGAGCCAGCCGCACCCCGCCGCCAAGAGCAATGAAATGGGAAACAACAGCCACCACGCCCGCAAATCGAAACCCGCGATCAAGAGCTGCTGAACGGGCCAACCATACAGATACACTCCGTACGAAATGTCGTCCTTGGGTCGGAGCCGATCAAGCCAAGTCGACGACGAAGTTCCCAACCAGAAGAACGCCCGGATTCCAATGAATAACAGCGAAACCGTCAGAGCGCCCGGATTCACGAGCGATGGAATAAGAACCAGGCACCAAAGCCATCGTCTTGGAATCTCAGGCTCCACATGCATCCACCAAACTCCGGCCATGAAGAAAGAAACCAGGCGAAGCGGAGAGTTATCCAGTTGAAACAGATACGGAATCACAAAGACTCCGAACACTAAAGAGCACGCCCATTTCCGCTGCAAGGCACCAACCACACCTAACACCAAAACCAACAAATAGCAGAGTGCCTCGAAGTGGATGGTCCACAATGAACCGTTCACCAAGGGTCGAGGGCACGCCGCCAAGGTCGGTGGCACTGGCGGTGAAATCAACGTGGCTGTGTAACGAAAAAACTCCTTCCAGCCCAAATCATGAAAGTAGGTGGACCGAGAAACTGCGAATTCATACCCGAGCCCGAAAGTGCCCACCAAGACCGCTACGACGAAGCCTGGATAGATTCGCAGCGCCCGCTTTCGCACATACTGCCAAACCGAAGTCGAACGAAGGAAGGATTGCGCCACCAAGTAGCCGCTCAAGACAAAGAAGAAATCAACAGCCAAATCACCGAATGTCATGAACTTTGTGAGCATGAACAACGGCTCACGATGCCGATCGTTGTCGACCAACTCAAACGAGTGGCTGAAGATCACGAGCGAAGCTAAGACGAGGCGAATGAGCCCAAAGTGATTTAACCGTCCAGTAGAACCTTCCAAGCCTTCATCTTAGACAACTTCCGGCATTTTTGCCAGCGCGAGCTGCCTCATTCGTGAATAAGCTATTGTTTAGGCAAGAATGCGGTGACGACACATCGAGACCAATACTTTGAGGTTTGGGGAGACCTTCCGAAAGTTCCAGGCTCGGGTCCGCTGACACTTGCGGAGGCGGGTTACGAACTGGCGAGGTTTCTCGACGGATACGGCTGTGTCCGCGCCGACCGAGTTTCCGCCACCATATTTCGCCTCGCTACCGACCCTTCATTGCTCCTCGATGAACCCCTCGATGACCCTCGTCTCGTGAACTTCGTATCGCTGCTTAAAGCCACAACCAAGCAAACGGGTCCCATTCTTTGCAACGATATTCGGAGCCCATGGTCCGACGACGACCTTCGCCTCTTCGCCAGCCGGGTCCTCAAGGTCTGGGAGCAGGCGCAGGCATCGCTCCATGCCGAATTGGCGTAGAATGCGATCATGGACCCGATCATGCAGATCATCTACTTCGGCAAAGCCGATGAACTGATCCAAGAGAAGGATCCGCGTGAAGCCGAGCAAATCCCCGAAACGCAAAACGATGTGACGTGGGCTCGGCATATCTACGCCGAGAACCCGACCGAGGAGAATGGGCAAAAATATGTTCGCGCTCTTCGGGCCTGTGGCCACCACACCGAAGCGGACGAATTTGCCAAGGCTAACCTCAAGGCAAAACCCAAGTTCACCATCGAAGGATATTAATCGCAACCGGAGGATCGAGGCTAAAGGCTGAAAGCTCGAAGCTAGTATTTCTTCGCCCGCTGCATGATCTCATACGCGTGCTCGAACATGCACTTCGTGAGTTCCGTCCACTCGTAATACACGTTCGGAAGCTCATCCATGTCCACCAATTGGCGGCCCAGAGATTCTTCCGGCATCGAAATCTCACCCAGCGAAAGAACCCGGGCAACATAGACATCCGCCCAGCGAACTTCGCCCTTCTCACAAATCTTGTAGCAGCCGATGTACTGAACGCATTCCAGCGTCGCCCCCGCTTCCTCCAGGGCTTCCCGCCGAACGGCATCGATCGACGTCTCAAAAGGCTCGACACGTCCAGAAGGAATACACCATCCACGGTCACCAATGTTGCACAGCAGGATCTTCTCACCTTCCCAAGGGAAAACGAGCGCAGCAAAAGCGCGTAAGGGCGCCTTGTAGGGCGCTGCAAAAAATTGAAGCGTCTGTCTCCCGTATGTACCGCAGGGGAACTTCTTTACCGCCAAGTCAGAACCTTACCCAGAATGTTACTTTCAAGGAAGGCTCCAAATTTGCGACTGTCATCAGAATGGTTGATGTTGTCGCCAATAACGTAAATTCGGCCTTCGGGAACGACATAGTCTCCTTTCTCCATCGGCCAATCTTGCGGAGCAAAGCTCCAATCGATTCGATCGCCCGGAAGTCCATACACTCGCTTGATGAAGTAGTCGTTCGACTTCTCCTCCTTCAGGACGATCACATCGCCTTTTCGAATGGACCCCACCAGCCAATACGCGTGAGAAGTCAAAACTTTCTGGCCACTCACAAACGTCGGCTGCATCGATTCCCCCCGCACAACCGCGGTTTTGAATCCAAAATAAAACACCATCGCGACCACGAGGGCCGCAAACAAAAAGATGGTGAACCCCCGGACTTTTCCCCTGGGGCTTGGCGCTTTCTGAATTTCTTTCGCCTCTTCCATCGTAACTCCGCTATACTCGTATACTTTTAAACCAATCCAAGAAATGGAAGATTTCGCAAAACAATTATCGCACTATTCGGGCTGGGTCCTGCTAATTTTGCTTGGCTTGGTTTTAGTCCTATGTGTAATTCTTGCCAAGTTATGGATCGATCTCAATAGGACGAGGAAGAAATTTGCGGAAATCCTCAACAGTGGCTCGTCGCAGAACGTCGAGGAAATGCTCCTCAGCCACCTCAAGGAACGCCAAGAACTGCGAAATCAGCTTGAAACCATGGACGATCGGGTCGTTACTCTCGAGCGAAAGCTCCAGCGATCCAAGCGCCATCTCGGCCTGGTCCGCTACGATGCTTTCCCGGACATTGGAGGAAACCAGTCCTTCACCTTGGCCGTCTATGACGACAATGGAGATGGCGCGATTCTCAGCAGCATCATCGGTCGGGCAGACAACAAGGTGTACGGCAAGACGCTAACAAACGGAAAAACCGGCCACACACTCACCGAAGAAGAGGAACAAGCGATCTTCGAGGCCGTCAAAGGTTCAAACAAGGGATCCGAACCCGCATAGACGGAATTCGGCATAGTGTTACAATAACTTGGCGCAGCAAGGATTTCACTGGCAAGGATGAGCGAGTACTTTCAAACCGACAACATTCTGGTTGAGAAGGCTCAGCGGGGCGATCGGGATGCTCTCAACGAGCTCATCCGCAAGTATCAGGACCGTACCTACCAGTACGCCTTCCGCCTCACCCGAAATCCTGAAGAGGCGTGCGACGTCGTCGCCGATTCCTTCCTCCGCGTCAACAACGCGATCAAGAATTTCAAAGGCAATTCCGCCTTCAGCACCTGGCTCTACCGCATCGTCACCAACTGCTATCTGGATCGGCGCAAGCGCGACAAGAGCAAGAGCGTGGTCAGCATCGATTCCACCCTGCAGTATGAACAGGACGAAATCGCACGAGAGTTGGAAGACCCCGGAAATACGCCCGACGAACAAGCCGAGCGAAACCAACG
>CAMFIS010000234.1 GCA_945952345.1 uncultured Fimbriimonas sp.
AGTGAATGGTGTGGCACTGTTTACGACGCCTGCGAAGCTGGGAGTAAGCAGTGAACCCCATCGCTACTCAAAGAGAACTCCAAAGTGGCGACAAGAGACAACCCCCTCTTCACCAGTGTGATACCACTTGGCCGAGGACCAAAAGTACGACCAAGATTCTCCGACCAATTCTTTACGGACGGGATTGAGATGTATGTAGTCGATCGTGTTCTTGCGAACCTTTGGACTGAAGATGTTGCGGTCAAATCCACCCCCAGGTTCCCACAGTTCGGTGTCGATCCAGCCTCGATTCTTCGCAATCCTCGAGGGCCCTTGCTTGATTGCTTGCAAAAGCTTGGACACACTGTAAGTTTCTTCTAATGGATGGACTAACAAATGGACGTGATCCGGCATAAAGACGTAGGCAAGGACGGCGAAATTAAGTTCTGCGCAAGCCCGGTTGATGCGCTCGGCGAGGATCTCGCAGATTCGATCATCGGCGAGATACGGCTGGCGGCGGCACGTCGAGAACGTAAGGAAGTGCGAGTGGCCGAGCTCGTTCCATGCCTTTCGTCGCTTGATCATCGGCTGCTTCTCGTCCATCGTCTGAGGACCATCTTACACTGCTTACTCCCAGCTTCCTGCCTTCGCGCGAGCGCTTCGGCGGACGGGTCGCAGACGTCGTAAACAGTGCCACACACGTTAAGCCCGCCCACACAGTGGCTAGCCTGAAGGCTTGAGATCGCCTCGACGGGTCCCGGGTTGCCTCCACGGTTGAATTGGGTTGAGGAATGCTTCATCCCTCTTACACATGAGATTCGGGATGATGCAGTAAAAGGGTTAAGTTAAATATCATCCTTAATATATTTATATAAGGGAGGATGATGCATGGCACTGTTTACGACACTTGCGAAATAGCTGTCCCTTCCCTTTGCTCTTTGGGAGGGGGAAGGGCTTTTGGGCTTCCCTCAGCCCACGAAGTGGCTCGCTGCGCACATAACGACTAGCCTCTATCTTTTGGAATTCTTCTTCTTGCGTCGTGCAATTCCAACGAGGCCAACGCCCAATCCGACGAGGCTCAAAGGTTCTGGAACTGGAGCACTGGAGTAGACGACGCGGCCTCGACATGCGGCAGGAACTCCATCGGTGTGCTGCTCGAAAGTTACATCTAGATCGCCTAACACCTTTACGCCTCCCACAGTTATGAAATGAATAGAAGATATCGTGTAGTTCCCCGTCAAGGTATTCGAACCTCTGTGCTGAAATGTGAAGTCCAAACCAGCATGACCCTGCGATTCAAACCCACTTCGCTCGACGTTCGTATAAGTTCCTGCTTGTAATTCATGTCCGAGCTGATCTGTCGACAGCCGGAACGATGATAACGTGTCTCCGTCTGGCGTACTAGAATCGCCCATCACAAATTGAACAACACCTGGCAATCCATTCGCAAAATATGAAAAGTACTGTCGACTGAGTCCGCCTGGTGTTGAAGGCGTGTATGTTAGCGTTCGATGTTGACCAAATCCAACCTGATCATCGGGATCGCTATCGACGGTCAGGACGAGAGACTGTGCTCTAGTCGTGGCCAACATTCCAACTCCAATAATCCCTACAAAAACAAGCTTCAAAGAAGCAACATTGCGCATCCGAGGATTTTACGATGAACCACATTTAAGTGTCAATGGGTTTTGCGATGGTGCATTCCATTTGTTGCCAGAATGAATCACGAAGTCCCAATTTGTCTCTGCATAACCTCTCAGCTTCGCAGATTGGTGGTTATTCAAGCCCTAGATCGAAATTGTTTAACCGGCCCACGAAGTGGCAAGCCAGCCCTCTCAGTGGCTGGCCAAGCAATTGATCTATAGCGCCGAAGGTGCGATTCAACTTAGCGAAGGGTGAAGCCCTGGTTCTAAAAGCATTACAGTTCAAAGTCCACGGAGCGAAGCGACCCGCGCGAGAGCGCATAAAGAATTGCAAGTCTGTCCCTGCATAACCTCTCAGGGACAAGCCCAGTGGTCGGTTATACAGGCCACCCCTGATTGAATGTTGGCAACCCAGCCCACGCAGTGTCTAGCCGCCCACTGAGTGGCTAGACGAGAACTTGGACAAAGATTGACTGAGCGTATATAATTACTTTATGAGAAAGCTAATTCAATTCTTCGTAGTGTTCCTACTTCCTGCCGTCGTTCTTTTCCTCGGCTGGCCCTTAGCAGTAAAGGCAAAGGAGGCAGCATATCCCCAATCAAACCCTACACACAGCTCTTTTACACTAGTGTTGGGAATCGTAACAGTAATCACTTGTCTCTGTGGACTTGCCGGATTCGCTCTATACAACCGAAAAGATCCTAACGAAAAGGCAGCCGAAACATTTATGACTATGTTCAAGTTGGGCTTCGGAGGATTAGTGGGCCTACTTGGAGGCGGAGCTTTGAACCAATAGCCACGCCAGATTAGAGGTTGATTACCCCAGGACACGCAGTGGCTAGCCGAATTCGTTCCTTCCATCGCTTGATCGTAGGCATCTTCTCGTCCATCGTCTGAGGACCATCTTACACTGCTTACTCCCAGCTGCGCAGACGTTGTAAACAGTGCCACACACGTTAAGCCCGCCCACGCAGTGGCTAGCCCACGAATTGGCTAGCTCACAAAGGGACTAGGCTGAAACTTCTGCAAGACCTAAAATCTCTTCGAACGATTTATTTGTTTCAACCAGCACATTTGCCAGGGACACGTGAATCTCCAAAAAATTGTCACAAGGCTTTTTCAAGACAGTGCTCCATTTCCTTAGCTTTTTTATGACTACCAATATGCTTGTAATTTGACTTGCGAGTATTCCAGTATTCAATATATATTCTTCAAGCACTTTTCTGGAGTCACCACTTAGTGAGACATCGCCGCCCTCTTCATGTTCTTCTTTATAGAATTGTCGAAGTTTCCCCACGTACATGGAAATCTGAGCCATATCAGAATTCAGTCTCTCTCCGCTACTCGATAACTTTTCTATCGTAGCTGCTATGCGCGGTGACTCTCGAAGTCGAACAGCGATTTGTTGGTTGGCGTCAGCTTTGGAAATTTCAGCCGTTGAATCGTCCAATTCAGTCGATACAAAATTCAGGTCGCTAGTGTAGGCTTCAATTGACTTCAAGGACCGATTTAATTGAGTATCCAGCAAACTCATATACTCGAGTAAACCTTTTTCTTCGCCATCAAATGGTTCCGGCTTTCGCGGGCCAGCAATATCTATTGATGGTCCAAAATCCATTACAGGATTAGAAAATGAAATCTTTCCTGAATCCCATTCCTTCAAGAATTCCTGAAGACTGTTTCTTAATTCAAATCCACCTGTAATTGAGTTTTCATATCCGAGCACACGGTATGCCTTGAAATCAAATGGCAAGTCAGCAACATTATCCGTGATAATAAGCGTTGGCTTTCTAAAGGAATGTGCAATTCCAAGCTCATACATTACATTGGCATTTAAGCCCGTCAAGTCCGCGATCACGAGGTCCGCGCCCAGAACGCCGTCTAGAATATCAGCCATCACGCTACGTTGATTTTGAATTTCGTCCGCACGCCGCACCTTGAATGAACCATCACATTCCGATCGAATGACATGGTCGTAGCGCCACTTACTGCTTTCCTCAAATGGCATTAGTACAAAGACTGACTTCATAGCAGTTAACTACACCCGCTCGTTTCTCCGCAGCTTTGGCACTTCAGGCAGACGCCGTTTCTGACCAGGGTGAAGGCGCCGCAGTTGGTACACGGGTCGCCTTCGTAGCCTTGGAGGCGGGCCATGCGGATCTTTTCGGAGACTTCGGACAATGCCGATTTCGGCGCTTGCTTGGGACTCGCTTGTTCGGTTCGACTCTCCCGGTTCGTAGCTCCCCCGCTTCGTTTCTCAGCGACCCCTCGGAGAGGGGTATTCTCACCGACCTCTCTTGCCAGAGAGGTATCGCCTTCGGCGTCACCGGCTAAGTAGGCTCGTTTGACGATGTTCGGAGTGTTGTCCGAGACTTCGAAGAGGCCGACGCCATTCGCGCCGTGGCCGCTCACCATTCGCTCCTCGAACCGAGGTTCGGAGTCTTTCTGGTTACGCGCCAAAGATTCCGCCGGGGAGCCGAGGGCTTCCGGCGCGCCATCAAAAGGGAGCGGATTCTGGTCGCGGTTTGCGCCAAAGCCCTTCGAAGAGTGGTCGCTGGATGCGAAGCCCGGAGCGTTCTCCTGGTCTTCCAGCTCGGCCACTTCTTCCTCCTCGTCGAAGTCGGGGTACTCGGTCGGCTTGCCCACGGTGTCGTTACGCAGGTCTTCGGGCTTGACCTGAACCAGGTCGTTTCGACCCAGGTAGGACATCGCGAGTTCGCGGAAGATGTAGTCGATGACCGACGTGGACATCTTGATGTTGTCGTGCCCGTTGACAAGGCCGTTTGGCTCGAAGCGGGTGAAGACGAATGCCTCGACGAACTCCTCGAGCGGCACGCCGTATTGCAGACCCAGCGAAATCGCGATCGCGAAGCAGTTCATCAGCGATCGGAACGCAGCGCCTTCGCGGTGCATATCCACGAAGATCTCGCCGAGGGTTCCGTCCTCGAATTCACCGGTTCGCAGGTAGACCTTATGTCCGCCGACTCGCGCCTTTTGGGTGTAGCCTCGGCGTCGGCCGGGCATCAGGCGTCGCTTGCTGATGTAGCGGTAGACGAGTTTGGTGGCGATGCGCTCGATCTCGTCGTGCTGCGAGAGGTCGGCTTCCGAGAGTGGTGCGTATGCCGAGGTTCCGGCTCCCACCGGTTCGCCTACGGCCCGCTCACCGACTCCCTCGACGAGCGAGGGAGATTCCCCAACTTCGAGGGTTGCCTCGAGAATCGCCGCCGCAGAGTCGCTGGTCGAGGAGTTGAGCGGTTGGCTCAGCTTCGATCCATCTCGATACAGGGCGTTCGCCTTCAGGCAGAGCTGCCACGACAGCCAATACGCATCGTGAACTTCCTGCACCGACGCATCGGACGGCAGGTTGATCGTCTTCGAAATCGCACCCGAGAGGAACGGCTGCGCCGCCGCCATCATGCGGATGTGGCCCTCGGCCGAGATATAGCGCTGACCCTTCTTGCCGCACTTGTTGGCGCAGTCGAAGATCGGCAGGTGCTCATCCTTCAGGTGGGGCGCGCCTTCGACCGTCATGGAACCGCAAACGTACTCGTTGGCCTCCTCGATCTGGTCTCGAGTAAAGCCGAGCGAGGCGAGCATATCGAACGACCAGTCGTTGAGCTGATCCTCGGTAAAGCCGAGGGTTTTGATACAGAATTCCTCGCCAATGTTGAACTTATTGAACACGAACTTGAGTTCGAAGGCGGAGTCCAAACCGGCCTCGATCTTGGCCAAGATCTCGTCGGTAAAGCCGTGAGCTTTCAGCGATTCGTGGTTGATATGAGGCGCGGTGCGCAGCGTCTTGTAACCAGTGGCGTATCCAACGATATCCTCGATTTGCTCCTGGCTATAGCCTAGCTTTTTGAGTGCGGGCGGGATGCTCTGGTTGATGATCTTGAAGTAGCCGCCGCCGGCGAGCTTCTTGAACTTCACCAGGGCGAAGTCGGGCTCGATGCCGG
>CAMFIS010000235.1 GCA_945952345.1 uncultured Fimbriimonas sp.
TGGACCGGACACATATCCTTTGGACTCGTTAATATCCCCGTGAGTCTATTTGCGGCCGAAGAGCGAAACGACATTTCTTTGCGAATGATCGATAGCCGGAATATGTCCGCGATCCGATACGAACGCGTGAACGAGGTGACGGGCGAAGAGGTGCCTTGGAACGAGATTGCGAAAGGATTCGAATACGAAAAGGGCTCCTACGTGGTCTTGAGTGAAGAAGATCTGAAGTCGGTGGCTCCGGAGGTTACAAAGTCGATCGATATCGAGTGCTTTGTTTCCGCCGCCGAAATCGAACCTCAATACTTCGACAAGCCTTACTATTTGATACCTAGCCGACAGTCGAGCAAAGCTTACGCGCTTCTTCGAGAAGCGCTTAGAGATTCTGGCCAAGTGGCCATCGCTTATGTTGTGATTCGTACACGCCAATACCTCGCCGCGATTTCGGCAAAGGGAAGAGCTTTGGTTCTCGATCTGCTCCGATTCCACGACGAGATCCGGAAAGCGCCTACCGACAAACTACCTTCCGAAGACTTGTCAGACCTGAAGATCAGCGCGAAAGAGTTGGACATGGCAAAGCAACTTATTGCGTCGATGGAAACAAAGTGGGAGCCCGAGAAATATCACGACGAGTACCGGGAGAAGCTTCTCGATTTCATCGAAAAGGCCGTCAAGAATCATGGCGTTGCCCCGATCAAACACGGCGACGAAGACGAAGAGCCAGCGACCGAGGTGATCGATATGATGTCACTCCCCAAGAAGAGCATGGAAGACCGCGAGAAATCCAAGCCAAAATCCACACGCCGAAAGCGAGCTTAAGATGCCCGAGAAACTATCGAAGTACAAATCCAAGCGGAAATTCGGCAAAACTCCCGAGCCCGAGGAGAGCCCGCAGTCGACGAGCGGCCGGTCTTACGTGATTCAAAAGCATGATGCCACCCGCCTGCATTACGATTTTCGGCTGGAGCATGCCGGTGTCCTCCTCAGTTGGGCGGTGCCGAAGGGGCCCAGCCTAGATCCGGGCGTGAAGCGGCTGGCAGTTCATGTTGAGGATCATCCCGTGAGTTACGGAAGCTTTGAGGGAACAATTCCCGAAGGTAACTATGGCGCTGGCACAGTCGAGATTTGGGATTCCGGCACCTGGGAGCCTCTCGGCGATGTCGACGAAATGATGTCCAAAGGGGAGATGAAGTTTCTTCTGCATGGAAGGCGGCTGACGGGCAAGTGGGTCCTCGTCCAAATGAACAAAAACGAGAAGGATTGGCTACTCATCAAAGAGAAAGATGAGTTTGCCAAGCCCGGTGACGAGGAGGGAGTAGTTGAGCGGTCGATTACGCCTCATGGTAAGCCCATCGATTTTCGAGCGATCCACCCTCAATTGGCGACCCTGGCGGAGCGAGCTCCAACCGGAGACGACTGGATCCACGAAATCAAATACGACGGCTACCGGTTGTTGGCATGGCATTTGGATGGAAAGGTTCATCTCATCACGAGGGGAGGGTTGGATTGGAAGGACAAGTTCCAAGAGATTGCGGATGCGGTGAAGCAATATGTGCCGGAGGGAACAGGCTTGGACGGGGAAGTTGTGGTGTTCTCAGACCAGGGCGTGAGCGATTTCGGCGGCCTTCAACATTGGCTTTCCAATGGCGAAGGAAATGATCCGCAATATATGACTTTCGATCTTCTGGCCATCAACGGCCATGAAATGATGTCGATGCCGTTGCTCGAGCGGAAGGATCGACTTAAATCGATGATCGACGCCTTTCCCAAGGAAGCCAGCTACTGGCTGCGCTACTCGGATCATGTCCAAGGTCATGGTGATTCGATGGCGGGCGAAGCGTGTCGCAAGGGACTCGAAGGAATCATTTCTAAGAGCGCTCGGTCGCGTTATGTGCAAGCCCGTACAGATACTTGGCTAAAGACAAAGTGCACGCACCAAGAAGAGTTCGTGATCGGGGGCTACACAGAACCTGGAGGGGAACGCGAAGGATTTGGATCCCTGCTGCTAGGGCAATACGACTCGAAAGGTAACTTACGATATGCAGGACAGGTTGGAACCGGATTCGACGACGTCTTGCTGCGGTCGCTACAAAAGCGGCTTGCAAAGCTCGAGCGGCCAACCAGTCCATTTGTCGACCACTCCGAAACGGATGGATTGAAGGCTTGGGTGGAACCGAAGCTGGTGGCTCAAGTGCGATACACCGAGAGGACCAAATCGGGAAGATGGCACACCCGTGCATTTCAGGAAATGCGCTGACACAAAAAGGTCGAACACGGAACACCGGAGAAAACCATGAAAGATCTTGCCGTAAAAATATCCCACCCGGACAAGGTGCTGTTCGAAGATTCGGGAATAACCAAACTCGGCGTTGCTCGATATTACGACCAAATCTGGGAAAGAATGGAGCCGTGGATTTCAGATCGTCCGTTGGCGATCGTTCGTTGTCCGGATGGGCCCGGAAAGACCTGCTTCTTTCAGAAACACAAAGGGCCAGGAATGCCCGACAATGTCGAAGTTTCGGTGAAAGGTGAGGAAGAGCCTCTGCTTGTGGCCAAGGACAAGAACGCACTTTTGAGTCTCGTTCAGTTTGGTGCGCTAGAATTCCATGCTTGGGCCAGCCGATTTGATTCGATCGAGGAGCCAGACCTCATGACCTTGGACTTGGACCCTGGTCCGGGAGTCAAGTGGTCCACCGTCATCGAGGCAGCCAAGGTGATGGCCGAGTACGTTCGACACCTAGGGTTTATTCCGTTTCTTAAAATCTCGGGCGGTAAAGGAGTTCATGTGGTTGTACCGATCAAACGCGGCTCGACGGATTGGACTGGGTTCAAAGAATTCGCCCATGCCACGGTTCTTTCGCTCGACAAAATGGTTCCCCGGCAGTTTGTGACGGTTTCGAGCAAGGCCAAACGGGAGGGTCGGATATTCTTGGATTACCTGCGGAATGGACGTGGGGCGACGGCGATCGGACCATTCTCGGTTCGGGCAAATCCTGAGGCTTCGGTTGCTATTCCTCTCGATTGGGGTGACCTAGATTCGGTAGACAATCCGCGACAGTTTACGGTTGAGAATGTTGAAACATGGTTACCCCTGGTTCATAAGAATCCTTGGAAGGATCTCTGGAAATCCGCGAGAGCGATCAACGAGAAATCTTGGAAGCTTGTTGGATTCGATCGCGCGGTTGATTAATTCAAAGGTCCCTGGGTCGCGACTTTCGAGAGCCATTTGACGAGGGTAAATACATGAAGACCTCCGAATATCCCGTTGGGCAGCCGGCCCAGCATCAAGAGCAACAGCCCGGCATCGAATCTGAGCTCATTCCCGCCCCGAATTACGATCGCCCCGACTTCTTTGGATCGGGGAAATTGAAGGATAAGATCGCTATTATCACGGGTGGCGACAGCGGAATTGGGAAAGCTGTCGCGATTGCGTTTGCCAAGCAGGGAGCGGTGGTCAACATCGTCTATCTTTCGGAACACGAGGATGCCGAAGAGACCAAGAAGATCATCTCCAACCTCGGGCGTCAAGTCCGCCTCTATGCAGGCGACATGGGATCGGAAGAATTTGCCAACGAAGTGGTCAATAATGTTGTTTCTGAGTTCGGCAGAATCGACATAATTGTCAACAATGCTGGAGAGCAACACCCTCAACAAAACATCGAAGACATAACGGAACAGCAGATCGAGAGGACTTTTCGCACCAATGTATTTGCGCAGTTCTTCCTGATCAAAGCGGCCTTACCTTACTTAAGTTAGGGATCAAGCATCGTCAACACGGCGTCGATTACGGCTTACGAAGGGAGCGCAGGCTTGATCGATTACGCTGCCACGAAGAGTGCGATCGTCTCGCTAACCCGCTCGCTTTCTCAAAACTTGGCGAAGAGGAAGATCCGAGTGAATGCTGTTGCTCCTGGTCCAATCTGGACTCCGCTCATTCCAGCTTCTTTCGACGCTGAAAAGGTCGCGAAGTTTGGAACAGATACGCCAATGGGTCGCGCTGGGCAACCAGTTGAAGTAGCCCAATGCTTTGTCTTTCTGGCATCCGAAGATGCATCCTATATGACCGGTCAAGTCCTGCACCCCAACGGTGGCGAAATTGTGAACGGCTAGGCCCGGGACCAAGTCGGCCCCGCGACAAGATAGAGCGTCTAATAAGTTATAGGAAGAATCTCTTACAGGATGCATTCCTACAATCACCTCGCCCGGCTTGAACTCCCGGGCGTTTTACTTTGTAAATGTGCCACCGTCAACGAACCAATGGTAGTGCGATGCGAAAGGATGCCTCAACCACGAGCTCCGCGAGGCGTTGAGGCTACTCGTTGAGCCTCGACGCTATACACTTGCATGCTCCTTTCGGGTCGAGGCATCTCCTTCCCCAGACCACTTCGCGGTCGGATTCAATCGGCTGTTCTCGACAAGTGGCTGAAGGTATCATTCCTGTCCCCATGGTCCTGAATCACCTGAATCTCACTGTCGAAAATGCGATCGAGACCGGAGAGTTCCTGGTGAAGTACTTCGATCTCAAGCCCAACGAAGACATGCGTATGACCGAGCGATTCGCGATCCTCCGAGACGACCAGGGTATGGTGCTGACGCTTATCAAGGAGTACTCCGATGCTCCAGTTGTGTACCCCTCCAGCTTCCATATCGGCTTCATTCAACCCAGCGAAGAGCGGGTGAATGAGATCAATGCTCGTCTTCGCGAAGATGGATACGAAGTTGCCAAACCCAGCCGACAGCACGGATCGTGGACGTTCTACTTCACCGCTCCAGGTGGATTCATGGTCGAGGTATTGGCTTAGAGCCAATACCTCGACGACTATCGGCGAAACTTCTTCTTTTTGTCGAAGCCGCCGCGGTCTCGCTTTTGAAATCCGCCTTGGTCTCCGCCAAACGCAGGCTGGGCAAATTGAATCTTGACGGTTCGGCCTCGGACGGTTGACCTCGTGAGGGCGTCGATGACTCGTTGACCTTCATTGGCCGGAACCTCGACAAACGCTGCTCGATCGAGAATCTCGATGACACCAATCTGCTTTCCGTTGAGGCCCGCTTCGTTGGTAATCGCGCCAACCAAGTCGCCGGGGCGGAGTCCGTCGTTGCGACCCATCCCCACGAAAATTCGCACCATGCCCATCTCCGGCTGCTCGAAGTCGGCGAACGATTCTTCTTCATCCTCGACGTGGTCGCGTTGATGTCGCTCCTTCCACAGCATTTGCAGCGCGGCGGCGGCGACTTCGATCGGATCGAATTCCTCGGCTAGCTCATCCGCGGCCGAGAGCATCGGCTCGAATTCACCTTGCATCAGCGTTTCGCGGAGAGTCTCGACGAATGCTTCTCGTCGCCGGTAGGCGATGTCGGCAATCGTGGGAATTCTTGCGGGTTGGATCTTCGATCCAATCATCCGCTCGATGTTCTCAAGCTTGCGCTTCTCCTTTCGGTAAATCGGCGTGATGGCGTGGCCCGTTCGTCCGGCACGGTCGGTTGGACCAGTGCGGTGGATGTATTGCTCGGCGTCGTAC
>CAMFIS010000236.1 GCA_945952345.1 uncultured Fimbriimonas sp.
GCTTTTTGGGCGGCCTTGGTAGCTCGCTCAGCTCGCTTCTTCAGCTTCGGATCTTCGATCTCTTCGACGTTGTTGATCGTCAGCGGAGCGGCGTCCTGATTCTTGAAGAGCGACTTAACGATGGCTTCCTGAGTTTCAAGCAGCTTGGTCGGGTCGAACGCCTTCAGGTCGGTATCCGTGGCGGACGCAAAGTCCTCCATAAACTGTCGGATGAACTTACCAGTCTTATACTGGTTCGTACGAGCGATGGTAGCCGAACCAGCAACACCGCCCGTGTGGAACGTTCGCATCGTAAGCTGCGTTCCAGGCTCACCGATCGACTGAGCGGCAATGATTCCGACCGAGACACCAACTTCGACGAGTTTGTTCGTCGAAAGGTCGATACCATAGCAGTGCGAGCAAACGCCCTGGACCAGCGAGCAGTATAGCGGCGATCGCACCTTCATGGCCAGCAGGCCATGATCCGTGATCTCGAAACCGAAACCGCGGTACTTGGTGTAGACCTTTTCTTTTGCCTTGTCGTCCTTCGCGCCTTCAACCTCAGCATAGAATTTCTTCTCGATTTGGTTGACTCGACCGGAGACTTCCTTGCTGATCGGCTTCTGGAACTCGGTAAGGAGTTCGCCGCTATCCGGATCGGTGATCACGGAAAGCGCCAATCGGTCGTGAATTCGGTCGCCGAGCGACTCGATCGCTTCACCCATCAGAACGATTCGGTGAGCGGTCATGCCTTCGGTGGTGCCGCAGTCGTCAGCCTTGATGATAACGTCCTGAGCCACGTCGCAAAGTCGTCGCGTGAGGTAACCCGCGTCCGCCGTTCGAAGTGCGGTATCGGCAAGTCCCTTACGTGCACCGTGCGTGGTCACGAAGTACTCAAGCATCGACAGGCCGCGGTGGAACGAGTTCTTAACCGGAAGCTCGTAGATCGTTTCGTTAAACTGGTTCAACATCAGGCCGCGCATTCCAGAAAGCTGGGCGAGCTGCTTGATCGAACCACGAGCGCCAGAGACGGTGGTAATACTGAGCGGGTTGAATTGAGTCAGGCCCTTCACGATCTCTTCACCGATGACGTTATAGGTTTCCTGCCACAGTCGGACCAGAGTGCTCTGCATTTCGTTAAATGCGAGCATTCCTCGTCGGAACTGGTTGAGGACCTTATTCGATCGGTCGTCTGCATCCTTCAGAATTTCGTCTCGGCGAGCAGGCGGATCCATGTCCGTAATCGCAACCGAAAGTCCATACTTTGTAGCCCACTTGAAGCCACTGTCCTTCATGTCGTCGAGGAACTTGATGGTTGCCCCGATACCGGCACGCTTGTGGATCACGAGGATCATGTCGGCAAGAGCCTTCTTCGAAAGTTCCACGTTCATGTATTGGTCGCTAAAGCGCAGCGGCCAAGGCAAAACAGCGTGGAAGATGAGCTGGCCAGGTGTGATGGCTCGCACCACTTCTTCCCACTCCATCTCGTACGGCTGAAGCTCTTCGGTTTCCTTTCCTTCGTCGTCCGTAATCGTCGTCTTGAAGTACTCCTGACCGGTGACGGTGTCGCGGAACGCGACTTCAGCATCAGGTCGGAAGGCTGGGCGTCGAAGTCGAACCATGACGGGATCGTTGATGCCAAGTCGATTTTCCACCGAGGGACTCTCGAAGTTGAAAATCACTTCGTTCGGGTTCGAATACACGAACGGAGCAGCGTTCTTCTCCGGATTCTTACGATGGGCTTCGGTTTTTGCGTCCAGCTTCGCCTTGGCTTCTCGGCTCATCATCGTGAGCGCGTAGTTGCCAAGAACGATGTCCTGGACCGGTGCACAAGTCGGACGTCCGTCGGACGGCGTGAACAGGTTCTGAGTCGAGAGCATAAGCACTCGAGCTTCGGCTTGAGCTTCGGCCGACAGCGGCACGTGTACAGCCATCTGGTCGCCGTCAAAGTCTGCGTTATACATGTTACAGACCAGCGGGTGAACCTGGATTGCCTTACCATCCACGAGGATGGGCTCGAACGCCTGGATACCAAGTCGGTGCAGCGTAGGTGCACGGTTCAGAAGAACCGGGTGTTCCTTGATGACCTCTTCCAATCCGTCCCAAACGGCCGGGTGCATTCGGTCGATCATTCGCTTCGCAGTCTTGATATTCTGCGTAATGCGCTTCTCGACGAGGGTCTTCATGACGAACGGCTTGAAAAGCTCGAGCGCCATTTCCTTCGGGATACCGCACTGGTGCAGCTTCAGGTGAGGACCAACAACGATAACCGATCGACCAGAGTAGTCGACACGCTTACCGAGAAGGTTCTTTCGGAATCGTCCTTCTTTACCCTTGAGCATGTCGCTGAGCGCCTTGAGCGGACGGGCGTTGGAACCAACAACCGGGCGAGCTCGTCCGCCGGTATCGATACGACCATCGACGGCTTCCTGCAGGAGTCGCTTCTCGTGGTTGATGATCGATTCCGGTGCGTGGATTTCGATAATCTTCTTGAGTCGGTTGTTTCGGTTAATGATTCGTCGATAGAGATCGTTAAGGTCGGATGTTGCGAATCTGCCACCATCGAGCTGGACCATGGGTCGGAGTTCGGGCGAGATAACCGGGATCACGTCCTGGATCATCCAATCCGGTCGGCTCTTGGAACCGATGAGCGCTTCGACGACTTCCAGTCGCTTAATCGCACGAGCCCGTCGCTGGCTGGTGGTCATGACGATCTCCTGTCGGAGTTCGCGGGCCAGTCGCTCAAGTTCTACGCGGTGCAAGAGTTCCTTGATCGCTTCGGCGCCGATGTTGGCGCGAACGAGCGGACGCAGATCGCGCTCCATGCGCATACCCACGCTATCCAGCAGCTTCGAAACGGCTCGGTACTTGTCCTCGTCGATCAGCTGATTCTTCTCAAGCTTGCCAAGAATTTCAACGGCAATGTCGAGGTCCTTCAGTCGGTCGTCCGCATCTCGGTACTCGGCCTTAATTCGGTCGTTGACAGCCTTGGATCGCTCTCGGACGTAAGCCTCGTCATACTCGTCGCCGTTATTCTTAAGGTCCTCGGCTAGACGGCTTAGGGACTCCTCTTCCAGCTCTCGCATGCCAAGCTGCAGGTGCATCTTTTCGACTTCGACAGCTCGGCGAATCTCAGGGAGCAGCTCCTGGATTTGGTCTTGGTCGATATCGATGATGATGAAACTGGCGAAGTAGATGACCTTTTCAAGGAGCCTCGGTGAAATATCGAGGATCAGCGAAAGGGGCGACGGAACACCCTTGAGGTACCAAATGTGGCAAATCGGAGCTGCGAGCTCGACGTGCCCCATTCGCTCTCGTCGAACTTTGCTGCGCGTAACTTCGACGCCGCATCGCTCGCAGACGATGCCCTTGTACTTAATCTTCTTGTAGCGCCCACAAGAACATTCCCAGTCCTTAACGGGACCAAAAATCTTCTCGCAGAACAAACCGTCTCGTTCTGGCTTGAACGTTCGGTAGTTGATCGTCTCTGGTTTCTTGACTTCGCCATGAGACCAACCCATCACGTCTTCCGGACTGGCGATACCGATTTTAATTTTGTCGAACAGACTAACTGCTGCCATGTTTTTCCTTTGTTATTGATTCCTAAAAATGATTACTGTCCGAATCTAGCCCCACGCGACATTGAGAGGGGCGAGTCAATTCTAGTTGAAGAAGCCGACCGATCGTGCGAGGCGCATATCGTCGCCACCGCTAAGTTCGTCCAGATCCTTAAGCGGAAGTTCCTTGTTGTTCGCATCTTCGACGCTGACCTTGAGTCCCAGCGAGCGGAGTTCGTTCACGAGAATCTTGAACGATTCCGGAATTCCCGGCTCGGCAAGGCTCTCGCCCTTTACGATGCTCTCGTAAGCTCGAACACGTCCCATAACGTCGTCAGACTTGATCGTCAGAAGCTCTTGCAGGGTGTACGCCGCGCCATAGGCTTCCAGGGCCCACACTTCCATTTCACCGAATCGCTGTCCACCGAACTGAGCTTTACCACCCAGAGGCTGCTGAGTAACCAGCGAGTAAGGACCGATGGATCGAGCGTGGATCTTCTCGTCGACCAAGTGCTCGAGTTTCAACATGTAGATCATTCCGACCGTGATGTTGTTCGGCACCGTGTCGCCCGTCAGACCATCTCGGATCGTGGACTTACAGGTGTGCGGATCGAATCCGGACCGCTTGTAGACGTTACGCTCAAGGTTGGCAAGCATCTGCTTGTAGTGGTCATCCTTCGCCTTGTGCGGTTTTTCGCCAACTTCAAGCTCAATATCTTCAGGAACGAATTCCTCGATATCGACTTCCATGAGTTCGGAGACCGGCTTCACGGGTCCAACGGCCAGAATTCGCGATACGCGCTCCAATCCATTGACGCCGAGCTCGCGGAACTTGGCACCGATCTTCTCGTACATCTGCTCAACCGTGTCGTCTTTCTCGAACGAGACATCCAACAAGAGTTCGGACTTCACATATGCTTCCAGGGCTCGGCTGCGGAAGTGACTCGCAAGTCGCTCCATCTCTTCCAGCACTTCGTGCTCCGTCGCGCCTTGGAAGGCAGGGCACTTGTACTCGATTCCGAGGTGCTTTCCGGCATAGCCAAGGTGAGTCTCAAGAATCTGACCGATGTTCATACGGCTCGGAACACCAAGCGGGTTCAGAACGATGTCGACCGGAGTTCCATCCGCCATGAACGGCATGTCTTCCAGTGGCAGTACTCGGGAAATAACTCCCTTGTTGCCGTGGCGTCCTGCCATTTTGTCGCCAACCATCAGCTTTCGCTTCTGGGCGACGTAGACCTGAACCGTCATGTTCGTACCGGCCGGCAATTCGTCGCCTGGGATTTGAAGCAACGGCTCTTCCGTTCGGTCGCAGATCAGACGATCGCGCTTCTTAGATTCCTTATAAACGTAGTTGATCGACGGCGAAAGGTACTTGTACCGGCTGAAGACTTTAACGTCGACGACCGTTCCCTTTTCACCGTGCGGCAATCGCAGCGAAACGTCTCGCGTTTCTTCCGCCTTCTTACCAAAGATTGCGATGATGAGCCGCTCTTCGGCGGTCATCTCGACCTGGCCCTTCGGAGCAACCTTACCAACCAGAATGTCTTCCGGTCGGACTTCGGCGCCGATGCGGATAATTCCATTCTCGTCGAGGTCCTTCAGTGCGTCCTCACCTACGTTCGGAATGTCTCGCGTGACTTCTTCCGGTCCTAGCTTGGTATCGACCGCTTCCGTCTCATAACGTTCGATGTGGATCGACGTGTAAACGTCGTCCTTCACCATTCGCTCGGAGATCAGGATGGCGTCCTCGTAGTTGTAACCATTCCAGGGCATAAACGCGACCAGCACGTTCTTACCAAGAGCGAGTTCGCCCTTGTCGACACAAGGACCGTCGGCAAGAGGATCACCCTTCAGCACTCGCTGGCCAAGGCTGACCACCGGTCTCTGAGTGAAACAGGTCGACTTGTTCGACTGCACCATGTGGAGCAGGTT
>CAMFIS010000237.1 GCA_945952345.1 uncultured Fimbriimonas sp.
GTATAAGTTGATTGGCGAATTAGCTGAAACCGGTCTGGCATGTGTGGTGATTTCCAGCGAGATGCCGGAACTGATCGGGTTATGCCACCGAGTACTCGTTTTCAGAGAGGGGCAAATTGTGGGTGAATTGACGGGTCCAAGTATCACGGAAGAAAACATCATGGCGTTCGCCGCTGGCGTTAAAGGAGAAGCCGCTTAAATGAAATCCAATACCATGCGATTTGTTCAAAAGTACGGTGCGCTACTAGCTCTGGTGCTGTTGACGCTTGTGGCTTGCGTTTGGCTCAAAGGCAACTTCTACAATCCCGAAAACCTCCGCAATATTCTCTCGCAGAATGCAGCGAAAGGCATGATCGCGGTGGGTATGACCCTCGTCATCATCGCGGGCGGCATCGATTTGTCGGTTGGCAGCATGGTCGGACTCATCGGCGTGGTTTGTATGCTCGCGCTAAATAAGTTCGACAATGTGCTGGTTGCGGCGGCGGTGGCGATTGTCAGTGGAGTCGTGTTGGGTCTCGTCAACGGAACACTGATTACGTGGGGGCGAATAGCACCTTTCGTGGCCACTCTCGCAGGATTGGGGGCCTACCGATCGGTTGCCCTCGGCGTCACGAATGCTGGCCAGATTACGACCAAGAGCGCGGCATTCGAGAACATCGCAAGCAAAGGTATTCCCATTCCGGGTCTCTACGATGCAGCTTCGCGGCCACTTTTGCTCTACTGGCCGGTTATTATCTTTTTTGCCATCAGCATTGTCGGAGCGTTGATTCTGAATCGTTCGATCTTTGGTCGGAAGTTAATTGCTACCGGAGCGAATGTCCAGGCATCCGAGTATTCGGGCATCAAGACCAATCAGATCAAGCTGGCGAGCTACGTGCTGCTGGGATTGATCACGGGCGTGGCGGCTCTCTGTGTCGCCTCCCAATACAATTCGGTCTCATCAGCCCAACAAGGCATCTACTTTGAACTCGATGCCATTGCCGCGGTGGTCATTGGCGGCACGAGTTTGGCGGGAGGAAGGGGCCAAGTCGGAACGACTGTCATTGGCGTCCTGATGCTGGGAATTGTCGATAACATGCAGACCATCGAAGGCATCGACAACAACTGGCAGGGATGCGTGAAAGGTGTTATCATCCTACTTGCTGTACTGTTGCAGCGCAACAGCTCACGAAAGTAAAACCAAGAGCAACTCAATGAAGAAAACATTCATCTGGAAAATCGGACTGATTTCCGTCGCGGCAATTCTTCTTGCCGGCTGCGGAGATTCGGGAGCATCGTCCAACGCGGCAGGCACATCGAGCACGCCGTCATCGACCAACACGACGGCCAAAAAATATAAGATCGGAATTGCCATTCCTGCCGCCGACCATAGCTGGACGGGAGGCGTCAAGTACTGGGCCGATGACGAGGCTAAGAAGCATCCGGAAATCGAATTCGATATCCAGACGGCCGACACAGCCGCCAAGCAGATCACTCAGTTAGAAGCGATGGCCAGCAAGAAGGTCGACGCCGTGGTCGTTTTGGCCATGGACAGCGCCACGCTGACTCCTGCGGCTAAGAAGCTGAAAGACCAGGGAATCTTCATCGTGAACGTCGACCGCGGTTTTACCGATGCGACGATCGCAGACATTTTCGTAGCAGGCGACAACAAGAAGTTTGGCGAAATGTCGGCCGAGTTCATGGCCAAGAAGCTGAACGGTAAGGGCAACATTCTCGTACTGGAAGGAATTCCTTGTACAGTGAACTCGGATCGAGTCGATTCGGCGAAGGCCGTCTTCGCCAAGTATCCGGGCATCAAGATCCTTGCAAGTCAATCGGCCAACTGGAATCAGCAGAAGGCCCAAGACGTGATGCAAACGATGCTCACCGCCAATAAGCAGGTCGATGCGATCTGGGCTCAGGACGACGACATGGCCCTCGGTGCCGAGAAGGCCCTGAAGGCAGCTGGCCGCGACAAGAATATCTGGATGCTTGGCGGTGCAGGCATGAAGGAAATCGTGAAGCGGGTCATGGATAAAGATCCAATGTTCCCGGCAGACATTACCTATCCGCCAGCGATGATCGCCGACGGCATCAAGGCTTGCGTCGAGGCGCTGCAAGCGACCAAGAAGGAAGACCTCAAGACGTTCAAGCACGTGGACAAGATCATCGAAATTAAGATGATCGAACCGGACAACGCGAAGGACTTCTACTTCCCCGATTCACCCTTCTAGGGATATCCAAAAAAGAGGCCGGGTGAACTAGTCACCCGGCCTCTTTTTTTGTACGTTTAGAATTCTGCTTTTTCGGTAAGAGCCTTTTCGTCGGCAATGACGGTGCGAAGAATCGTCTGAATCGGACGAAGAACATCGACAATCGAAGGGTCGAAAGCGTGCTCCTCGTTGGATGAGAAGTCGACAAAGTAGGCGCGGCTGGGGTCGTTACCCTGGAAGCTGATTCCAATCGTTGACCGTACGCCGGCTTCTTCGTACACCGCTTTCTCCATCGAAGCGCTCTTCGGAATATCGTTCAGCGAGTTAAGGACCCAACTGCTCTTATCCTTGATCTGCGACTTGAGCCATGGGAAGAAGGATGCAGGCACGGGCTGGTAGTTATCGGTGAACGTGTCTTCACCTGAGGCATTCCAAGCGCAGCATATGTTGTACGTACCGTTACTGAGATCGACTTCGCCAATCAAGGCTCGGTTCGCTTTTAGGGCGCCACAGAGCTGCTTTAGCGTCAGCACGGCTTCGGTTCGCTGCTTGCTAGGCTTGCATGCCAGGTGAGCCATGGCTCGCTCGACAAGAATGTCGCGAACCGCGTTCCGAGTTCCAGAAGCTGGGGACCCGGCGGTGGAAAGGTCTCGATAGAGGATCATGATGCCCGCAAGCGTTCCTTGCATCGTAAGACGGCAGATTGTCCTTTCGATGGTTTTGCCATCACTCATTTCGACCTGATCAGTCAGCTTGTCGAGGTCCGTGGCAAGGAGAGCCTTCACACGGACAAACGTCGATTCGGCACTGCCGACCGGACGGAATTGCGTTATGGCGAGGAAGTACTCCAAATCTGTGCCGATGACTTCCTTGGGAAGAAGCATGCTGCCAGCCAGATTGCAAAGCTGCTCATTTACGAAAGAGACCTTGAGGTTGGGCGTAGTGAACATGATGCCCAAATCCAGGGCATTCATGAGAGCCGTAAGGTGGACTGAGGCTATGACCTGCTGTTGCTCGGTGTTGCCTCGCGCTCGAAGTTCGCTACGGAGTTGTCGCTTCTCGAGGTCGAACCGATCCATCTGTTGCTCGAATCGTTGTCGCAAAAAGGTAGCTACAACTTCGGTGCGGCTCGAAGAGTTGAATTTGACCATGATCCGTTTCCAGTAAGTAGAAACGGTATCGGTGCTGATGCCGAGAATCTGGGAAATATTCTTATCCGTCTTGCCATCGGCGGCCAACCATATGACTTGCTGCTCGCGAGGGAGCGCATCAAATTCAGCTTTGGAGATCTCTATATTCATATTAATTACTTGGCCTCTCTGACAATGTTGTTGAACGAGAGGTTCCGCAACGAACAGCTGTGTTGATAAAACACGGCCCCAAAGGCCCACTCCTCACTCGCAGCGATGGCTGTGCGTGGATCAAAGACCTTAACATTATCATTCTACTATTTTCCCTTGAGGAACTCGATTGCTTTGGTGATAACAGGGTCAGTTTCTCCGTCTTTCCGGACGTCGGTTATTTCCAAATCTGGTTGAATCGGATTTGCCTCTAGTCTCACCCCTTTGATTGTCACATAATCCGAGACCGGAATTTGAATGCTGAACCCTTCGGTGAGCTTTAAGAAGACAGAACTGAGGACAGCGCCGGCCGATTTTGTACCGAAAACTTTGGATTCTGCCTTCTCCTTGAGTGCCGCAGTACAAATTTCGCTGGCGCTCGCCGAACCACGGTTGATCAACACAGCGATTTTGCCCTTGAAGGGTGGTGTTTTCAGCAATCGGGTTTTGGCTTTTCGAGGTGCCCAACTGGCCATGGCTTCCGGAGTGAACGGTCCTTGCGGCTTCTCTTTGGTGTAATCGTCTACGACCCTTTTACTGAGAAAAGTTCCGTAGTCGGTTCCCTCGGGCAACAACAGAGATAGGAAATGATTGAGGTTATTGACGGCTCCGCCACCGTTCGATCGTAGGTCGATAAAGAGGATCTTCGCTTTGCCGTTGGCTTCGGCGATAAGTTTCTCGATGTTGGCGCGGTCGTAGCCAAAGGAGAACGTATAGAGCCGCAGCACGGCTGTGTCGTCGTTCACCCAGGTGAGCGTTTCCTTCCGGACAGTCGAATACTCCTTGAACTCGATGTCGACTTCTTTCGTCTTCCCATCGGCCTTTTCCAGCTCAACGTGAATCTTGGCGCCCTTCTCGCCGCTAAGGCCATCGACCGAGGTCGGCTTTTCGCCATTGATCTTTGTGACCAAGTCCTTCTCTTCCACTCCGGCCTCCTTGGCGGGGCTGCCATCGATGACTCGCCGGACACGGATGCCTTTGTCTTCAACGGTGCCTTGCATGCCGGAGCCAATTGTCGTAGTCTTGCCGCGCTGAGTCGTGGCGCGTGGGGTCTGGAGGCGGCAGTGGCTGACGCCAAATTCGCGGAGAGCCTGGTTCACAGTTCGGGTGAAGCCAGCCACGTCGGTGTCTTTGTCGAGCTCGTCCTTCTTCTTCTCGATGAACTCGTTCCACTTCTTGAAGTCGACGCCAGGGACAAAGGCTCGGTTCTCGAGGGTGTCTTGAACCGACTTCAAAACATTCTGCTTTTGCTCAGCCGTGAGGTCCTGAGCATGCGCCGAAACCGCGACGAGCGCCGCGAAAAGGAACGGCCAGATTCGTCTCAAAATCATTACCGATACTTTAACGAATTTTCGGAAAAAATGTTGGAAATTGGCTGACAAATATTTCGTCAGAAATCGGCCCAAATCGTCAAAAGTGCCCGAAAGTTAGGCTGCCCATCTTTCGTACTTAATTGACCGCGCCGCTTGCTTCGCCCAACTCCTTGTGAATGTACAGCCGGAATCGCGTGACGTCGTATTGGGGAGCGTGATTGAGGTGAGAGTGAAGTTTCGCTTCGGCGGTCGAGAGCTTCCGTCGATGGGAAGCCAGTTCCATTTCTCGATCTTTGGAGATCGTGCCTTCGGTCTTTGCCCGCTCGATCGCAGCATCCAGTTCCTTGTTGGCGGACTCAAACGACTTCATCTTCACCATCGGCATCTTCTTTTTTACGATGCTATCGGCGACGAGTTCTTCCACGTCTGGCGCGATCGAAGCATCGAACACACGCCAAATACTTCCTCCGCCCGAAACGAATTCGCCAACGCGGTGGGCCTCGTAGGCAAAGTTGGTCGTCAGTTCGCGCGCCGTACTGAGCCATTTCTGGCGTGGAGAAGGCATGCGCTTCATCGCCCGATCATTCAGGTTGCGAAGTGCCTCGCCA
>CAMFIS010000238.1 GCA_945952345.1 uncultured Fimbriimonas sp.
CCGTAGTACTTGGAGAGCGATTGGATTACGACGTCGGCGCCCATCTCGATTGGCCGCATATGGAGCGGCGTGTTGTAGGTACTGTCGATGATCGTGAGGATGCCCTTCGATTTGGCGAACGCGCAGATGGCGGGCACGTCTTGGAGCCGGAAGGTCATCGAGGTCGGCGATTCGAGGAAGATCAGCGAGGTCCCGGGACGGCAGGCGTCGATGACGGCTTGAGTATCGCGGCCATCGACGAGGGTGCAAGTGACGCCGAACTTGGAGAGGAACTCGGTCAGGAAAGCTTTGATCGGGCCGTACACGCCGTCGATCGCGACGATATGGTCGCCATTCTTAACGCAGGCCAGAATGGCGTAGGTGACGGCCGTCATTCCGGCGGCGAAGACTTTGCACGCCTCGCCACCTTCGAAATGCGCGAGCTTACGCTCGAGCAGGTCCATCGTCGGGTTTCCGACCCGGCTGTAGTGGAAGGGAGGTCCTCCTGGGTTGCCGAACATCGCGGCGTGCAACTCCTCCATCGTGTCGAACACGAAGGTGGAGTTTTGGTAAATCGGAGGGATGACCGCGCCCTGAACCTTGGCGTCCTCACCGAAGTGGGCGAGATCGGTTGAGAATCCGTACGGCTCCGGGTTGGACATATGGATAGATTATGAAGGATACGAGAGATTGGAGGATTTGAAGTTTGATAGTGCAAACGAGAATCCGGATCATCCACCCTGTCCGTTCGCATCGAGGTTGCATTCGACCAAATTCTAACGAGCGAACGGACACTCCTCCAATCTTTGGAGGAGAGCTTTGTTGGTGGGTACAAGTAGAGAAATCCAGAAACCCGTGTTATGCTCAAGCGTATCAACGGTATGGGATTCTCCGTTTTGCTCGCCCTTGGCATTGCGGCTCAACAGCCTGTTTCGGTCCCGCCGCCGCTCAGTTTAGTTGGCCGTTGGGAAGTTGCGAGGAAGGCGCCAAAATGGTCGGACTACAAGGGCAAAATCGTGATGCTATTGTCAAGCCCGGTGCTTTGCTGTGGGTTCGATGTGGCATTGAATGCCTCGAAGAAGGTGGCCGAAAAGTATCCGACTCAGTTAGCGGTCCTGTGCGTCGTGAATGTCCAGAAGTCGGGTGAAAATGAGAAGATGTGGAAGGACGTGAACGAGCAGGTGAAGCCGAACTTCCCGGTCGGTTTTGATCCGAACAGTGCGTTTACGAAACAGATGTTCCCGGGCGACTCGCCGCAGTACACGTTTACGTTTTTTGGGAAAGATGGGAAGCGGCTGGCGCGATCGCCGGTGTCGTTCGATAAGCTTGAGGCTGAAGTCGCGGCAATCTTGGGCGGATAAGTGACGCCAAGCCCCGGCATCGAATTACCGGGGCTTTCCCAATTTGGGGGAGATTATTGGTTTGCGGCGTCCTCAGCTAAGTTCTTCAGGGTGAGAAGTAGCTTCCGCTCAATCACGAACTGGATCGGCTCGGTGGCCATCACGTCGACCACCTTGTTGACTCCACTCTTGTCCGCTTCGCGGAATCGAATCACGACGCGGGTGTGCTCGACGGTCGGGGCTGCAGCTAATCGGAACGGATGAAGCGCAAAGGTCCAAGTTGCAGCTTTACTCGTGTCCAGATCGATTCCTAGGGTCAGGCTCCGTTTTGCATCCAAAGCGATGACGGGAGCAGGAGGATAGTTGCCGTGGAAAAATACGAGGTCACCAATGTTGAGATCTTGCCACTGAGGGTCGTGGCCCTCTGCCAAGGCTTCTTGCGGCTGAATCACATTCTCGAGCCATGTGAGGTGATAGACTCCGCCTTTATTCTCGCCCAATTCGCCCAAGAACGACCAAACAATGTCGACGGGAGCTTCAACCGTTATGGCATGCGTCGTACTCTTGGCATTAGGGATCAACTCGTCGCCCGGCATTGCCGCTGCTGCTTCCTCGTCGGTGGCTCCCCACTTTAGATGCCAAGGACGGATGACCTTCGCGTAAGCAGCTGCCGCCGCAGCGAGTCCACCCAGCGCCAAAGTGGCTGCGATGACTTTTGATTTGACGTTACTCGTCGTTGTCTGGCCAGACTCGGACCCGCAGGTGCAGGGGTCGCACTCACAAGGGTCACATGTGCAGGCGTTTTCGGCCGCGGTTGCATTTTCGTCAGAAAGAGTTTCGAGGGTTTTTGTTGCCATACCCCCATGGTGCGCTCATATTCTTGGCCTCACAAGTCGGGTATTTCCCGTCATAGAAAGGTCCTACAAGGAATGTATTTAATCCACGAGCATGACTCGTTCGGCGAGGTCGCTGGTGAGGAGCCCCTCGGGATCGACTTCGGATTTGAGCTTTTGGAACTTGGGTAAGGCGTCGCCGAGATAAGCAGAGACATCCGATGGCCGCAACGTGGAGTCTTTTGCGAAGTAGAATCTGCCTCCAGCGGCGAGGACGACGTCGTTCATCTTGTGCGCCAACTCCCAAAGCTTCGCACGATTCTTCTCGGTGACCTTAAAGTCCAGCGCCAGCGAGTAGCCGTCCACCGCGTGGGTCAATAAAAATTTGTCGGGTCTATGACGTTTCATGACCCCGAGGAAGGATTCGAGTTTGGCTTCTTGCTGGAGCCGAACCTGCTCGGCGAAGACGCGCTTGGCGTGCTCCCTGGGAACGAAAGTCTGGTACTGAATGAACCCGCCGGGTTCGTAGGCGCGACGCCAATCGGGAACGTAGTCGAGAAGGAAGGAAAACTCGACGAGGCCCTGGTCGATGGTCTTGTGGTTGCCGAGGGTCGATGAAGCTTTGAACTTGGCCCAATTGATGAGGCGCATCCCGGTCCGGTTGTTGAACCAACGGAAGATTTTCCACATCATCGACTTGGGGAAGAAGCCCAGGATGAGGGCAGGCAGGTCCTGCTTGTCCGCCCGGCGGCTAAAGAGGTCTTCGCGATGCTCGTACCAGGCGGCGTGGAATTGACCGCGCCCGGCCTGGTTACCGCGACCGAAACAATCAACCCATGAGACCATGTAGTCCGACTCTTTCTCGTACTTCTCGAAGATGGCAAATTGCTCGTCCCAATTCTTAAACGCCTCTGCGTACACCTTCAGCTTTCCGCTCGCGACGTGGTGCATTTGAAGTTTTACTCGGGTGATCACGCCCAGCAATCCGGCGGAAGATATGACGGCAAAGAGTCGGTCATCGGCGGGCGTTAATATTGCCAGCTCGCCAGAAGGGAAGAGGACTTCGAGTTCGAGAATGTGCTCGCCGATGGTGCCTTTGCAGAAGTTGTTTTTGCCGTGGACGTTCATTCCCAATGCACCCGCCAAAGTGGGATACATGGTTCCCGTAACGACTGGTGGCCACCAGCCGTCTTCCAAGCAATACCGCCACAAGCCCTCGATCGTTACGCCAGCTTCGGCTTCCACGACGCCGGTGGCCTTATCGAACGAAAGGATTCGATTCATCCTCGTGATGTCGATGACGAGTCGCTCGCGGCCGGTGCTCGCATCGCCGTAGCTCCGACCTGAACCCCGAAGAGTTACCCTGCGATTCGAAGACCGAGCCAATGCGAAGACTTCGCGGATTTCATCGACGGTCGTAGGGCGATATACAAAAGCGTCGATATGCCCAGCCTGCCCGAATCCAGAAAGTCGGTCCATGTGGTCGAGCGACAGCTTGGCGGCGGAGGTCATATCTTGAGCTTGCGGAAGATGGGACTGGGAATGCGCTTGATGATGTAGAAGGCGAAGCGATGGAAGAAGGCGAGGTAATGTTCGCCGTTTTTGGTGAACTTGCTAACGCAAATCTCGGCGGCGTGGTGAGCCGACATTTTCTTCATCGACATGTGCGCGGCGAGTTCAGTATCGACGGGGCCGGGTTTGATCGTACTTACGACAACGCCGTGGCGAGAGAGTCGGTTCCGCAGGGCCTCAAGATAGGTATGCAGGAACGACTTGCTGGCGTTGTAAACCGGTTGGAGCATGCGTCCCCGGTCTCCAGCCACACTTCCGATGCCGACCAGGTAGCCGTGCTTGGTGTTCTGAAATCGCTCTGCGGCTTGGTTGCACCAAGCGATTGCGCCGAGAATGTTGACATTGACCATATGCAGGTCTTTGTCGAAACTATATTCGGTGGCAGCGACTTCGGGCATGACGCCACTGTTGTAGACAAAAAGGTCGAGCCCGCCCAGGTTCTTTGTGATCTCAAGGAAGAGTCCTGGTACATCGTGAGTTTGGACGACGTCGTGCTCGTAAGCCTGAACTAGGCTGGGAAACTCGGTGACCAGTTCATCGAGCAAAGCTTTTCTGCGCGCAACGGCCGCAACTTTTACGCCTTTGGCGGCGAGAATCCTAACGATCTCGCGGCCGATGCCGCTGCTGGCTCCGATGACGATGGCGGTTTGGTATTTCATCGATAGAGGAAGGGAAGAGGAACGTTGGTGAGGCCCATCGCCGCCGCGGCTCCGAACCCGACGAAGGTGAGAATCAAGTGTGGATCGCGAAGGACGAGAGACTCTGGTTCGCCGCTCTCTCCGCTACCAAAGACGATGACAAGGTAGCGAGCGATGCCATAAACAACGAACGGCGTGGTGAGAATAAGGCCCGGATAGGCTCTGGCGGTTGGGCTCTCGATGGAGTAAACGCTGTACGTGAGCGCCGCGCAGGTCGCGGAGAAAACGACCAAGGCGTCCAACGCTTGGTGAGTGTATTCGGCGAGGCTTTTGCGGCTGTGCTGCTTGTCGTCACCCATCAGGATATATTCATGTCGCCGCTTTCCAAATCCCAGCATGAGGGCGAGGGTGGCGGTACAAAGGAGAATCCAGCCGGAGACTTGTGCGTTGATCGCGAGTGCGCCGATGATGACGCGGGTGACGAATCCGAGGGCGATACAGGCAACATCGGCGACCGACTTATTCCGGAGCCAAAGGTTGTATAGAACTTGGACTCCGAGATAGAAGAGAATCCCTTCGAGGGTCGGAAGGTTGGTGAAGTAGGCGATGGCGAGGGCGCTTACCAACAGGGCGAGGGCAAGGGCGAGGGCGAGGGAAATAGGGATTCGTCCAGAAGGGAGCGGACGATTCTTCTTGACCGGGTGGTTGCGATCCTTCTCGATATCGTAAATGTCGTTGATGATGTACGTTGCCGACGAAGCGCAGCACATCGCGAAAAAGGCCATGAGGGCAGCTTGGAACGCACCGTGCGACGACCAGCCTTTGACGTAAAAGATGAAGGCGGCAAAGACGAAGACATTCTTCGTGTATTGCTTTACGCGGATCAGTTTGAGCAGATCTTTGGCCGACATCGAATTCCCAGCAAGTTTACTGGGTAACAGGATTCTCGGTTGAAAGGTGCCGAACTTCAGAGCAACTACCCGGGCGACGGACAAATGAGATTGACAATATTAAAACTATCTAATATAATGATGTTGCGATGTTCCGGCTTCGCTCTCATTGGGTCCGGGCATCGTTCTGAAA
>CAMFIS010000239.1 GCA_945952345.1 uncultured Fimbriimonas sp.
TCTACACGTAAGGAGTCGTCGGCAGCGTCAGATGTGTATAAGAGACAGGCTCCCGCCAGTACGATGTCCTCAGCGACGAGTACTCCCACTTCATCCTCGACGAATACGAACCCGCCGCCGCATCAGCTCTCGGAGTGCACATCTCCCAAGACCCATCGAAGCGCTGTTCGGCCGGAGTCTCGTCCGGCGGAATCTGTGCGTGGACCATGGCCTGGGAACGGCCCGATAAATTCGGCCTTGTTCTCAGCTGGGTCGGCTCATTTACCGACATCGCCAGCGGACCGACCAAGAAAGAAGGTGGCCACAACTACCCGTTCCTGATCCGAAAAACCGACAAAAAGCCGATCCGCGCCTTCCTCCAAGACGGCGACCAAGACCTCGACAACGAACACGGAAACTGGTTCCTAGGGTTCGAACAGATGGTGGCAGCACTGAAGTTCAAGAACTACGACTTCCAGTTCCGCGCCGGCCACGGCTTCCACTCCGACACCCAGGGGCGGTCCCTCATGCCCGAGGCCCTGCGGTACCTGTTTGGCTCCGCCAAGTAAAAGAGCTGCCACGCAGGATGAACCCACGTGGCGCCTTGCTAGAACTTAAACTCGATCGACAAACCGTACGTGAGTCCGGATGACCGCGCAAACGCGTTCTCGCGAACCACACCAGACTGCCAGGCGACCTTCGCCCATGTGCCGCCCGACCACTTGCCGTCTCGATCCTGGGTAGGACGAATAACCGGAATCAGAAGGTTGGCGTCGATGTATCCCTCAAGCGTGTGAAGCCCGCCGAAGTCCTGCCTTGTCTTGTTGTCGAACACAAACGCCGAGAGATTCAGATTCAATTGGCCAAATCCGCTCGCGAAGTACGCACTTGGAGAATTGAGGTTAAACACGCCATACGCAGCGTTCTTGTCGCTGGTCGCGCTGATGCGAGGATCGGTTCGCAGCATATGCATGTAGGCCACGCCAAACGTCGCGATAGTCCAGTCCGCCGGAGCATCGTCGTAACTGCGACGCCGGGGGAACAGCGGTGCGCCGTACTGAATCAGGTTCAACTGAGCCCCAATGCTTGTATTGGTAAATGCCTGATTTCCCGAAAACTGGATCGTCGGATCGAAGTACGAATAAGTCGGCCCCGTTCCGTAAGCCCGGCGATTCCACGTCAGATCGAACTTGGCTTCCCTGTCGTCGGACTTAGTCGAGAGTGTGCTCGTGAGGGCGAATTGGTGGCCCGAGTCGAACAACGAACCCAAATCCAAATTCATTCTCGCCCGGTACGACTCTTTCGTCGATCCGTCCAGCATAGTCGCTTCCTTGGCCAGTCCAAGCACATCGAATGAAAGCGGGTCTGGAGTTTGAGTCGAATAATCGATGACGTCGCTCGACTTATCCTTATACTGCAGCACGTAAGGCACGTCCTCGATGGCCCCCGGCGTTCCTGCCTTCGGATACCGAATTGTGATTGTGATCTGCTTGACCGTGGCGTTCCTTGGCCAGGCCATCTTGAAGAAGAACTTCGAGCTTCCCTCGCTTCCTTCGATTCCCTGAATCTTCGCCAAGAAAACCTCGCGGTTGTTGGGAACCGTGTACTCAATCTTCCAATGCTCAGGATCGAGGATTTGAGGCAAGACATTTTTGCTCGCGTAATCGGGAATGTCGGTGAGGTTGACGACCCACCGATTGTAAGTCTGGGTGGTACCAAACCGAACCGTTGTTGTCTTGATCCGCTCTGGCAACGAGATCTTCACGTCCTCCGCCAAGGCGCGCGCACATACCGCTGCCGACAGAATCAGCGAGGTCAGAATTGCTACCGCACGAGAGGTCCTCATTCCGTGCCTCCGGTCATCAGGTCACCGAACTTCTTGCTAACTGCGGATGCGTCGGTAACGACTCCGAGATTGGGAAATTCTTCGAGCAGAGTCGGGTTCAACTGCGAAGGACGCCCAGGTGCAGGCGGAGTCATGGTCGGGTCCAGCAGCAAGTCCATCGCCGCCTTCAAGCCCGCCAAATCTTCGTCGGTGACCGTCCGGCCCAGCAAAGTCGACGTCGAGGCGTGTCCGGCAAGAGACGGAATATTCACGACTCCGTTCGAAACGAGTTGGTAGATCGATCGAAAGAGGTTCCGGTCGACCCCGTCCCCGGTTCTCAATTCGGCAAAATCGCCGAAGGTGTGGTCGGCAGGCTCGAACGGTTCCACCGCCGGGGAATGCCCGGTGAACTTCCGAACCGTGCTGTCATAAGCTTGCGCGTAAGGACCGAAGTCCGAATGAGCCCCCAGAAATTTCGGCGTAATATTCAGCAAAAGGAATTTCGAGACAATTTTATTGCTCGGATCGACGGTGGATGGCCAACCAATCTGGTTTATCACCACGTCGCGAATTGCTTGGATACCAGCCGTATAAACCCTGAAATCAAAATCCATAGCAAGGTCATATTACCAAGTGAAAATACGGGGGACTATCTCTCGGGGATAATGTGGAAAATTGCCCTCAAATGAGGGACAACTAATGCATCTTGGTTGCAATCGAGGATTCGGATACAATGCCCTTGGTCGTGCCGCCTCATGCCGTTTGCAATATGCTGTGCCCTCGCCTTAGCGAAGACTTCGCCTTCGCCTCTCCCTATGAAGATCTCGCATCTGCGTTGTGAACAGCAAGTCGATCCACTCGGAGTCGGCACGCAGGAACCCCGGCTCAGCTGGTGGCTGGTAAGCGATCAGCGAGGTGCGCGCCAAACGGCTTATCAGGTTCTGGTGGCTTCGTCATTGTCGGCCCTCAAGAGCGGCAAAGGCGATCTTTGGGACTCTGGGAAAAAATCCTCGGACCAGTCCGTATTGGTTCCATTCAAAGGACATGGATTGCATTCGAGACAGCAATGCTTTTGGAAGGTTCGAGTCTGGGATCAAACCGGCAAGGCCTCCGCTTGGAGCTCTGTGGGAACCTGGTCGATAGGTCTCCTCGACCACTCCGATTGGAAGGCGCAATGGATCTCGCCGCACCCTCGCGAGACATTCGCGCCGGTCGACCCGTTCAGCGATATCCCCGCTCCTCTCCTTCGAAAGTCGTTTCATGTCGAAAAGCCCGTTCGCCGAGCGGTTCTGTACGGCGCTGGACTGGGCTACTTCGAACTTCATCTCAACGGGGCCAAGGTCGGCGACCATCAGCTCGATCCCGGTTGGACCGACTTCGCGAAGCGCGTTTCTTACTCCACCTTCGATGTGACCTCCCAGTTGCATGTTGGTGAGAATGCTATCGGAGCCATGCTCGGCAACGGTTGGTTCAATCCCTTGCCCCTGAAGATGTGGGGGCATCTCAACCTTCGAGAGCATTTGTCGATCGGCGATCCCCGCCTCATTGCGCATCTGGACATCGAGTACGCCGACGGCACTCATCAGGTGGTCGCCACCGACCCCTCATGGCGATGGAAAGACGGGCCGATCATCCGCAACAGCGTGTACCTTGGCGAGGTCTACGACGCTCGGGCCGAGATTCCGAATTGGGATAAACCCGGCTACGACGACAAAGATTGGGGCAAGGCGATTCTTGCGACTGGCATCGAAACGAACCACCTCGAACCGCTTGCGACTCCACCGATTCGTATCACAAAGCGTCTCAAACCTCTACATATCACCCAGCCAAAGCCAGGTGTCTACATCGTCGACTTCGGTCAAAATTTCGCCGGCGTCACCCGCATGCGAGTAAAGGGTGCGGCCGGAACACGAGTGCGATTACGCAGCGGCGAACTGCTGTACGACGACGGAACTCTGAACGGAATGACGAGCGTGGCGGGTCAGCATAAGAATGGCGGCAAGGACTATGTGTACGACGGCAAGGGCGAACCCAAGACCGCCTTCCAGATCGACGAATACATCTGCAGCGGAAAGGGAACCGAATACTTCCAGCCGCGATTCACGTTTCACGGCTTCCGCTACGTCGAGGTCACCGGCTATCCCGGTACGCCAACCGTCGACGATTTCGAAGGTGTGAGGATGAACTCCGACGTGGAGCGGGTCGGCTCGTTCGAATGCTCAAATCCGATGCTCAATCGAATTCAAACGATGGTCGAATGGACGCTTCTTAGCAACCTGTTCAGCGTGCAGTCCGACTGCCCTCACCGCGAGAAGTTCGGCTACGGCGGCGACCAAGTCGCGACCAGCGAAATGGCGATGTACACCTTCGACATGTCGCGCTTCTATGCGAACACAGTGGATCAACTCAGGGAGTCTCAACGCGAAAACGGTGGCTTTACAGAGACAGCGCCATACGTGGGAATTGCCGATGAGGGCCTCGGAGGACAAAGTGGCCCCATTGGCTGGGGTACGGCTTTTCCGCAACTCTTCATGGACCTTCACCGGTTCTACGGAACAGATAGAAAGCCAAATACAATTGATCAAGATAACTGGGCTCGATGGATGGCTCTCATCATTTCGAATATGAAAGAAGAGACCCCTTATCTCATCAACACTGGTATCGGAGATCATGAGACTCTAGCTCCGAAGTCGACGCTTCTTACTGGATCGGCTTTTTTCTACCTTAATGCGGCTCTAGCAGAATTTAAGTTCTCGCTACCGGGCTCAAGCGATTATCTCGGGGAAATTAAGAACATCAGTTATGAGCAAATCAATTCCAAACTTCTCGACCGCAAGACCGGCAAATACGACATCGGCACTCAGTGCTGCCAAGCCATGCCCCTCGCCCTCGGACTCGTGCCCGAAGACATGAAATCAAAAGTCCTCGACGTCCTCATCCGGGACATAGAAGCCCACGATTACCACCTCACGACCGGCATCTTCGGCACCAAGTACCTCTTCCAAGCCCTCGACCAAGCCGGCCGCAACGACGTCGCGTACCGAATCGTGAACCAGAAAACGTTCCCTGGCTGGGGCTACATGCTGGAGCACGGCGCGACCACCATGTGGGAACACTGGGAGTTCAGCGACAACACTTTCAGCCACAACCATCCGATGTTCGGCTCGGTCAGCGAATGGTTCTATAAATCGATCCTGGGCATCCGCCCCGCCGCTCCCGGATTCAAAGAGATCCTGATCAAGCCGTCGGTTGTGGGCGACCTCACCTGGGCCAAGGGCCACCACGATTGCCCCTATGGCCGCATTGAAGTGGAATGGAAACGCGATGGGAAGCGCCTGACGCTGGATGTCACGATTCCGCCCAACTCGACGGCGGATATTGTCTTCCCCTCATCCTCAACTTCGCTATCCGAGTCGGGCAAGCAGATACCGATCGGACATCACAAGGTGGCAGTATCAAGCGGTATCTATCATTTTACGGCAACCATGCAATAAGGCACTAACCACGCTCCTCCCCTGGGGGAGGTGTTCCGCGGTGGCTTTGTCGTGGAACGGAGGGGGTGGGACGGCTGCTCAATATGTGCTCTGTCTCTTATACACATCTCCGAGCCCACGAGACCGAGGCTGATCGCGTAT
>CAMFIS010000240.1 GCA_945952345.1 uncultured Fimbriimonas sp.
GGAGTAAAGAGATTCCAACTGCGCCCACGTTCGCATGTAGCGATCGTGATCGAAAGGAACCGCATGCGGGTCGCGCGAGTCGACGGCTACACCTTGCTCGTGGTGGTTCGGAAACGGCCAGTGGATGAGATAGAGATCCAAGTAGTCCAACCCGAGATTGCGAAGAGAGTTCTCGCACGCGGCTACCGCATTGTCGTGATGGTTATTCCAAACTTTGCTCGTGATCCAAAGATCTTCACGATTCATTCCGTGAATGAGTAAGTATTCGAGAGAGTCTCCAATTTCCTTCTCGTTGCCATACACTTCTGCACAGTCGAAATGACGAAAGCCTAAGTCAGCCGCCTCTAGCAAGGCCCACGATACGGTCTTCGCATCGTACTTATCAGACCCAAACGTTCCAAGCCCAACCGTTGGAATCGAAGCGCCGGTCGACAAAGTTCGCGATGGAACCATCACATCCGACCTCGCAGAATGGCTTCCTTCTCTTTGGTCCAGTAACCACAATCGAGTTGCAGGAACACCGATGTGTACGGAACCATGCACGGCGTCTTGATCACGAAGACCGTATAGTTCGCGCCATCCATATTCAGCTTCTCAAGGATCACCTCATGGTCCGCGCTGTTCACCACATAAGGTCTCGTCTCGAACTGGATCGCCGCTCGCAAAGCGCCAACACCTGGACAAAGATCGTCGGAAAGAAACTCCATTTCTCGATCGAGAAACACTCGCGGCGTTACATGTCCTTGCGATTCCATTTCGCGCAAGACGAAATTCAGACAATCATCGAGGGCAAGCTCGGACACCACGACGCGAACACCTTCTTTCGCCTGCTCAGGAAAAGCGGCATCGGCGATGATGATCCAATTGCGATGGCCAAGACGGGGCAGGGCGTCGAGAAATTCTTCTTTCCAACTCATGATGTGATGGCTGGATTGTACTGCTCGCTAATTAACTTTGTGCAGGTTCACGCCATGGGCAAGATCGAAAGTTTGTGACCATACGAGATTCTTGGCGTGCCCATCCATGAACCCGTAGTTGGCGCGGCTGTTGTGGCGAGTCGAGGCTGGCGCGCCGATGGTGGCGTCCATATCATCTTCAGGAGCGTAAGGGTTCGATTGGTTGAACCACGGCCGGTACATGTAGTTGCAGAACGGCTCGGTGCCATTCACGCTTTCCGAGCGGCGTTCGATGTACTGAATCGTCTCGGCTGGTCGAGCCGCGCCTGTATCCGATTGCCCAAATGCAAAGCTGCCGTTGTATAAATAGGATCCAACATTCGGGACATCCGGGTTGATCGAGAAGCATACGTCACCCTTTGGGTCTCGGTCTTCGGGGCACACGAGCATTCGGAACTTAGCCCCCAGATAAGGATCGAGACGGGGAAAGATCGAGCCGTAATCGGGTTCTTCCAGCGAACCATCGGCATCGGAAAGCCAAGGATCGTTATCGGACCGCCTCGCCATCGGATACCTGCCGTCGTTGTCGCCGGCGTAGAGCATGGTGGCTTTCACCAGTTGATTGATATTCGCCAAGCAATCGGTGGACTTGGCCGCGGCCTTAGCGCGAGAGAAGACCGGGAACAGGATGGCGGCGACGATCGCAATGATTGCGATCACCACTAGTAATTCCACCAGGGTGAAACCGTTCTTATACTTTCTCCTTCGAATTCTCACAACAATTCAGCTAAGATAACCAATTATGCGCCACAGTTTCTCGATTCGAATTGGAATCGCAGCCCTCGTTGTTGTTACCGCCATTGGCTGCTCGGGTGGCAATTCGGGTGCAAACAGTTCAGCAACGTCTTCGACGGCCGAAACCAAGCCCGCCGCCAATACCAATAGTAGCCCGGCACGAGCCGCACGAATGGCCGTGAAAGGAGTGACCGACGCGGATGGCGCGAAGATCGACAAAGCTCCGAAGGACATTTCGGTGGAAGAGCTTTCCAAGAATAAGCCGAACGGAGATCTTTCGACTCGACAGGCTCCTTTCGAGTCCACGGTATGGCGCGTAACCGCAACCATCGAGAGCATCGAGACCAAAAAGGACGGCGACTACTACATGGTCCTCCGCGGCGAAAAGGGCGGCCAAACGGTGGTCGAAGTTCCCGATCCCAAAACCGTGAAAGGCAGCGCGTTCGAAGGCGAGATCGCCGCGACCCGTAAGGCCTTGGAAGAAAAGTATCACCCAACATCGGACAAAAAGACGGTGAACGAGAAGGCGACCATCACCGGCGTGGGTTTCCTCGGATTCAGCAGCAAACCCAAGAAGGGATCGACCGGCTACTCTGGCGCACGGTTGCTTCCGGGTACCGACATCAAATTCGACGACGGGAAGAAGAGCTAAAGCGCAACAAAAAAAGAGCCTTCCGACTGGAGGGCTCTTTTTTTGTTGATTGAGGCTGCTTACCAGCGCTCTTCGGCGGTGTCCAACCAAGGGAACCACTGTGGGCACGGCTGGTTTTGAGCGACGTCCGGGTTGCCCCAAGTTGCGCTGGGCACTGTCACCCACCAAGTCGGCTCAACGTGGTACTTCGCGTGGGTATCTGCCATCACGAAGTTCGAACCCTTCATGTGTCGATGCATTCCCGCGTCTCGATCCGGTCGGATGATTTCGCGAATCGCGCCAGTGGAATCCACACCGGTTTCTGCGATGAAGATCTTGGTGGCGGGCGAGGTGATCGCGCCCATATTTCCACCCGTAAGGGAGAAGTTCGCTACACCGCCCGGCTGCCGGTAGAAGTAGTAGTTCAATGCATACGAAAGCTTCGCACCAGGAATCGTGACTCCGGCCGAGGTTCTCGGGATGGCATCGTCGGTCGGGCACTTGAAGATCTGAAGGTTCTTCGTGTAAGGAAGCAAGAGGTCAGCCCAAGCTAGCTCCGAAATTCCTGCGCCACTGTGGAACGCAAACTGCGTCCAAGGCGGACCCATGTAAGCCGGGGGAGCGGGATAGTTCGCCATCGGCAACGTATCATCGTTGTCGCTAACATAGAGATAAAGTCCAACGCCGATCTGCTTGTTATTGCTCAAGCATGCGGTCTTCTTCGCCGCTTCCTTCGCTTGGGCGAAGACCGGGAAAAGGATTGCCGCGAGGATCGCGATGATCGCAATCACGACCAAAAGTTCGATAAGGGTAAAAGCCCGCCTCATTAACACACCAGTCTGAGAATATCTATACCGGCCGCCCATTGGCGGCTTCGTATCCGATCATGTTAACATACTCCGGTTCGAAATCGGATTGCGAATCATACTTCCCGCAATTTTCTTAGTCGTACTTTCGTAAGATCGAGGGTATCCGGGCATCTCTTTCGATGTAATATTCCGTTGACGAAATGGTCACCAGTGTGCCCCCATCCGAATCTGAGTTTTATCGTGCCAATGGCTACTTACTAGTTCGGGGACTATTTACGCCGGACGAATGCGATTTCTGGGCGACCTATTTTACGGATATGGTCGAGCGCGGTGGCGATGGCTGGGCGGAAGGCGGCGTTGATCCCAACCATACTGACCCATTAAAGCGATATCCACGGCTTCTACAGCCTCATCGCGGCGACGAAGTTGCCTTTAAATTCATGATCGACCAACGGATTCGCGAATACCTAACCTCGTTTTACGATCGGGAACCTTTGGCCGTTCAGACCATGGTGTACTTCAAACCGCCCGGAGCCCGAGGGCAGGCGCTGCATCAAGACAACCGCTACCTCAAAGCCGAACCGGGAACCTGCATGGCGGCGTGGTTAGCACTGGAAGACATCGACGAAGAGAACGGCTGCCTTGAGGTTTTGCCGGGGACGCAGGACATGCCAATGATCTGCCCGTCGGTTTCGGACACCAGTCAAAGTTTCACGACGGATATGATCAAGCTTCCGACGATCGAGCCTTTGAAGCTGATCATGAACAAAGGCGACATGCTGTTCTTTAATGGTTCGTTGGTGCATGGCTCTGGTCCAAACAATTCGAGGGATCGCTTCCGACGCATCATGGTGGGGCATTACATCGAGGGCCGAGCCGAGGAAGTTGCGCATTACTACGAACCGGTGTTCCGAATGGATGGCACGCTTGTCGAAGGCTTTACCTTTACCGACAACGGTGGAGGTCCCTGCGGGCATCCGGTCTTGCAGGATGGCAAGCTGACCTTCGACATGTCCGGGCGAATCGGAGATTTGTCCGGACCGCATTAGGAGCGACATGGACGCGGGACCGAAGTTTGCGGCTTATCCTCGCGACTATGGTCCGAAACCGAGCGAGAATCTGGCCGCTTTGTTTCGAGGATATTGCGACCTCGAGCTAAGCTTTTACGCTTGGTTGTTGGCCCTACTTTTCGAGATCGGCAGCGAGGTTTATTCCATGTCTTGGATTCGACCGGTGCCCATGTTTGGCGCTGTCGCTTGTGGGGCCGCGAGTCTCTTCTTCGGTATCCGGGGCTCGATATCTGCTGGATCGGCATTTGGTTGGCACCGGGCCGCGAGTGTGGTTTATGGGCTTCTCGCGCTTTCAATTGGATTCTTCGGAATCCTCATTCTCTATTCCAGCGTCGGTCGAGCGATGAAGACATATGGAATCAAACAGCGATTTTCGGGAGGCATCGATCGAAAGCAGGTTAGGCACCGAATCGAACAACTCATGGCCGAAGAATGCTCGCTTGTTCTGAAGTCTATGTGACTTTAGAACTGTAGGCAGAACTCGTCTCCACCATGTACAATTCCCGAATCATGCCCGATGAGATTCAAGCTCCACCTCAAGCCCCACCGACGATGGCTTCTTACCCCCGGGCGGGACAGATGTCGGGCATCTACGGAACGTCGGAAAAGTTGACCCGGCTGTATCGCGGCTACCACGGCTTGTCCTACACCTTTCTTTTCATCATCCTTGCCTACTGCCTATTTTTCGCAACCATCGTTACGTATGATCAAGTCTCTCCAATCGTCGGCGTTCTCGTGGGAATTGCCACAGTTGCAAGCGTGGTGGCCGGATTCTACTTTTCGATTCGATCCTGCAAAGACATCGCCTTCGGATGCAGTTGGAAGGAAGTCACCGGCATCATTCTTGGAATCGTTGTTCCTTTTGGTGGCCTCATTGTCTACGTTGTCATGCAAATGCTGGCGATCAATGAGATTAAGAATTATGGTGTCAGCTCTGGACCATTTTCAGGAGTCAAGGGACGACTGGTCAAGGCAAAAATCGAGGAACTGCGCTCGTTGGAGAGCAGTCCCTCGATGCCTGTTTAGTATGCCTTCGCGAAGACCACGCGCTGCTTGCTGGGATTCCCAGTGAGCACGCATTTGCCCGGTTCGGCGTCGCCCGACGCAGCGGGAACCAGCGGGATGCAGCGAATGGTCGCCTTCGTCATCTCGCTGATCTTAGCTTCGGTCTCTTCGGTGCCATCCCAGTGGGCGAGCACAAATCCGCCTCCACCCTCACCATCGAACGC
>CAMFIS010000241.1 GCA_945952345.1 uncultured Fimbriimonas sp.
GTGTTAACCATGTCTTGTCTCATTGTGTAAACCATGTCCTGTCGTCGAACAGTCCGAAGAGGTATCTCGATTTTTCTGTAACTTTTCGAGAGTCGTTTTAATTTGAAAGGCAACCATGTCAGGGTCTCTGAGAATTGACCGCGCCGAATATCGAATGACAATAATGCCATTCTCTCGCAAGATTGCATCCCTCTTTTCGTCTCGAGCTTTTTTGAGCCGATGAACTTTACCGTCGATTTCGAAGTTAACTCTGAATTCTGGGCAATATAAGTCCAGGATGAATCCAAACATCACAACTTGCCTTCTGAACTGAAATCCAAGCTGATCTTGTTTGAGACGATTCCAAAGCAACACTTCTGGAAGCGTAGATTTGTTCCGGAATTGCCGCGCCTGTTCCTTTCGAAACTCCATTCTGGGAATCTTAACACTATTGCCGTCCCCAGCACTGGATACCTCTTCGGACGGAGAGGTCGGTGAGGAACGAACCGGGTGAGGCGATTTGGAAAGAAGCAGATAAGGGTTATCGGGCCAACGCCGGGATTGACTCGAGAACGTCGCGGGCCTGCATATTCGGCATCCGTGGAGCCAGTCGCATACTCAGCTCCTCGAACACTCGCCAGACCGGCTTGGCGTCGCCCGGAGCAGGAATGGCCGCTCGAAGTTCCTGCACGGTTCCTTCCATGTTCGTAAAGCTCCCGTCGCTCTCCGCCGGTAGCGTCATCGGCACCGCCACGCTGGAATAGTAGAAAGTCTCTGTACGGCTCGAATCCTGAACCACGAGGAATTCCACATTTTCCAGCGCGCGAGAAACGAGATCGCGATCCAGACCAGTCGAGAAAAGATCGACACCAATGAGCCACAGGGCGCGTAGGTTTCCGTTGGCGGCCGCCGCCAGTATCTGCTGGGTGTTCAAGCCCTCTGAGCCAGGAGCCGCACCCATGAGTTGGAGTCCCCGCTCATTTGCGCCGCGAGCGTAGCAGTTGAACGAGCCTTCGGTCGCCTGAGCTAATGACGAGAGCGAAGCAACGATCTGCTCACTTCCCTTCTCGTCGTAGATTCCAGTCGAGGTCACGATTGGAGCACCCTTCGACAACTCGACCGCAGCCTTTAGGTCGGCAAGGTCGACTCCCGACGTCTCAGCAACCTTTTCAAGTTCTTCGCCCGAACGGAGAGCCTCGGCAAGTGCGGCACCGGTTCCCTTCTTGTATCGCAGGACGACCTGAGCAAAGTCATCTACCTCGGACGCCGAGTCTGTGGCGACCACGATCTTTGCCTTCTTCTGGAACCAAGCCTTTCGAACCCGGAGATAAAGCATGGGCAAGTCATCGGCCAACGAAGTTCCGAAGACTAAGATGCTCTTGGCTCCCTCGAACGATGCGATCGAATTACCCGCATGAGCCGTTTTGCTCACCGGAGAATTCTTCTCAAAACGGTGGTCGATGTTCTGGGAACCAACATGCTCGCGGAAGAACTTCAGGGCATTCCAAGCGCCTTCATTCGAGACGCCATGGCCAAGAATCAGCCCCGCCTCGTTTCCTCGTCCCTTAAATTCTGCCAAGATCTGAGCGCTCACGCTCGACCAATCCGACTTCACCAGTTCATTCCCTTCTCGCGTGAAGGTGGAGGCCAGCCGCTTGTCATCGTTGGAGTGCGCATGGCCAAACTTGCCTCGGTCGCAGGTCCACTCTTCGTTGATCGCTTCGTTGGTGCGTCCATTGATTCGGGCAAACTTGCCACCGCGATGATCGAACCAGACCGAGCAGCCTGCCGAGCAGTTGGTGCAAATGGCTTCGCTGGAAACCAAATCCCATGGGCGAGCACGGAAGCGATATTTGCGGCTTGTGAGCGCGCCCACTGGGCAAATCTCGATGACGTTGCCGCTGAACTTGGACGTGAACTTCGTTTCGGCGAACGTAATGGGTTGGGTATCGGCTCCCCGGAATCGGAACGCCAGCTGGCTGTCGCCAGATATCTCTTCCGTAAACCGCACGCAACGCGCGCATTGAATGCATCGCTCGAGATCGAGGGTGACGTACTCACTGAGGGGGAATGCTTTCGGCGCGTGTCGCTTCATTTCGATGAAGCGGCTGGTACTGGGGCCGTAGAAAATCGTGTTGTTCTGGAGCGGACACTCGCCGCCACGGTCGCAGATCGGGCAGTCCAGCGGGTGGTTGACGAGCAGGAATTCGAGAACGCCTTTACGGTCTCGCTTCACTTGATCGCTCTCGGTGTCGACCACCAGCCCTTCGCTGACAGGCATGGTACATGCCGCCGCGGGCTTGGGGAACATTCGAATCGTGCCGTCGGGCTGCTTCGCGCCGGTCATCACAAGGCACATGCGGCACATGCCCACCGGCTTCAGTCGCGGGTGATAGCAGAAGATCGGGATATCGAAGCCGAGTCGCTTGACCGATTCGACGACCAATTCGCCTTTGGGCACCGCCAATTCGATTCCGTTGACGATGATGTTGACGGTCTGAATCTCGGATGCGGCAGCCATGGCTTTGAGTCTACGGAGGTTTCCCTACCGGTACGAATTCTACCTATTCTGCCCATTCAAAAATTGAAACGAAACGGTATTTGCATCTTCTTAGAATCGTCACCCTCTCGCTTGAGAAGCTCCGTCATTCGTTCATTTTCTCGCTTACGGTCTTCCACTAATTGCTTAGATTCCAACATCTCGGTAATTTTATGCACAGGGGTGATGATCGCCATGCCTGTATAACCTTTCGAGAAAAAATCTGACTTACTTTCCTCCCCATTTTCATTCCGCCTGAATACTGGCGTTTCATCTGGAAATACGCCAGAACATAGTCCAAATAGCCACATGAATGCTCGCGAGTCAGGTTGTGGTGGCAAGGACGAATCCGCGGGCCAAATCAGGCGGCCAGGACTTCCAGAAATAAAGACGGGCGAACCACTAAATCCCACTCGATTGCCCATGTCCACCAAGTAGGCTTCGATATCTCCATATTTTCCCATTGGAACTCGCCGTTCTGGCATCATAGAAACATGACCGTACCGTACCGTTGGAACGTTAACTTGTTCGCCGTCATAGGGAGTAAACCTTCCCACCATGAAGACATCATCGCCTATCCCAACTCGAAAGTCATCAATCCACTCGTCGCGCATGAACAAGCCGATGTGGACAAACTGAAATTGTAATTGGTCGATACCGCTCGTCCATTGCAAGCGGGTAATTGCGATGTCCGAGTCGTCGCTAAACCACCAATCTTCTTGCTTCGCTGACAAGAAGTAGGGTTCTCCATTCTTCAACATCATCCTTACACAGAGAGATTCCTTTGCTCGAATGATGTGGGCAGCGGTTGTCAAATACAAGTAATGGCTAGGACGTCCATCGACTGGGTAACCGACGATGAATCCTGTTCCACCCTGCCGCTTTCCGAGTCGAGCCTCCTCTTCCCCGGGGTAGATGAAGAACACCGCGTCAAGTATGCGAGAGGGTATTGAGGGCAAGGCTTACTCCTACCTAAGCAGTGGCCAGTCGATATAGAATCGCCGCGTAGATCCTCGAAGCCTTCTTCAGTGATTCGATCGCGATTCGCTCGTCCGTCTGATGCGCTTCGCCATCCCCCAGCCAGCACGTGCCAATCGAAATCGTGTTCGGTACCGCACGCGCATAGGTTCCGCCGCCCATGGTTCCCGGCTCGGTCATGTCGCCCGTCTCCTCTCGGTAAGCCTCCACGATGATCTTTACCAGCGGATGATCGAGCGGGAAGTACAGCGAAGGAGAATCGCGATCGACCTTAAACGACCACGCCGGGCCGAGTTTGGCCAGCTTCGCGGCACAAAGTTCATGCAGATGGGATCCCTTCCACGTCGCGGGATAGCGAACGTTCGCAAGCAAATGCACTGCGCCATCCGAGAAAGAAACCACACCGATGTTGCACGTCAGGTCGCCAGTAGCATCGTCGCGGCCATGAATGCCGATTCCGACGCCGCTCGGGTGGAAGGCCATGAGAAGATCGTCGAAGAACTCTCGCGCGGCCAAAGGAGCGATGGCGAGGAGTAAGCGCGCAATCCGCTCGGCCGCGTTGTCACCGTAGAAAGGACCCGCGCCATGCGCCGCCTTGCCTGTCGCCGAGATCGACAAAACATCGCCCGACCACGAAAACGTCACGTTCTTATCCCAGTTGTCCCTCAGCTTTTCTTCGACGTAGGCCCGAGCCGCCGCGCCAACCTTGACCGTCGCAGTGGCGGAATCGATGACAATGTTCGGTCGTTGCCCCCCTTCAAAAGACAAGACTTGGAAATCACCTGTCGGAACCTTTGCCGAAACAAGCAGATCGCCAATTCCCTTCTCGCCGTGGTAGCAGGGCCAGCCGGAGTCGGGAGCCACGCCGTAGGTCGGAGCCTCTTCGGTCTGCACATAACGCTCCACGCAGCCAAATCCGCTTTCCTCGTCGCAACCAAACGCGGCCCGGAATCGGCAGTTCAAGTCTGGGAAGCAATTCTGAATCGCTCGAAGAGCAAATAAGGATGCAATCGTTGGGCCTTTATCGTCCGTCGCGCCACGTGCATAGATGTATCCGTCCACGATGGATGCTCCAAATGGATCGTGCTTCCAACCCGGTCCAACCGGAACCACGTCGAGGTGACCCAGCGTCATCACCAGTCGCTCGCCTTGGCCAAAGTCTGCGTAGCCCAAGTGCCCTTCCAAGTCCGTGGTCTTCATGCCCATGTTCTGGCAGTACGCCAGCATGTAGTCGAGAGCTTTGCGATTCCCTTCCCCGTAGGGAGCATTGGGCTCGGCGGGACCTTCGATGGAATCGATCCGAAGGATATCTTGGGTGACTTGGATCAGTTCATCTTCGTGATCGGCAAGCCAAGCATGGAGCTTTGCGACGTCGGACATGGAGTCCGGATTTTACTTGGGAATAGCGAAGCGGTGCAGGGCTCAGGCTGATGGATTTTTCGCCCCAACACCGCTCACGAGTGATTTTTCCAGCTAATCATTTTTACCAACCTGGTAACAGTGACAGCCTTAGCAAGATTTACTGCTATTTTTTTGGGTATCAACTAGAGCCATCATGTCTGCCGAGCGCGCCGTCGACCTTCACCGAAAATACTTTGGCACGGCTCCTAAGCACGTCACCTTTGCGCCTGGCCGAATCAATCTCATTGGAGAGCACACCGACTACAATGGCGGGTTCGTGATGCCGGCCGCCATCGACTATGGCATTTGGGTTACGGGTCGGGAGATCGACGGCGAAACAAGACTGATTTCCAGCGTGGCGGGGACGGCTCGGCCCTTCTGTGCAAACTCGACCGAGCCTGGTGATGCTGGCGGATGGGCCAAGTACCCGGCGGGAATGGCGTGGGTCTTACGCGAAGAGTTCGGCGCAATGCCCAATTTGGAGTGCGCGGTCTTTTCTACTCTTCCAACGGGCAGCGGAGTCAGCAGC
>CAMFIS010000242.1 GCA_945952345.1 uncultured Fimbriimonas sp.
ATATAAGTGGTTCCACCCCTTGGGATCGTAGCGGAAGGGAAGTCCAGTCTTCTCCAAAACATCTTTGGTGTCGATCAAGCGCATGGGCTCGAACGCCGGAACGATTGAACTTGTGCACCTTCCCACAAACGCAAGGAAAGGCACATGGTTGTGAGAGAAGTCGTTCCGAGCTTCAACTTTGAGGTCCTTCGCGTTGCGGAAATACTCTTGCGATTCATGCCGAAAGTGGAACACAGCGCGGTGTTCGGCCTCGAGCTGAAACCTTTGGAACGCCTTGGTATGGCTGCTCCCATTGTCGCTTGGACCACTGCTTGCCGCCCTACTCGCGACGTGGGGTGTGAAGTCGATCGCACCAAGGTAGACCGGCGAAGCCTTACCTTGCAGGTCGGTCGCCGTCATGTACACATCCAGCTCCGTGCATAGATCGACACCATCGGTGTTCGCTTTGAACAACGGCTGATCTTCCATCTGGGCAAATGCCGCGACTAACTTCGCGTACATTCGGCGGCTATTCAGCAAGGATCGTGCTGGTAGTCGTGGCAGCCCAAACAGGCCCTGGTAGGATGCTTTGTCGTTGAGGAGCAAGCTGATATCGCCCTCCTGAACCCAAAGGCTTTGGAGCGGCTTTAGCGTAACCTTCTCGGCGATGGACTTGCCCAAGTACATGGCATTGAGACCGCCTGCGCTGGTCCCAGTAAGGATGTCCACGACAAACTTGGTTTGGACCGGCCCCGTGCCCGAGTTTGTAATCCGTCGCGCCATATTGCGGTAGACCCGCTGGACGCCAGTGAGGCAGTCGTCGATCCGTCCATCTGGGTTGGGCTCCTCAGAAAGAAGCCCTTTGCCGGTTGTGGGATCGTGGGCCGTCGAAAGGACCAGGCTGAGGAATTCCTGAGCTACGCCATTCATATAGATGGCGAGCGAAATTCCGCCGTACATTACGAGGCCGATTCTTTGCTCGACGGCGACGTCAAATTCACGATTATTCAATTGTTTGGGACCCCCAAGGAAAAGTACTGTGGCATTTTATCAGTAATTCAACGAAGTGTCCAAGCAGGAAATAACAGGCATTCCCCACAAAAGATGGATTTCTCGTCCCTTGAATCTGGGGCGAGCGGAATTTACTCTCCGCTTACTCGAGGGAACTTAACTTCGCTGACGGTCCAACCGAGGACATCACTGATCTTGAACTTGCCATTCATGGCACGAGCCAGGTTCTCCACGATCTGCAGACCAAGACTGCTCGTCTTGCTCGGATCGAAGTCTTCGGGCAGGTGATCGCCGTTGTTTGAAACCCACAAACAAACGGTATCTTCCACGCTGTCCACTTCGACGTTGATGTGAATCTCACCTTCATTCGATTCATGAAAGCCATGTTCGACGGCATTGGCGATCAGCTCGTTCATTAGCAACGCGATTTGAGTTGCCTGGTTCATGTTCAGCCGGAAATCTTCACCACGGACAACGAAGTTCACTTCCTTGTTTGGCAGCAAAAGGGAACTCTGATGATGGTGAACCAAGGCCTCGGCAATCGAGCGAATTCCGACGTGATCGAGGTCATCACGACTGAGAAGATCATGAACTGCCGAGATGGCGAGGATGCGGGTGAGAACGTCGTTTAGCGCTTCTTCAAGCGTTTTATAACTCGCTGTCTTGAGCTGCAAGCGTAACAACGCAGCCACTTGCTGCAGGTTGTTCTTCACACGGTGATGAACCTCTTGCATCAGCGTATCGCGAACCTGAAGCTTGGCATGCTCGATCGCTAGCGCCGCCTGATGGGCGAGGGTTTCGAGCGCTGATATCTCGTCGGAAGAAAAGTCACGTACTTCCCCCGTGTAGCAAGACAGCACGCCGACCGGCTTGTCTTGAATCGTGAGAGGAATACAGATCATGCTGCGCAGTCCCTGCTCGACGGCCAGGTCATGTCCGATGTAATCTGAATCGACCTGGACATCGCGAACGATGATTGGGCGATTTTCCTCCAGAGTTCGGCCCGCGATGGACTCACCCAGCTTGATTCCACGTTTGCGGTGGTATGCCTTAACGGTGGCTTGCGTGGCACGAAGAACCAATTCTTGCCGCTCTTCGTCCAAAAGTCGGACGGTACACACGCGGTAGTTGAACTGCTGGGCGGTGAGGTTCACCAACAACTGCAAAACTTCGTCGATGTAAGGGCTGTTTGAGATTGTTTTCGAGACTTCGCTCAGTGCGCCAAGACGGTTCGACTGCGTTCCGACCTGAAAACCTGCTCGATACGTTTTGTAGGCGAGCGCAACCATATTCGCCACATCGATCAACTTCTCTCTTGTCTTGGCCGAGAATCGCCACGACGTTCTTCGTCGAAAGATTGCGACGCCAAATGTACTGCCGTCCACATGACGAAGAGGGATGGCCGCCACGGCACAAGATTCTCGCTCGGAGAGGCCAGGGTACTTGGCGTAGCTGCTGTGAGCCCAAGCATGGTTGGCCACATATCGCCCTTCACCCGCGATCAGAGCTTCGCCCGAAAGACCAATGCCTTTTCCGAGCTTGAGTCGATTCACCAATTCAGGCGCGATCGTGGATGCCTTCAGCACCAAGCCGTCTTGGGCGTCACGAAAGAGAAGATCCGCAGAATCGGCCTTTACCATCCTGCTTGCAAGTTCGCACAAGTCATCCAGCAAGTCGTCTTCGGCCCGGGCGCCCGCACCGATTTGCAAAAGCTGCTTGACGTCGAACTCGTTCATCGAATCTAAAACGGACCGATCGCCGTCGTACTTACCAAGTCTTCGGTGAGGATGCGGTTAGCAAGATCCCGAACCTGATTGTTGGTCACCCGATTCAACCGCTCCAGGGATTCCTCAACCGTGACTTCTCGCTGGAAATTCAGCTCGTTCCGGCTCATTCGCATCATTCGCGAGCTCATTCCTTCGAGCGCGAGGACCAAGTTGCCAGCCAGCATCCGCTTTACGCGTTCGAACTCATCGGTTTCCAATCCGTCGGACATCAGCTTGTTGAACTCTTTGCGAACAAGTTCTTTGACCTCATCCCAATTCTTCTTGCTCGTGCCGCCATATACCGTGTACGCGCCGCCTGCGCCATAAGTCAAGGTGTAGCTGCCAATGCTATAGACCAGGCCCCGCTTCTCGCGAACCTCTTGGAACAATCGGCTGGACATACTCCCTCCCAGTGCGGAGTCAAGGATACTCATGACCGGCAAGAGCTCTTCTTCGTAAATTGAAATGCCGTCGCTGCCAATGCAGAAATGAACTTGCTCGGTGTCCTTCGCGATTTCATGGGTGCCACCTTTGCCCTCGGGGCGAGACGGCATCGAATCGGTGACGCCTGATGGAAGCTTCCCAAGGACTTCCTGGGCTACTTGCCGGACTTCCTCAGGATCGACATTTCCGGCGACGGAGAGCAATACATTCTCGGCTCGGTATTGGCGATCCATATACGCAACAATGTTTTCGCGGCGGAAGCTTAGGACCGATTCTTCCGTACCAATGATTGGTTTTCCGAGAGCGTGTTGCCCCCACCGGTACTCCAAATGCAGTTCATGAACGTGGTCCGACGGCTCGTCTTGGCTCCGCTTGATCTCCTCGCATACGACGCCTTCCTCCGTTTCCAATTCTTTGGGATCAAACTTGGAATGAAGCATCATGTCGGTCAGAACATCAGTGCCGTTTGCCACATCGTCGGACAGCACTCGGCAGTAGTAACACGTCGACTCCTTATCCGTGAACGCGTTCAGAACACCGCCCCGCCCCTCGATCGACTCCGCGATTTGCTTCGATGTACGCTTGTCGGTTCCCTTAAAGAGCATGTGCTCAATAAGGTGGGTGATTCCGGCTTCGTCGTCGCGCTCATGGCGGCTCCCGGTTTTGCACCAAAGGCCGACAGCCGCGCTTTTTACGTGGGAAACTGGTTCGACAAGGATCCGAACTCCATTGTCGAGGGTGAACTTATTCAGGTTGCTCATTGATTTTTAGGGCGAGCGTGCCTAGACGCTCCATGGAAAACTGGAACTCGTCGCCGGGAGTGACCACGCACTCGCCGTCGTCGAAGATGGGTCCGACACAGAAGACGTCTCCGGACCGTAAAGTGCAAGTCTCAGACGCAAATCGAATGGCTTCCACCATGGAGATGGCAAACTCTTCGAACTGAGCCTTGGCCCGTTCGACTTGATTGACTTTGATCGAGCATTCAAGCTTGTAGAGAATTCCGTTCTTCGTCATCACCATTGCGTCATCGAGGTCATCTGGCGTGGTGAGAACAGGTCCGATGACAATTCCGAAATCATGCGAAGCGCCGATTCCCAAGCCGTTTCTACGCTCGGAATCTTCCATCGATTTCGAAGTCACGATATTCACCAACGTTAGACCAAGCAGCAATGCCTCCGCTTCTTCTTCGCCGACCTGATATCCCGATCCAGCGATCGTTGCACCAAGGTAGGAGCGTACGACGAACTCCGAATCCATGTCGGGCAAATTGATGATCTGACTTGGCCCAACGACGGCGTTCGGGTTGACATAGAAGAAACCCAGATCCTCCGATTCATCCATCAAGTCCGATCGAAACACTCGAATCGCGTGAGGCGTAGGCACCGGTGAGAGAGGGCGGATATCGGCCGCTTCGTGAACTCCGATGGCTTCGGTTCCGTCGGTTTCGTAGACCTTGCCCGAATAAACCATGCCCGATCGAATAACCCCCGGCTCGGATTTCAGCTCAAAACGGCAAAGTTTCACCCCAATAGGATACCTGTCCCATCGCTTGAACCTTGGCCCACCTTGCGACGTCTAACCGCACGATGGGGCCGACAAACGCAGCACGGAAACGCATTCTCATCGCCGATGACGAACCCTTCTTGCTGCGCCTGACGGCTCACAGCTTCGAGAAGCTTGGGTTCGAAGTGGTCACAGCCAAGGATGGAAGGGAAGCCATCGACATCCTCGGCACTCAGTCCGTCTTTGCGTGCGTCCTGGATATCATGATGCCCCACGTCGACGGCATGGAAGTTCTGAACTGGATTCGATCCAACCCCGCGCTCAGCCGGCTGTTCGTCGCTATGCTCACGGTTAAGGTTCAGGAAAATGAAGTTAGCCAAGCTTATGCCTCTGGCGCGGACTTGTACCTAACGAAACCGTTCAGTCAGGACGATATCTTAAGGTGTGCTGGGTTAATTTCTCAACATTCCCTCTAAGTCGAAAATTTCCGCATGTACAGAACCAATCAGTTGTGGTACGATGCTAGCCTAGAGGGAGATATCTAGGAGAACTGCATGCCAAAGAAGATTCTGGTCTGCGACGATGAGCGCCATATTGTTCGATTGATTCAAGTTAACCTTGAGCGAAACGGCTACACCTGTCTCTTATACACATCTGACGCTGCCGACGACTCCTTACGTGT
>CAMFIS010000243.1 GCA_945952345.1 uncultured Fimbriimonas sp.
GTATAGCCAACTGCGAACTTCTGCCAGTTGTTGCCATTCTTCTTGGTGACTTCGACAACGATTGCTCGCTTCGGCGGGTTACCGTGCATGCCCTTGAGGGTGATCATGCCGGAAACTCCCTTGAAGTTCTCGGTGTTCTCGATCGCAGCTTTGAGCGACGCGGAATCAAACTTGCCATTGCATCGCTTAAGCGCGTCGATGGTGACGGCCATAGCGTCGTAGCCGAGTGCGCCCATTGTGGTCGAAGGCTGCTGACCGCCGTGCTTCTCGCCCCACTTTTTGAGGAAGCCCTGAACTTCGGGGCTCGTATCCAAGTTGTTGTAGTGGTTGCAGAAGTAGCTGCCGAGGATGGCATCGCCGGCGCTGGTGAGAATCGTATCGCTATCCCAGCCGTCGCCACCCAGGAACACGGCTTTGGTGATGCCAGCGGCGCGTGCCTGCTTGGCAATCGGGCCAACTTCCGTGAAGTAGCCGCTCATGAAAACAGCTTCGGGGTTTGCCTTAGCAATATTGGTGAGAACGCCCTGGTAGTCCGGAACGCCCTTTCCACCCGACTCATACTTTTCGTCGGCAACGATTTCTCCGCCGAGGGACTTGAACTTCTCGCGGAACGAATCGCTGAGGCCCTGGGAGTAGGGAAGTGCATTGTCCGTCAGGATCGCAACCTTCTTCTTGTGCAGTTTGTCGAAGGCGAACATTGCCATGACCGGGCCCTGGAAAGCATCCGTATAGCAGACTCGGAAGACGTTATCCTTGCCTTGCGTCAGGTCGGTTCGGGTTGCACCGACTGCGACAACCGGAACGCCTTTCGGTCCGGCCGAGTTTGCGATCTGAATCGTGTTTCCGCTCGATACTTCGCCGACGATTCCGATGACACCCTGCGAAAGAACCTTTTCGGCTGCGAGCTTCGCGGGTTCAGGCTTGGAAGCTGTGTCGCCCTGGACGATCTCGATCTTCTTTCCATTGATTCCGCCTGCGGCATTCACTTCGTCGACTGCGAGTTGGCAGCCGTCGAACTGGTCGGTTCCCCATGGCTTGTTGTCGCCGGTAAGGCTGGTAACAACGCCGATCTTGATCGTATCGGACGGAGCTGCCGCTGGACCGCTAGAAGTGCTTTCGCCGCCGTTGCATCCAACGAGAACGCCTGCGCCGAGAATTCCGAGCGCGATAATTTGAAGATTGCTTACACCAAGTTTCACTAGGTTCCCCTTATATCCAAGTTAACGTGACGCTAACTTTGCGAGTGCCGAAAGTATACAGAAAATCGCGGAGAAATTCCCGAGTCTGGAAGTACACTTTTCCCGAAATGAGCGAACAAGTGCCCGTAGGTTTAGAACAGGCAACCGACCTGATCAATGCGGGTAATTATCAAGGTGCCCTAGAAGCCTCCCGCACGGTGCTGATGAGCTATCCTGAAAATATCAGCGCGAAGCTGATTGAAGCGATCGCTCTTTCGCAAATGGGTAACACTCGAGATGCCAGCGAAGCGTTCCAAGTCGCTATTCAACTCGATCCAACGAACGTCAAGGCCAATTTTAATGCTGCCGTCCACGAATACAACGCTGGCAACATCGAAGTTGCGCAGGGTCTGATTGGACGAGTTCTCGAGCTCGATCCATCTCATGCCGGTGCCAAGGCGCTTCAAGACAAAGTTGGGAAGCCGGCGCCAAAAGATATGGCATCTGCGTACCAGCGCGTCCCCGCAGCCGACCTCGAAGTGCCCTACGAAGGAATTGCGTTCATCGAGCGAATGGGCAAAGGATGGGACGTGATCGGTTGGACTCTGTCACTGATCTCATTTGCTACGGTTGTTTACGTAACAGCTGGGTTCTTGCACAGCATGCCCACGCTGACGAATGCGGCCCAGGGCCAAGACATGAAAGCGATGACCAACGCCGTGAATGCTTTTATGCCAGTTTGGCTCCAAGTGGTAGATGTCTTCATGCGCCTGGGTTTGATCGTCTGGATGGTGATGGATATCCTTCATCGCCGGGCAAACTTCCTTTGGCTCCTCCTCCATATTCCATGTTCGTGCATTAACTTCGGATTTATCTCGCAGCCGATCTACATGTTCTTCGGTAGAAAATAATTGGACCTTTCGCACGATTTGTGCGTTAATAGATTTGAGCAATGCTGACCGCTTTACCTTTTGTCGTCTCACTTATGGCCTCTGGGCAAGGTGCAACCGTACCTCCCACGGCTGAATGTCCGTTCAAAGTCACAGACCACGCTTTCATTGTCGATGCCAATGTCAATGGAAAGAACGTATCGCTTATGTTCGATACCGGATTTGCCGCGTGGGTAGATGTCGACAGCTCGGTTTACTTGGGTAAGCCCGATGGCAAAATCCAACTTCAAGACTTTGTTGGCGTTATGGAGGCCGACACGGTCAAGATCAAAAGTCTTAAGCTTGGTACCCAGTCGATCAAGGTTGACGGCGATGCTGCAGCGGTGGTGACGCCAGGGAGCAGTGGTTACTCCGAGGCGTTTGGCACACATTGCGATGGCATCATGGGTCTCTCGGTCATCAAGAGCCAAATCACCCAAATAAACTTCGAGAAGGGCAAGTTCGTTTTCTATCCCAACACGTTGGATATCTCCAAGTGGGTGCCAGACAACAAGAAGACTTTTCTCTGCCGGTTACTCCCGACCGGCATGAGCGCCCTCGAGATGGCGGTCAAGACGGAGTCTGGAAAGACGCTCGTGATGGCGCTTGATACCGGAAACTCTTTCTATGCCACCTCGCACAAGGAGTCACTCGAGAAAGTTGGCGTCTGGCCTACGGGCAAGAAGCCTTCGTTTATGACTTCGGCTGGTGTGGCTTCAGGCGTCGTGGACTCCTGGTACATCCGAATGCCGAAGATGTCGATCTTCGGTGTACCGGTCGAATCTTCAATTTGGGATGTCATCGACCTTCCTTCTAGTTCGTCAAATGCGGACGGCACGGTTGGCTTTGGCTTCCTTAAGAACTTCAATATCATCATCGACTACGAACGCCGCCGAGTCTGGCTTGAGAACTTCACGGGCAAAGTTACGGACGATGAACCTGCTCAGGTTGGCATGGGTGTTAACTGGGACCCGGCCAAGAAAAACTACGTAGTCGTCTTTGTTCAGGAAGGTGGCCCGGCCGACAAGGCAGGAATCAAGCGTGGCGACCAAATGCTCTCAGTCGATGGCGATGAGGCGCTCAACATCGGATACGACCGAATGAAGACGAAGCTCGAAGGCAAATCGGGCAGCAAAGTCAAGCTGGCGATGTCACGAAGAGGCGACCTTTATCGCGTGGAAGTCGAACGCAAAGCGTTGATCAACGAACCAAAGGGATAACAGAGAGTATTTGTGCAGAGTGCGAACGGCAAGTTCGTAGCGCTCTGCACTATGACTTTCGCACTTTACTCGGGTGCCTACTCCTTCGCATCTAAAATACATGTCGACGCCAAGTCGCCCATCACATTCACCGTTGTTCGGCACCGATCCAGGAACCAATCGACGGTGAGCAGCATGGGGATGCATTCTGCGGGAAGGTCCACTGCCTTGAATACGGCGATCATCGTCACGAGTCCGGCCTCCGGAATCCCAGCCGCGCCGACGCTCGCGATGATCGCCATGAGAACGACGATCACCTGCTGCTGAATTGGCAAGTGCGATCCGATTCCTTGCGCGATGAACAAGGCCGCCATTGCTTCGTACAATGCGGTGCCATCATGGTTGAACGTTCCTCCAACCATGATGCCAAGATTTGCATTCTCTTCTCGTATCTTTAAGTTTTCGGTTGCGCAGCGATAGGTGATCGGCAATGTGGCCGCCGAGGAGGCGGTGGAAAAGGCCATGGCAAACGCATCTCCAGCTCCGCGCAGGAAATGGATTGGACTCACTTTCGACTGAATAGCCAACCTCGCGAGATAAACCGCCATCATCAATGCAAGAGCAACGACCACCGAAAACACCCAGTACCACATGGACAGCAAGGAGTTGAGTCCCTTATCGGCCACGGTTGCCGAAACCACCGCGAAGACAGCGAGTGGCACGATTTCGAACACCCATTTGAGGACGGCGACCATGAGCTGGAACAGCGCCGACATGACGTTCTGCAGCGCACGCACACTGCGTGACAGCTGCTCGTCAGGATGATGCAAGAGCTTGCGCATCGCCAACCCGAGCGGAACGGCAAGCATGATGATGCTGATGATATTGTTGTCCACAAACGGGGACAGGAAGTCTTTGGGGACGCTGTCATACAAATGCCCCCAGATGTTGTAGGGCTCTTTGGTTGGAGCTTTGGCAACATCACGAAAGACATGGATATGGTTTCCAGGTTGCAAGACGTTGGCAACGAGGAGCCCGATCAGAATCGCGATTATTGAGTTTGTCAGCAACAAGAACATCAACCGACCGGTTTTCTTGCCGCTTACTTGAGCGGACACGATGCTTCCCAGAACCGCACTGAAGATCAGCGGTGTTGCGAGAAGCCGCAACATCCGGAGAACCAAATCCGAGATCCACTTTAACTTGGTTGGATCCAGACCAACCGACTTACCAAAAACGCCGAGGACAGCTCCCAAGATCAGGGCTATGAGGATCTTGAGATAAAGCGGAATTCGCTGGTAGAAATTCTTCGTTGCTGTGCTTTCGACGATCTCGGCGGAACTCATGGTGAGGTTTGCGCTATTGTGCCCGAATCTTCGCCAAAATACTAGTGTGACTAAAGTTGACCTTGGGCAGCTCCTGGAAGATTCTGGAGCTATATTGCGCGGACATTTCATTCTTGCCAGCGGACGCCACAGCGATGTGTACTTCGAGAAGTTTCGCGTGATCGAACAGCCCCAGGTCCTTAGTGCGCTATGCGCAGAGATCGCCGAGCATTATCGTGATCTGGATTGCGATTTCGTGGCTGGACCAACGACGGGCGGCATTATCATTGCCTTCGAAGTCGGCCGTCAGATGGGCAAGCCGGCGGTCTACGCGGAAACGGAAAACGGAGTGAAGACTTTGCGGCGCGGAAAGGTTCTTCCTCCGAACGCGAAAGTGCTCATCGTCGACGATGTCCTGACGACGGGCAAGAGTCTATTCGAGACCCGCGACGCGATCACCCGCGCAGGCGGCCAAGTCGTCGGATATGCCGTTCTAGTCAATCGCGCTCAAACCGAGATCGATGCGAAGCCGCTGTTTAGCGCCTACACGGTCGAGGCGGTCAGCTACGCGGAGGACGAGTTACCTGCGCATCTCGCAGCTGTCCCGGCCGTGAAGCCAGGCACGAGCGTATCAAAATAGTGGGCAGTTAGCAGTCAACAGTTTGCAGATTGCTGCTGACTGCTGACTTAAAGCTAAGCTGCAATTCCCTTAGCCAATCGCGCAAATGTATCCTTGTCGATCGCGCGCATCAAAACT
>CAMFIS010000244.1 GCA_945952345.1 uncultured Fimbriimonas sp.
GGTCGTTTATGGTGGTGTTCCGAAGGAGATGTGGCGGCTAGTGGGGATCTTGGCGGGACCCCACTTGCCCTCCTCGGTCGAGCTGAGGAGATTGCCTCGTGCGCACTCGATTCGACTCGCCATTCCGCCTGGCTCGAAGTAGAATTCGACCACCCATTTGCCGGTCTCTTCGTTGGAGAACTTCACTTCGAAGATCTCGCTCGAAGGCAGGCGAACTGGGAAGAAGAGCTTCTGCACTTCTTCAAAATGAACGTCCGCCAAGTTTGCCGTTGCCGACTCTTCACCACCGACCGGGAACAGAATCTTTAATCGAAAGGACTTACCGTCCCATTCTGCCAAAGTAATGCGGCCCAAACGAAAAGAAAGACTCTTAACCAAAATATTTTTCATCGACTCCGAGGCCGAAGAGCCATCAGTCATGAGGACATTCTAGCTGTTCAAATTGGACGAAATCAAATTTTATCAAATTCAATCATTAATTATTCCGGCCCTAATGGTGGCGCGCTCGGACAAGTTATTTCGATTGAAGAATTAGGATCGTTTTGACGAAATCTGCCATCGTTCCCTGAGCTAAAAACTGCAATTCGTCGTCACGAAAATGGATGTTATAGGCGTCCTCGATGCCGATGATCATTTCGACATGAGCCAGCCCATCCACGTTGGACCACCACAGAACGCCGCAAGGGTCTTCTGGAATGAAGGACGCCGTGGGCCAATCCATCGAATTCTGCACTCGCTGACAGACATCCCGGATGACCTCCGCCTCGCCACATCCTTCCCATAATTCCAGTGTGAGCGCCGGCCTCGAATTTAGTTGATGGCAGTAAGCCTGGTAAACCGGCTTTGCTCGTCGCGAGTAGGCGCTGCCCGCCATGATCCAGCCCACGATCGGTAGGTATTTTCCGTATTTTTCTATCCAAGATTCTTTGGACCCCAATTCGGCGATGGGCCCGTAGTCCAAGGGACAGATGACGCTGGTCAATTCTGGTGCCTTGCCAGCACAGCGATGGAGAACCATTCGACGCCCGCAATGACGGCATACATCTTTGGGAGCAGAGCCAGGCCAGCGAAGAAGATCCCTGGCAAGAGACTCGCCACCAGACTGAACCAGGGAAACAGCTTCTGCATCAAAGTCGGTTCGTTCGGAATCCGAGCCACGTATCCATGGCGTCGTACACTTGTGACCTTTGCTCGGGCGAGGCGGCCCGAATGCTGGCATTGTGATACGCACCCCTTACCATGATCTTTACCGCGTTCGTCCGCCCGATCAGCTCCATTTGCGTCGCCGACCACGTGTCGGTCTCGCCGTACACATAGATCACGTTGTCGGCTTTGTACTGCAGGAAGTTGTACACGAAGGCGAGAGTGTTGGGATTGTAGACAATGGTCTCTTTCGTCCCCGGTGGGCACAGGTCCATGTTCGTCGGGTTGGGGTTCGCCTTTAGGAAAGGTTTGAAATCGGTGATATCGTAGTTGTAGTAGCCAATCTCGGTAAAGGCTTGGTAGTAAAACGGCTCGAAGAACTTCTTGCCTTTGTCCGAGTAATAGTAGAGCGGATTGACCTGGTTATAGGACTTCACGAGGTCGGCAGCCGGGGCATCGGGACTCGGCAAACCTTCCGGTTTGGTGCCGTATTGCCATAGGGCGAAGGGGAACTCAAGCACTCCGTATTCGTACGCTTTGGCGAGGCCCATCGAGTAGTCGCTCGCCTTCACGTTAAGGAGCGGAATGATCTCGTCTTCTCGCTTGAGGAAAGCGATCTGGAGGTCCTTGATCTTCCTCCGTGTTGCTTCGTCGCCAACGGTGTCAAGCCAGCGATAGATGCGAGGATCCTCTTGTCCAAGATTGATCGGAGCGACATAGGCGACGGTGACGTCGACGTCACTTGGGTAATAGCACTTGTAGAACAGGGAAGTTTGGCCGCCTTTGCTGGCGCCGCTGGCGACCCACTTGCCCGTGTAGAGCTTATGGAAGGCAGTAACGATCTCATGCATATCGTCGGCTGCATTTTTGATCGTGAGGAACTTCCAGTCGAGGTTCTTCGGCGTCGAGGTTCCGAAGTAGCGGTGCTCGACTGTGAGCTGGTTCGGCGTGCCGAGGATGCGCATGAGTTCGCCTCCGTAGGGACCGCGAGCTTCATAGCCTTCGGTCCCCAGGAGAACCGGCTTGTCAAAAGCTTGGTGGCGCAGAAAGATGCGCTGTTCGAACTTGGGCCCATTGGGATTCGTGTGGTCGACCGGCTGCTCGAAAGTGATGGTGTAAATCTTCGGGCTTCCGGGAACGTTCGTGTCTTGCTTGAACGAGATGCCGTGGACGTGCGGCAAAGCCATAATCTTGGCCTCAAACTCGTCTTGCTTTCTGGCCAGGGCCACCGAGGCGACGGCAGCGGCGAGGGCAATAAAAGAAATCTTTCGAACGCTCATGATTGGACCCATATGCGTCCAGTTTAGACCGATCCGAACCTAGGCTGTGCGGTATTGATTGACGAGATTTCGCGCGGCGTCTTTGCTGTATCGCGCCGCAAGACTCGCGCTGGAAGTTTGAGACATGACGGCTGCACCGTTAAGGATCGCGAGAATGCCCGCTATGAGCGCCTCGGGTTCTTTCACGCCGACGGCAGCAACGAGTTCCCGAACCAAATCTTCTTGCTGTTTGAAGTGACTTGCGATCGCGGTTCGAATTTCATCATCGCCTTCGGCAGGCAAAAAGTCGGCGAGGCTGCGCACACATGGACAACCACGAAATTCCTCATCTTCGCTCACTTTGGGAATCGCATCGAAGAGAGCGAGGAGCCGTTCCACGGGGTCATCACCAGCATTCTCCACCAAAGCGCGAAGGAGGCTCATGGATTCTTCACTCTTCGTCTTCACGTACTCGGCGACGAGGTTCGCGCGGCTGGGGAAGTACTTGTAAAACGTCATCTTCGCCACGCCGCTCTCAGAGATGATGCGGTCGATGCCGACAGAGTGGACGCCGTGAGCATAGAACAGCCGCGACGCGGTTTCCAGAATCGCCTCTCTCGCCTTACTCACGCTCATATTCTCGCTGTTCATCGGTTCGTTTTGCCTACCGGGACTAAATTTTCAAATTTTTTTTGAAATATACAGACAGGTCTGTCTATTTCTACGTAGAAGGTCATTACTCTGCTCCCACATGGTGGCGAGCAACGAAAATAGAAGGACAACGATGAGCAAATTAGCTAACAAAGTCGCAGTGATTACGGGTGGGAATAGTGGAATGGGGCTTACCACCGCGAAGTATTTTCTTGAAAATGGGGCGCAGGTGGTCATCACTGGTCGACGCCAGAAGGAATTGGACGAGGCAGTCGCAAGCTTGGGTGGAGGAGCGGTGGGAATCCAGGGCGATGTTTCGAACCTCGCCGACTTGGATCGTCTCTTTGGCGAAGTGAAGGAGCGCTTTGGTCGCGTCGACGTGCTTTTCGCAAACGCCGGTCTAGGGCAGCTTGCTCCGATCGAGCACGTCACTGAAGAGCACTTCGACCGGGAGTTCAATGTGAACGTGAAAGGCGTGTACTTTACGATCCAGAAGGCGCTTCCGCTGATGTCGGATGGTGGCTCGATCATCCTCAACGCTTCGGTTGCAGCTAGCAAGGGAATGGGTGCGTTTAGCGTTTACAGTGCGACCAAGGCGGCGGTGAGATCGTTCGCACGAACTCTCACCACCGACCTCAAGGATCGCGGCATTCGAGTGAACACCCTCAGTCCCGGACCGATCGAGACGCCGATCTTCGACAAGATGGGATTGAGCGATGAACAGAAATCTGAATTTGGGCAAGGCGTGACGGCCATGGTTCCGCTTGGACGATTTGGTACCACGGATGAAATCGCAAAAGCTGCCGTCTTCCTTGCATCGGACGACAGCAGCTACGTGACGGGCATCGAACTGACGGTCGACGGCGGCCTCGCCCAGGTCTGATTGTTGAAATCTCTGGAGGGCCGCAAGCGGCCCTCACTTGAGGTATTGGCCCGATCAGCGAGCCAAAACGCCGAACATGTCCGGGAAGATAGAACTATCTCCGTAGGTTGTCCATCCGCTGCCCGTCATGTCGTCGATGCGTGCAATTCGATTGTTGTCGTGGTCGGCTACGTAAATCCTGCTGGACTGGTCGAGCGACAGTCCGGTAATGAGTTTGAATTGATTCGAGCCGGAGCCTAAAGAGCCAAACTCGGTCCAATTTGACCCACTCATGTCGTCAATTCGCACGATCCGTCCTTTCAAGTTGTCTCCAAAGTAGATTCGATCTTGATGATCGATGACAAGTGAAATCACTCCAAGGACTTGGTGTGCACCAGTGGGTTGATAAGTAATGGGAGAGTTGTCCGTCATGGAACTGAAACGGAGAATCTTCCCGGAAGACCATCCTGCGACGTAGATTCTATTCTGGGAATCGATGGCCAAGGTGTAGGACATGTCGACAGCAGACAGGGAGAATGGAGACAGGTCGAGATCGACACGTCCATCCCCATTTAAGTTATCGATTCGAACGATGCGCTGGTTGGTGTAGTCCGTGCAGTAGATTCGGTTATTAGAGTCGAATGCAACTGCGGTCACGTCAACGAGTCCGTTTGCTCCGGTCGGCGCATAGGCCGACCAAGACACCGGATTGGTCGTATTGAACTTAATAATCCGCCCCAGCCCGCCGGCATACATTACGCCACCGGGCCCGTTTGTATAGGTGAATGTTTTCACCGTCATCGAGATCGGCTGGGCCGCATTGCCAGCCATGTCGTTCGTGAATGCGATGTCGTTTGAGTTGGTAGAAGTGTAAATGCCGTGTGGCACGTTGGCGTAATTGTTGGCGCCGCTTCCGCCGCAGCCTGTAAGCGCAATAGCGAAGGCGAGACCTCCTAAGAGGGTTTTGTTGCTGATCTTCATATTTCCTCAAGACAGCTCTTTTGAAGCTGATGGGTTGAAGATACGACCAGACCGCAAAGTAGGCGCAAAGTGAGCGCAAAGCTAATGCAATTCGGAAATTACTTTGGCGAAAGGCTGCACCCAAGCTTCAAAGAGGTCGATGCAGTGAAAGAGAGTTGGTATTTGCGAAAGAACCTCAGTTCGTGATCGCGGAGGAAAAGTCTTAAATGACTGCTGAATGGAGGCTGAATGGACCGCAGATCGGAAATCCAATTTCAGACCAAGCTGAGATCTTCTTACCTCTTCGTACTGCCGAATGAGATCAAATGATTCGAGGTCTTGCCTTGGCAGTTCTAATTTGGCGGCGCAGTATGCCGCCATGCGAATAAACGCATAGAGTTGGATTTCGTCGGCGGCGTGGTGTAATTCTTCGATCGCCATAGCAA
>CAMFIS010000245.1 GCA_945952345.1 uncultured Fimbriimonas sp.
GTGCGGGGAGGGCCAGACGCGGCAGCTGGGCGGCCCGGGGGGTGTTCTGCCGGCCGAAGCAAGCGATTTTGGAAACCCGGATATGGGTCGCGAGGCCGGACATTGTCGTCTCCAAACTGGATGTCGTCGGCAAGGTTGATCACCACCATTCCGGGAATACCATCGTCGGACGGGAGCACGTTGCTGCCCCATCCGAGCGGCGTAATCGGGATATCGTGCTGCTGGCAACTCTCAGACACAGTCCTGAACTCAGCTGCATTTCGGGCAATGGCAAAGTACTCGGCATTGCCTCCGGCTTTTAGCGTCGTGTAGGTCCGAATCGGAACCTGCCGATCGACGGTCTCCCAGTTCAGGCGACACCTCCCGAAAGGCCAAGCCCCTTCTTTTGAATCGAGATGCTGGGTTCGATGAGATAGCCAGGGTTGAACTCGGTGGGATCCATCGGCTGAATGCTTGCCAAGAGAGCGCCAAAGTTTCTTGCGTGCGGATAGATCGGCTCGTCGATCCCCGGACCAAAGCCGATGAACGATGGTGGGAGGTCCACTGTTCGAACAGGCGCATCGCCCGGCTGCCGAACGAACCATTCTCCCTTCTTGCTGGGAAAGACAACCACTTCACTCGGCGAAATCAAGTCGAACGCGTCAATGCCGCCGCATCGACCACCGGAAAGGAAAGCCAATGTCTTGGCGATGGTGACGCCTACTCGCGTTCCCGTAAACGATCCCGGGCCGATGTCGGCGAGAAACAGGTTGCCATCATTGGGGGCGAACCCAGAACGCTCCAGCAGGGCAAAGCACACCTCGCTGGCACGCATATTGGCTTCGTCCTCACCCGAGAAAAGCAGCTCGCCGCCCAAGTCGAACACAGCCACGGAGGCTACTTTCGAACTGGTGCTGAAGGCAAAGATCACGGCTTGTCGGTCAGGTTGGCGGTAAGCAGGAACTTCGTTACGACCTTACGATCGGACTTGAATGTCGCCGCGTTCCCACCCGAGAACTTCGCATAGATGAAGTACGGTCCGGTTTGGGTAATGACACAGTCGCAAGTCTGGAGTGCATTCGTGCCGCTCGTCGACGTGCCATTTCGCCAGATCATATCGCGGTTTTGTCGGTCGGCATTGTTCTGGTATGACTCATCGATTCGGGTGATCGCGCCTTTGAATAGATCCGCCGTTTCCGACGCCTTGGTCTGGTAGATCAGACTTGGGTTGTTACCTTCGATCGGGAACACATTCATTGTGACCGTGAGTCCCGATCCGGGAATCTCAGCCGAAATGGCCAGGTCGCCAGCTTTGACGATTTTGGTTCCGGCTGGGAAGTGCAGAAATGCATTCTTACCCGAGATGGTTACCGGAACGGAGACAGGAAGCTTTGGCGCAGCACCTGGGTTGGCGCGATGGATCACGACTCTTTGTTCCGCGTTCGGGTCTGCCTTCTTGCGATCCTCCTTGAGAGCAATCGTCTTGAGCGTTTCCAGCGTGGACATGAGGTAAGGCTCCACGGCAGAAAAGTCTTCGTTTTGCGAGCTGATGGAAAGGACGAGCTTGGCTTTGGTGGTTCGGAAAAGAACGCCACGCACCGTCGTTCGGTCTTCCTTGGCAAATCGGGTCAGGGCGAGCGGGGCGTCGAGAATGTCTACTTTCCACTGCCGCTCGATGGTATTCCCCTGCTGAGTCAAAATCGTTTTTGAGGCATCCAGGAAACCATCGACGTCCTTGTTGTCGGACTCAACGTATCCGATGTCCAATCGTCCGGGGTGAGTCTTGCCTGAAAGCGGAATATTGAAGCTGGCAATACTGAGATTGTCCTTCTTTGCCTGAACCCAGCTCTTGGGAACGGAGACCGAAAGGCCGGCTGGTTTTACGTCGACGACCCGCATGTCCGTTTTCTTTTGCTGGACCGGGACCGCGAGGGCGGCAAATAAAAGGGTGGTTACAGTCATGACTCCTACTCGATTATGGACGGCTCAGGCCGCTATTGGTTTTCATAAGGTGGCAAGATAATCCCCGAATTCCTTGAGGACCTTGCCGCGGTGGCTAATTTGATGCTTCTGGTCGGCGGTGAGATCGGCCATGCAACAGCCAAGCTCGGGAAGGAAGAAGATGGGATCGTAGCCAAATCCGCCTGCTCCACTGGGTTCTTTGGCAATCTCTCCTTCGCAGATGGCTTCGAACACTTTGGTCTCGTGACCAGGACCAGCGAGTGCGACGTCGCAGCGGAATCGTGCTTTTCTGCTTTCAGCGCTTTCAAGAAGGGAGAGGATCTTCGCCATCTTCTCGGGGAATGGAAGGTCTTCGCCACCAAATCGCTTGCTGTATAAGCCGGGAGCTCCATCAAGAGCGTCGATCTCGAGTCCAGCGTCATCGGCCACGCACCATTCACCGGTGAAGGCGTGGGCCGAATTGGCTTTGATCGCCGCATTCTCGGCGTAGTTCGTTCCGGTTTCCTCGGGCTCGGGCGCGCCTTCGATGTCGGCGAGGGTGAGTATCTCGATCGAAGGGAAACGGCGGGAGAGGATGGTCATCATCTCGCCCGCCTTCTTGCGGTTATGGGTGGAAATGATCAGCCGATCGATCATTTGAGGCCGAGGACTTCGCGCTGGGCTACCATGAGTTCGTCGCAACCTTTCTTGGCGAGCTTGAGCATGTGGCCGAGGCAGGCGGCGTCGAACGGTTCGCTTTCGGCGGTGCCTTGGACTTCCACAAATTTGCCCGATCCGGTCATGACCACGTTCATATCGGTGTCCGCGACGCTGTCTTCGTCGTAGTTGAGGTCGAGCACTTCGGTTCCGCGGTAGATGCCAACCGAGATCGCCGAGATCTGATCCTTGAGAACATCCTTCTTGAGAAGTCGCTGGGATTTGAGACCTTCGAGGGCATCGTAAAGCGCGATGTATGCGGCCGTGATGGCGGCACAACGGGTGCCTCCGTCGGCGCGGATGGCATCGCAGTCGAGGGTGATGGTTCGCTCTCCGAGATGTTCGAGGTCGACCACCGCGCGCATAGCGCGGCCAATGAGACGCTGGATTTCCATCGAACGTCCGTTGGGCTTCATGAGCGAGCGGTCATTGCGCTGGCGGCCCGAGCGGGGAAGCATGGCGTACTCGGCGGTGACCCAGCCGGAGCCTTTGCCTTTGAGGAAGGTTGGGACCCGCTCTTCAACGGTGGCGGTCACCAGCATGTGGGTGTCTCCGATTTTGAGGAGGCAGGATCCTTCGGCGAACTTGGCGAATCCGCGTTCGAAGGTGTAGGGTCGCAGCTGGTCGGGTTCTCGCCCGTCGGGTCTCATAGGGATTCAGAGTACCTGTCCTAGTCTACATCTGGCTCGGAATTTGAACCCCCATCCCAACCCTTCCCCCTCCCAAAGAGCAAGGGGAAGGGCTAAATAGGATCGTCTTCATGTAAGCTAGCGCACATGATTCTTGCCCTTTCACTCTGGACCGCGATGCAGGCGGGGCCGCTGACCCGAGCCGAGGCGACGAACTATAAAGAGACGTCGACTTACGCCGACGTCGTGAAGTTCTTGGACGAACTTAAGGCAAGCGGCGCTCCGATCGATATTCGCTGGAGTGGGACGAGTGCGGAGGGGCGCAAGATTCCGATGGTGATCGCGGCGAGGCCGATGGTGCACACTCCTGCCGAAGCAGCGAAGAGCGGGAAGCTAGTTATTTACATTCAGGCCAACATTCACGCCGGCGAAGTGGAAGGGAAGGAGGCGGCGTTGGCCTTGCTGAGGAAGTATTCTCGCGAACCAAAAGGGATGCTGGACAAGACGATCCTCATCGTTCAGCCCATCTACAACTGCGATGGTAACGAGAAGTTTGGTCCGCAGGCGCGAAACCGGCCGGGCCAGAACGGACCGGAGTTGGTAGGGCTTCGCCCTAACGGACAGAACTTGGACCTCAATCGCGACTGCACCAAGGTCGAATCGCCGGAAATGACGGGCGTCCTCAAAGAGATTTATCCTTGGAATCCTCATGCCATGTTCGATCTACATACGACGGACGGCACGCGACATGGATATCACCTCACCTACGCCGGACCTCTCAACCCGAATACTCATCCTTTGATTCAGAAGTACGAGTTGGACGAGTTCCTACCTGCGATTCGAAATTCGATGCGAGCCAAGTACAAACGAGAGTTGTTCGACTATGGCAATGCCGTGACGAACAACGGCAAGTGGCAGTTCGAAACATTTGGCGGCGAGCCTCGCTATGTAACCAACTATGCGGGAATGCGAAACACCCTTTCTATTCTCAGCGAATCGGTGGTGTACGAGACTTTTGAAGATCGCGTAAAGGATACGGCCGAGTTTGTGGATGAGTGCCTGCTCAAGATGGTTGCCGACTCCAAACGAATTAAGGATATGCGCAAGCGGGCCGATGCGGACGTGGTGGCTTGGGGGAAGAATCCAGAGAAAGCGCCACAGCTCGTGACCCGATACGACATGAAGTCGCGTGGCGAAGAGCCAGTGCTACTGGAGAAAAACTTGGCCGCGGGCGGACGACGCTCCGGCCCCGTACGCGACATCGAGTCGATTAAGATGCCGGTGCTCGATCGCTTTGCCGGCACCAAGTTTGGCCGATTGCCTTACGCCTACGTTTTGCCATTTTCGGCAACGAGAATCGTTGGCAAGCTGAGGCTTCATGGAATCACGGTTCAGCAGCTCGACGAGTTCAGCACCATACCGAATACTGAAGGATTCACGATCAGCAAGGTCGATCAAGCAAGATCGGCATTCCAAGGCCATAAGCTTTTGAGCTTCGAGGGTGAGTGGAAGCCCGTTTCCAACGTGAAGCAAGGCTTCGTTGTGTTCACCGCGCAACCCTTGGGAATCTTGGCCTTCGAACTTCTTGAGCCGGAGTGCATCGACGGCCTTGCGGCTTGGGGGATGTTTGGAGAAGATTTTAAGGCGGGAGATGTACACCCAGTTTTGCGAGTATTTAAGCCCACAAAGTTGAATCTGCTGCGAAATTAGTTAGAATAAACCCGATGCGTTCATTGTGGTGGATTCTGGTTTCTGTGGTTATGCTGTGCCTGGTTGGGTGCGGCGGTTCTGGTGCAACCACTACGTCCGGCACGGTTAACAAAGTCACGATCTCGCCGAGTCCGTTTAGCGTCAAACCTGGCGACCACATCCAGCTCACGGCCGTCCTCGATGGAGGAACTGCACCAATCACCTGGCAGGTCAATACGCCAAACGGCGGAAGCATCAACCAAGCTGGAATCTACACCGCCCCGATGACATCCGGCAGCTATGAAGTCCAAGTTTCGCTCACTTCCGATC
>CAMFIS010000246.1 GCA_945952345.1 uncultured Fimbriimonas sp.
AGCGTCAGATGTGTATAAGAGACAGGTGTAACGGCGAGTCTTGAACATTCGGTTCTTCACTCGCTTGGCCTTAAAGGCCGCCAAGGCCTCATCCCGCTTGTCTTTGGGAAGCGCCATGATGGCTTGTTCTTCAGCCATCAGCTTCTCCCACTTAGCGGTCTGGACCCTATGTTTCTGGATCAGACATTCTTTCGCCATATATTTTTCACCGTTGTCGGGTAGGTACGCGGCAGGAGGCGAATCGAGCCGTGCGGTACCCGTGGTCAGGTTGTTATCGACCGTCCGCAGACAGCCAACAGTGAATGATACCCAAAACTATTGAATCTTTTTGAGCCACCCCTTCGTCACCATCGAATTTCTGCTCGGGACAAAGAAGTCTTCGTTGAATCTCCTTGTCCTGAACTTTTAGCACAAGACGACGACAAGATTAAATAAAACGAAGAGGTTGAAACAGATAAAACCAACAATCAAGACATTCATGCATGCATTAAATTCAGGCTTCAAAGATCGACTACTCAAGCGCTTTTCGATCGAGGATTTTGAGCAGTCTGTCCACCGCAAGCTCGCGCCCGGCCTAGGGCTTCTCGCGTTTGTTTCGATCTTGTTGTCGTTTTGGCACGGAACCTATGCCACGTCCCTAACTCTTTGCGCCCTCGTGTTCCTCGTCTTGCAGCCCTTAATCCGCAAGCGACCGACTGCCTGGATTGCCAAGCCCGCCATGGCTGGCGCATATGTCCTTTACGCATGCCTATTCATTTATCAGTCGCAGGGAATTTTAGAATTCAATTTAGGGATCTTCGTTGCCTTAGCGATCTCACTGGCTTACCGAGATTGCCGTACAACTCTCGCTGCGGGTGTTATTGCGGAAATATTTCAGGCGATTGTGGGTTTCGGCACAGCGTCTGGCTACGGCAAAATCCTCTCACCCTCGAGTACGCATCCGGCGTTCCACATACTATTCAACATGTCCTTTATCGCTCTCGAATGCGGCGTTCTCATGCGAATCGCGCGAGATGCCAGGAACGACCTCATTCGCCTCAATGACATGTCTCGGGTAGGTGCAGCTCTTCGAGGCCTCGATGTGCAAACGCTGCAGAAATATCGGCCTGAGGACGGAGTCCAAAACGTCGAATACATTTTGCAGCATGTCATCGACCGAATCCAGGGGAACATCGAGATCGGACATGGAGTTCAGGAAAATGCCATTAACATTACGGATCTGACCGCCGAGCTGGAAACCTCGACAGCAGAGGCAACGTTCCGAATGGATGAATTGGTTATCCAAGCTGTGGATCTCCGCGACCTCTTCAGTAAACAATCCAATGCGACTTCGGAGGTCTCGCAGGCTGCCGACAACATTTTCGATCTAGCGCAAAAGCAAAAGAACGCGAGCGATCAACAAGTTGGATATGTGGAGCGCGGCATGACGGCTCTAAAAAAAGTGGAATGCTCCGCCGGATCAACGCTGGAAATGGCGGAACAAGCTCAACAATCGGCACAAGTTGTTTCTGAACATACTTCCGTGTTTGTCTTAAAGCTCGACGAATCGATGCTGGAGGCCGAAAAGAATATTCAAAGTTTGGCCAGCTTTGCTCACGAGATTCGCTCTTTTGTCGACTTGATCGAGGGGATCGCAAAACAGACGAACTTGCTCGCCCTCAACGCATCTATTGAAGCCGCAAGGGCTGGAGAGGCTGGTCGTGGTTTTGCCGTGGTTGCCAGCGAAGTTCGAACTTTGGCTGAACAATCGGCATTTTCATCCGCGAGCGTTCACGCGGCAGTTCACAGCATGCTCAAGCGAATCGACGAGGTTGTTCAGTACTTTAGCGGCCAAGACGGCCGATCGGGACTGCGAGACCAGACCCGCAACGTCGTAAGCGAACTTAGTTCCTCGATCAATGATCTGTGCGAGACCTTCTCAAACGTGTACGAGAATTCACGGGTTGCCCAGGCTGAAACCATGCGACTGGCAGAAGAAATGAACTCGATTGTTCGCCTCGCGAATGACACTAATCAGACCATTCATCGTCTTGACCAAGTGGGATTACAACTTAAAGAAAGCATCGGCAATCAGGTCGAGGCGCTCCCTACACTTGAAACCGCAGTCGAGTCAATCGACCGAACGGTCTTGAGTACCCAAGCGTTTGTGGACGCAGTCCAAGTGCTCGCTTCCAAGGCAAAGGCAGAGTCGACCGAAACATTGAATGAAGTGAACCGACAGCAACAATCGCTTACCGCGATGCAGGGAGGATTTCGATTTGCATTAAATCCGACCGAGGCTCTGGCATTGGAGCGGCTACAAGTCTTGTCCCAGCAGGAACAAGACTTGATGGCAGCTTAATACTCGCAACATCATGGAGCCCCAGAGCAGGGCATCAAGTGATGATTCGCATCTTTTCAAATCAGCCATCGAGTAGTAGAGTCTAATCCGCTATGAAAAGCAAGTCTCGTTCGCTCACCCTCGTCGTTCTTGGAATCGCGATTGGCAGCCTGCCTTACACTCTCTCTCTCGGCAAAGCCAACGCCCAAGACACGAGTCGCCTCAAGCCAAAACACATTCCTGCTCATATCGACAATATGCAAGTTGGCAATGGGTACGTTTACTTTTCGTCCGGCGGACGAGTCTACAAAGTGCTAGAGAGCGACATTCATCTAAACCAATGGTGGAGCATGCCTGAGCTGCCCTAGAGGGCGAGAGTTCGAATCCGCTCGATTCGGTTAGCGATGAGGGGATGCGTTCGCAGGAACTCGTCTTCGTCGTAGCCCGCCAAACCATTTTGCCGCGCAATCTTGGCAAGCGCCGAAATCGCCGCTTCGCGATCGCCTGTCGCGCGCACCGCGACCTCGTCGGCTTGATACTCGTTCTTCCGGAAGTACTTCATCAGCAAAGGACGGCCGAAGACATAGAAGACGAGAATCAAGAGCATCGGACTAAAGACGAAGCCTCGAGCGAGCCACACCGAACTCGACATCCCCAGCGCGAGGCGGAACATGACAATGAAGATAAGTACCGCCGGTATAAGGAAGATGAACAGTCGGGTCTTGAGATGACCTTTGTTCTTGTGGGCGAGTTCGTGAGCAAGAATGAAATCCAATTCGCCGTCCGTGAATCGGTCCGCCAGCGCCGGCGTCACCATCAAGCGGTGATTGCTGATGCATGCGCCATATGGTCCCTGCAACAGCGGCATCACGCTCACGGTCGGCACTGGCTCGCCAAGCTTGGTGGCGACCGCAGCCAACCTCGCTTCTACTCTCGGGCGATACTGCTCGAAGCCAGCTTCCTGGGCCGCAACGATTGGATCCACTCCACCTTTCTTCGACTTTATAGTACGGACAATAACCCGGACAAGTAGAGTGAGTATCAGGTAGATCGGCACGATCACCGATTGGAGATTTGAAAGCAAACTGCCTTTATGCGCCGGGATAAACAGGAAGATCGCCAAGGCGACGAGCACGATGCCGCTCGACCAGAGATTTTTCTTCAGGTCTGACTTCGCCGCATCCGTATTCATCGGTGGCCTTTGGTATTCGCTAAAGTCTTCACGATCTGCTTTTTCGGCCTCCGTTGGCCCCAGTAACTTGGTCTCCATCTTGTTTAAGAGCGGAAGCAATGCGATGGGAACAATGGCAAAGAGAGGGACAACGAGTATTGCGAACTGACTAAATCGCTGACCAACCCACAATTGGCTGACCGGGTCGAGTGCACGAGTGGGAATGGTGACGATAACCAGCACGGCGTGGATACCCAAAACCACAAAGATGCCTTTGGAGACGAGCATCGAATAGAATCTTCGTCGCTTCTCGATGGGAATGTCTTGCCTTCTCGCATAGGTGAAGCCCAGCCCAAAGCAGAGTCCGAAGCCAACCAGGGGAAGGGTAAGCCACGCGACTACCGCGGGCGGCACCCACCCAGGAATCTTGATCGCTGTGTGCACGCGCTCCGGCCCCAACGACTTGGTGAACTCCCAATACCGATTACCGGCAGGGGCGATGTAGGTCTCCTTCTCGGTCAAGTCGATGCTTGTATAGCCCGGAACCATCAATGCCATCGACGTCTTGGACTCCAGGGGCTTCAGTCGTTCGTACAAAGACCGGAGTGGAAGGTCCAAGCTCGCCGACATCTTGCCAAATCCGCCCGTGGATAACTCATAGCGAGCGGACGCGCAATCGTCCTCCTGGCTGTATTCCACCACCCCGGGCAACTTACTTTCGGTCCGCCAATCTTCGATTGCTTGAGCGTATTTCTTGGCATCTCCTTTGACCGGACCTACCACGAGGACGACCGCCTTAACGCCTTCGATCGTCACGACCGCTACCGCATCACCGTCGGTCACGGGAGTATCGTCGAAACCGAGATTGCTGCGGAGGCGATGGAGCAAACTATGCTCACTCCGCCCAACCAGCCAGTCACTGGAGTCCTTGATCTGCGAGAAACCCATCGCGGCCAGGCCGATCAGAGCAATTATCGTCACGAGAATACGGCGCATGGCGAAGCTAACACCGCATCATACACGAGAATTCTCAACTTGACAAATGCTTAACCTTTCTTTGACGTGGGATCGACGCCCGGAAGAGGAAAGTCTCTGTTTGGCACATGCTCCTTGGCAAAGACTTCTCTCGCACGTTGAACGATGTCCTGGCGGCTCGCAGCAAGATCGCTTTTCTCCGAAGGGTCAGTTACGAGATCGTACACTTCGATCAGGTTGGGATGTTTGATGAGGTCCGGCTGGATCGCTTTCATTCGACCAAATACCACGGCACGTTGCGACGACGCCTCGGGATATTCGAAGTAGAGATAGTTGCGTTTTGCGGTTGGTTTGCTAACAAGGGCCGGAGCGTAACTCGTGCCATCGTTCTTCGGAGGCGCGGCTCCGCAAAGCTCAGCCAATGACGCCATTGTATCGTAACCTGCAAAGGCAGTTGCGCAGGTTGTACCTGCCGCGATATGGCCGGGCATCCAAGCAATGAAGGGCTCGCGATAGCCACCCTCGTACAAGTTCATCTTCCCACCCCGATAGATGCCATTCGAGTGAAAGAATTCGCGATCGACTCCGCCATTAAACGTTGCGCCATTATCCGAAGTGAAGACGACCAGCGTATTCCTATCCAGACCGTCCTTCTCCAGCTCCTTCCGAATCTCTCCGACCGTGAAGTCCAGGTATGAAATCATCGCCGCGTAAGTGGCTCGTGGACGCGGGTTTGGGAGATAGCCTTGTTCGCCAAGATACGGCTTTGGGTCCCACT
>CAMFIS010000247.1 GCA_945952345.1 uncultured Fimbriimonas sp.
GTCTCGCTCACTTGGCTTCTTGGCTAGAAGATAATTCCTTTCTTGCGGACTCAACCAGTCGAGAAGATTGTTTTCCGTCAGATATTCCGTTGGAAAAGGATTCTCCGGAAATTTAGCTTTAACGATGACTGCCCATAACGCGATCAATCTTCGATACAGTTCTTCTTCTGTCCGGACCCCCATCTCGTCTGGATCGATCATTGGTGGCCTATTGGTGGATTGAGAAACCGTGACTGGAAGTGGAACTTGGGGCGTTTTCCAGCTAAAGAGCTTCTTAAACATGCTTGTCTCAAAAACTATAGCGGAAGGCAGGGCACATTGCAACGGTAATAGAATCCGTCCTTCAAACACAGGAAGTTTCGTCGTACCGATCGACCAACCGCGAACTTATTTAACCACTTCTTGCCAGTTCACGACGCTGGTCTGGACCATCGCCCAGGTTCGGCCAGTACTCGTGTCTATCCGGACGAGAATGCCGACCGCTCCCGTTCCTTCAGATACTTCGTAACGGCCCGCCTGTCCAGCCTGTCCGGGTCGTTGGTCGAGGATGGGGAGCCACTCCCACTGAATGTTCTTTCCAGTTCCGTTCTGACTCGTGGTGTTCAGCCTTTGGGTTGCGCCGGTTTTGGAATCGTAGCGGTAAACGTACGATGCCGTATGGACGAGGTGGTAGTCCGGACTCGCGAGTTCAAGGTTGGGCCGGAGGGGCTTGACCTGAGCTGGAGTGGATTGGTAAGTGGCGATCCCGATGCCAAGTGCGACGGCGAGAGCGGCAACACTAATTCGCGTGTGCTTCATGCGGACCATAGTAAACCGACAGGCGGCTTCCGTCAAGAGGGTTGCCTCATCGAAAGACGATTCGGTTATTTTTACGCCTCGCGTGTTCCGGTCGTCTAGCGGTTCAGGACATCGCCCTCCCTCGGCGAAGATCGCGGGTTCGGATCGTTGGTCGACCAATACCCTTCCAATTCTTGAAAGGCTTTGGCATTCTTCCGGTACCAAAATCTTCTGGACCCTCCAGGTAACTATCAAGCGATTTCTTGGCCGCTGACAAGGCCTCCAGAAACCGAGTCTTCCCTGTGCTACAAGTATGACTGCTGACCATTTCGGAAATCTTATTCAATGCAGCTATCCGCAATTGCGTCAGTTCGTGGAGCGCATTGCCCAACTCGATTGCAGAGGTCCGAACAACAATCGATCCTACGACGGCCGAAGTTTAGTCCCGTCTGTAAACTGCCTTCACAGCCCAATCGACTTGGCCGTCGGGGTGAACGTTATCCATCGTCATCACGAGTTCCTTGCCCGTCATATCGAAATTGATCGTCCACCCCCACGTTTCTTTGCCCGCTGCGTAACTGCCTTTCGTCTTAACCGATCCCGCCGCATCCTCCGTGCCGGTGGTGTGCAAGACCCCCGAGCTCATGTGCCACGAATCGGACCATCCGATCTCGACGATCTTTGTCTTATTGGCCATGCTCAAAACCATCGTGCCCTCCTGACGCTTCCCTTCGTATTCCCAATTGTAGGTGATGGTCGCGAAGGTGTTGTGGGAGTCGATATCGACGTGAAATAAGGAAGTGGATTCGGTTACTCGCTTTGCGGGCTCTAGCCACGGTAGATTCAGCTGTGACTTCCCTTTCCAAGAACCTTTGGCATCGTGTATGTGTTTTGGAATCGCCATAATTGGTGGGATTCTACCGCCGGACTACACCCTTGGCGATGGCCAATCCGGGCATCCTTCAAACTCGTAGATCTTGTTGGGAATAGGGGCGTCGTACGGATCGCCGCCATCGAGGCCAAGCTCGAACGCGAGCATCGAAATCTGTCCTAATTTGTAAATGACATTCTGGCCCATGTGGAACAGAAACGACCTCAGGCAACGGGTGCTATCGGGCCAAGGTTCGCGCACGGCGTCCAGGTCTTCTGGCTTAAGCGAGCGAATGAGGCGCCGCCATTCGTTGGCCTCTTCTTGCAGGAGTTCGATCATGGCCAGTCGATCGGCAGGAAGATTCGGCGTTGGCTGATGCAGGCTTCGATCGAGCACCGTCATTTGTTGCCGGTCGCACACGAGCCAAGCAAAGGCGTGTTCGCAGAGTTCCCTCGCGGTCGGTGTCCGCTCCGACATGCTCCAGTTCCATTTGTCATCCGGGATGCCCGTCGCGATGCGCACCATGCTTCCAACATATCCTGGAATCATGAGTTCGAACACTTGGAGTTCATCGTTCAGCGTATTGAAGTCGGGATTTTGGTTTTCGTTGGCGTCGTTGCTCATGTGCTTCGTATTTTGACGCATGCCTCGGATCGTTCGGGGTGCTGTGCCTAGCGTAAGACCGGAGTTTGCTGGTATCTTATTATCTCCTGTGCTCCGGTCGTCTAGCGGTTCAGGACATCGCCCTCTCACGGCGAAGATCGCGGGTTCGAATCCCGTTCGGAGTACCATAAAATATTTTTTTTTGCTCCCGACTGGGGTGAGGAATCGCGTGATGCGAAGCATCTGCGGTTCGTTAGCGAAGCGCCCGAAGGGTATCCCGTTACGAGTACCAAATCAAATTAGCTTTCAGCTCTCCGTCTCCAGCTTTCAGGTCATAGCTGGGAATTTTTCCCAACTTGCACTCGCACTTGTAAAGAGGTTCCTTAGCAAAACGCCGCGAAGTGGTTTAGCTTTTCTTTGATAGTCGAAACTGGAAGGTTGGTCTAAGCTCTAAGCTTTGAGACCTCAAAACTCCCCGACGTGTTGATCCAGTTTGAGACGTTATCGATCTCGATGTGGGTGGATCATAATTACGGGTATGGGGATGGGCAAGATTCCGAAGATTAGCGAGCTTCACTTGCTACCACCTCTTAGTGTAGTAGCGTTTGCTGAAGCATGTGAACGAGCAATTGAGTATGCCCATGAGCCAACTCAGATGCCGGAATCCATGCTGCCTCGGGTCAGTATAGAGGTCGAGCCTGGAGACATCCAGAGATTTCGATTCAATGACACAAGTGACCTTAGAGTAATGCAGGTGCTTCGCGAAAAGTTTGACGGAGTGGAATTTTACTCAGCGACGTTTAGGTACTGGGCTCTCCTGCATTTCTTGTTTAACACGCCTGGTTGGCACTGGTTAGAGCCCTGGGTGACGGGTGATGCTAACAGCATCAACATGCATCAGGCAATTTTTGAAGCCGCAGCGATGTGTCCACTCACTTCTGCGGCACACTTTTCCTCGGAAGTGTTTCCTGCGTTGGTTACGGATGCAGCACTGGGTATCGTTTTGCGGGAAGACCAGGAATATATGAAAGTTCGAGAAATTCTGAAGGTCGTTGAGAAAGATGGTTGGCGGCAAATTCGCATGAAAGGAAGCCATCGTGTATTTGGCCACGACACAAAGATGGGAATCGTTGTAATTCCTGGAAATCTGGGTGACGACGTACCGCCGGGCACTCTTCGCGCTATACTGAAACAGGCTGGACTGGAAAAGAGATGACCGAATACGCTGTTATCTATGAGCAGGGCGACACTAATTGGGGAGCGATAGTTCCCGATCTCCCAGGTTGTGTTTCCATTGGTCCAACATTCGACGCAGTGCAGGAGAATGTCAAGGAAGCTATCGAGCTCTATATCGAGACGCTAAGGGAACGTGGAGAGCCCGTGCCCGCGGCAAAGCATCGTTTAGGCAGTGTACGCGTTGCAGTTTGATGGTACAGGACTTTTCCATACATAGAGTTTTCACCTCGCCAATCTCAATCTTTTGATTTCTTCAGAAACTCGTCGATCACCCGCCTAAACCCAACCGGTTGCTCGACCCATGGGTAGTGGCCGCATTGATTTACAAACGTGAGCTGAGATCCAGCAATCGTATTGTGAATCTCGAGCGCGGTTAAGTCTCCTATCGGGTCTTGGTGGCCTTGGACAATGAGCACGGGGCAGATCACTTTTCGTAAGCCGGGCCGAGCATCGAATCCTTTCGCCAGATCGCCAAATAACAACTCATTCACCTTGGCATGGAACGAAGTTTCTGGCTGCTTAGCCGCCCACGCGAGGCCCTTGCTCCGGTCGAAGAAGTAGCTGGGAATTGCCGCCCTCACCCGTTCATTCGAAGCCTTCTCGTGACTCACGCCATTCTTTTCGGCAGCGTCCCAGTATGCCGTCAAACGGGCATCTTCCGGCCGCTGACGGGCGGCGAGGTTGTCCCCAAACCATTCGGCGAATTCCAGAGTGGGACCGCCAGGCCCGATCAGAATCATCTTGCCAACCCGATCCGAATGAGCCGCAGCGTACGCTTGCGCCATGAGTCCGCCACCCGAATGAGCCACGATGAACAAACTTTCCTGCTTCAGTGCGACGCGCAACGCCTCGAGGTCCTCGATCCAAAGCTTAACCGACACGGTTTGAACCGAGATCGAAGGAGGCATCGAGCGACCCGTCCCGCGTTGCTCAAAATAGATCCGCTGGTAGCCATCGGGCAAGAAGGCTCCGACCTCCTTCATGTAGTCGACATCGAAACCAGGACCGCCGCTGAGGAGCACGACCGGCGTTCCGATCCCTTCGGTCTGGTAGTAAAGGTCAAAACCATCGCGAGCAACTGTTCCGTCTGCCGCCAAACAAGATTGGATCGCGGCGAGCACGAACGTGACCGCGAGACAACAACGGGCGATATTGTTGATGACCATTATTCGATGTGGTACGAGCGAGATTTTGGCGAGAGTTCCCGATCACATTTTCGATGAAATGTCGAAACTCAATACCACGTTTCGATAACCTTCAGTAGTCGAACAATACAGGCGATTACCGGATAGCAAGAAATGAAATTTTTAGTGACGGGCTACTTGCCCGAAGACTTTAACCCTGCCAGCGTGACTCCCGAAATTGGGGCTGCCATTCACCAACACAATGCCGCGATGGAGGCCGCTGGCGTGCTGGTACTTGCCGGCGGTTTAGCTCCGGCAAAGATGACGAAAACCCTTCGAGCGAAAGACGGAAAGATGATGGTGACCGACGGACCGTTTACGGAAACCAAGGAGCAGCTCGGCGGCTTCTATATCTTAGAAGCCGCGAGTCTGGACGATGCCATCGCATGGGTGAGCAAGGGCGCGGCGGGCGCACTCGGGCCGATCGAGATTCGACAAATCTTCGTTCACGAAGGCTGATGCCTTACCTGCCTCTTCGGTGAGGCAGGGTTGATCTATTTCATC
>CAMFIS010000248.1 GCA_945952345.1 uncultured Fimbriimonas sp.
GACTTCTTTGTGAGCGGGACGCTCACAGCTCCCAGCGGGTACCGCCATTACACATGCCTGACGCCTGTCGGCCGACTATTACGCGGGCTGGAAGCCCACGCCCCCAAATTCCGCTGCACCAAGCTAAGTTCACCGACACACCGCGCTTGCGCCATGTCTCTCTAGGGTCCGCTCAAAGGGTGCCTCGAAGGCACCCTTTTGGTGGAGAAGAGAGACCGGTGAGCCGCAACGATTTCAATGAAGAACTAAATGTGCGGCGAACCGAGAGAGTCGAACCTTTTAAGTGCCTACCAATTCCACAAGCGGTCCCGATTCGCTTGGCGCTCCCGGGATGACGCTAGACGCGCCAGACGCCTTATGCTCCGGAAAGAACCCCCTCCCAAAGGCTAGTGGCTAGCGGCTCGAGGCTAGCGGCTAAAGTGAAAAGGCCCCACCAACTTCTGTTGGTGAGGCATTGCTAATCGCTAATCGCTAATCGCTAATCGCTCAACGCTAAGCGCTAAGTCAGACAGTAGCTCTCGTTCGCTGAATCACGCCTTCGATAAACGCGGCATTGTTCGGCGTTCGCTTGATGAGCTTGATGAACTGCTCGGTGGCGTCCAGCGAGCTTTGTTCCTTGGCCATGAGGCGGCGAAGCTGGACCACGCCATCGTAGATGTCGCGGCTGAACAGCAGCTCTTCGTGCCGGGTGGAGGAGCGGCGAACGTCGATGGCCGGCCAGATGCGGCGCTCGGAGAGTTCGCGGTCCAAGATGATTTCCGAGTTGCCCGTACCCTTGAGTTCTTCAAAGATCGATTCGTCCATCTTCGAGCCGGTATCGACGAGCACCGAAGCGATGATCGTCAAAGAACCACCCTCTTCGATGTTTCGCGCGGCGCCAAAGAATCGGCGTGGGCGATAGAGCGCGGACGGGTCGAGACCGCCGGTGAGGGTTCGTCCCGAAGGATTGATCGTAAGGTTCGAGGCACGGGAGAGACGAGTCAGCGAGTCGAGCATGATGACTACGTCGCGGCCGGTTTCCACCAGTCGCTTGGCCTGCTCGAGGCAGAGTTCGGCGACCCGCATGTGGTTCTCGGCCGGCTCGTCGAAGGTGGACGAGATGACCTGGCCACGCACCGAGCGGCGCATATCGGTCACTTCTTCCGGTCGTTCGTCGACCAGGAGCACCATGAGGACGACTTCGGGGTGGTTGGTGGAGATCGCGTTGGCGATCGACTTCATCATCGTCGTCTTACCGGCCTTGGGCGGCGAGACGATGAGGGCGCGTTGCCCCTTACCGATGGGCGAGATGAGGTCGACGATTCGCGTGGGAATGTTGTCCGCGGTCGTCTCCATCTTCAATCCCTCGTCGGGGTAGAGAGGGGTGAGCTCGTCGAAGTTCTTGCGTCGCTGGTTGGCCGGGAGCCCGGTGCCGATGTTGTTGACGGCTTCGATGCGGAGCATGCCGCGATACTTTTCGCCTTCTTTGGGCGAGCGGACCAAGCCGAAAACGAGGTCGCCGCTGCGCAGATTGTTCTTCTTGACGAGCGACTGGGAAACGTACACGTCGTCGGGCGAGGGCTGGTAGGTGTCCTTTCGGAGGAAGCCCCAACCGTCGTTCATGAGTTCGAGGATGCCTTTGGCGTATTGCGGCTCCTTCTCCTTGTTCATGATCGGGAGGAGTTCTTCGATGACCTCGTGTTTGAGGAGGTCCGCCGAAATCTTCGCCTTCTTCGCGATCTTCAGGAGATCGGCGGGAGACATGGCGTCGAGTTCGGAAAAGTCGTGTTCGGGAATACTCTCGAGGTCGATCTGGGAGTCGCCTTTGGGCAGACCCTCGTTGGCGCGATTATTGCGTCGTCGGCGGTTGTTGTTGTTTTGGTTGTTACCGCCGCCTTGACCTTGGCGTTGTCTGAATGTCGGAGTCATAAGACGGGAATATCCGTATAAGTGAGATTTGTAAGGGAAGCACTTCGATGCAAGAAGAAGCTATTCGTCTTGGTGAAAAACGGCAATGTACTGCAGGTTGCGGTACCGCTCGTCGAAGTCTAATCCGTATCCTACCACAAATTTGTTCGGAATGGAAAATCCTATATATTCACATTCCACATTTACGATCCTGGCATCTGGTTTTGAGAGCAAGGCGCAGATTTGCAGGGAGTTGGGATGTCGCGTTCCCAGAAGTTCTCGAAGGTGGCTGAGGGTTCGGCCGGTGTCGAGGATGTCCTCGATGATCACCACGTCGCGGCCTTCGATGCTGCTGTCGAGATCCTTCTTAATTTGTACTACGCCAGAACTGCTGGTTTCGCCATGCCAACTGCTGACTTGCATGAATTCGAGGTGACAATCTCGGCCGAGTTTCCAAAGTTCTCGGGAGATGTCGCTGAGGAAATGGACCGAGCCTTTGAGGATTCCGAGGAGGATAATCGGCTGGTCTCGGTTGGGGATGGATGCGTCGATCTGCTTCGCGAGGTGTTGGATTTTGGACTGGATTTCTTCGGCGGAGATCAGGGTTTCGAGACGCATGGGGCTGGTGATAAAGATACCTTTTCGATAGTTGGGAGTTTTGAGTTGTGAGTTTTGAGTTTTGTTACGCCTAGAAGTGGCACTGGCTCTGACATCTGGCTTGACGGAGTCCTCTGTAACGAAGCATGAGTGGAAGAGGCACGGAGTGAGCCTGGGAGAAGCCAGTGGAATTCCATTTCATATAGAATGAATCCATGAGCGACCCATCCAAGTTCAAGACCAGAAAGTCATGGAACGAGTTTGGTCATTCACATTTCCTAACGTTTTCGACCCTCGACAAGCGCCCATACCTAGACGATCACCGCATCTGTCGGCTCCTCGCCAATCGCATCAACGAAGCTTCGCAAGAATTGAACTTTGCGGTTCTCGCCTATGTGTTTATGCCCGATCATTCTCACTTACTTATTCATCCGATCGAAGACGAATACGTCATGGCCGACATTCTAAAAGCGATGAAGCAGGGGCCATCGAAGAGCGCGAGAAATCGTGGCTGGACCAACACGGTGCTATGGGAGCCAGGCGGCGGTCACGACAGCAACATTAGCAATCGACATGCCCGGGTAGAAGCAATCGATTATATTCACCAGAATCCGATTCGAAAGGAGTTGGTCGAGGATCCACTTGCTTATCGTTGGTCATCGGCGAATTGGTATGTGACTGGCGAGCAAGGCGACGTTCGTTGCATGCATTTAGGCGAGCTTTGGAATTAGCCTTGCCGTTTTCACTGGTTTCTCCCAGCGTCACTTCGTTCAACGCAGAGGTCGGAACCAGTGTCACGGCTAGTTTCTTCCTTCTTCATTCACTGGTTTCTCCCAGCGTCACTTCGTTCGACGCAGAGGTCGGAACCAGTGCCACGTCTGAGTCAATCCACCATCCATGCGATGGACTGGTGGTAGCCGTCGGGGGCGGGGATGTCGTGAACCTGGGCTTCGAGGTCGAAGAACTTGATCGTCGCGAATGGCTCGGGGGTGGGGATGGCGTCGAGGGTTCGGATGCCGTGTCCGCTGGCTTTGCCGAGGGCTTCGCGACGACACCAGTCTTGGACATATCTTTGCAGGCGCTCCTCTTTGGTGTTGGCGAGGAAGTGGTCGTAGTCGTCGAAGTCGTCTCCGGGCCAGTGGGGAGCCACCATGAGTCGGTCTGGATGCTCGAGGTCGAGGCCGATTTGCCTGGTTTTTGAGATCGCGACGCCGCCATATTCGAGGCAGGATGTTGCCGAGAAGTGGAGGTCTGAGCCTTTGACGATGGGCTTTCCGAAGGCGAGGGATTCGAACTCGATTTCTTTTGGCGTCACTTGCAGTTGTTCGGCGAGGAGGATGCGGAGCTGGCCCCGGCGGACAATGGAGGCTTTTCTCGCCTCGGGCTTGCCGAAGGAGTGGGCCCACGCGAACTCGTATGGCGAGAGGACGCTGGAGAGTCGATCGAGTTCTTCGGAGGTGGCCGTCAAAGGAAATTGCCAGACCGTGATCTCATCGTTCGACCAGGCCACGGACGGATTCATTTCTTCTTACGGCGGACTTCGCGGGTGTCGATCTGCGCCGGGGAGCCGATCCAATATGTGTGCGACGGGATGGTTTCGCCCTTCATGACGAGCGAGAGGTCGCCGATGTGCGAGTCGCTTTTGAGTTCGGATTCGCAGAGGATGACGGTATAGGTGCCGACCGAACATCGGTCGCCAATCTTGATCGGTCCCATCTTCATGACGCGGTCCTCGAAGAGGTGGGCTTGGAGTGGGGCGTTGGCGTTGATGGCGACGTCGTCGCCGATGTAGATGATGTCCGTCTCGGTGAAGTCGGTGGTGTTGAGGAAGGTCTGCTTGCCGACCTTCGCTCCGAGGAAGCGCATGAAGACGTTGAGCATCGGCGTGCCGACGATGGCGGTGCCGAAGAGCGGGATTCCGAAGTCATGGAGGACGGCCGAATAGGTCTCGACGTTCCACACGCGGCGGCTCCAGAGCGGCTGGATGGAAGGCTCGTACTTGCCGACGAGGATCCACTTCGAGAGCTTGACGACCCCCGCGCCAATGAAGGCTACGAGCATGTAGAGAAGCGGGACGAGGATGATGCCGAGAATGACCGAATGCAGGTTCCAGACGAAGACGAACGTCTCGATGAGGACGGCGGCGAGCATGAGCGAATACATGTTGGGGAGGACGATGCGGAAGCCTTCGTGGAGGAGACGCTCGACATAGAGTTTACGGGCCGGGCGGTAGGTTTGCTCGACGCCAAACATGTCGATGACTTGGCGGGTTGGCATTCGGAAGGCGGGTGAACCGAGCCAGGCTTGGCCCTTCTCTTCACCCATGTCGGGGGCGACGGAAAGGACGCCGAGGAGGCTCTCGTCGGGGATGTTGAGGCCTTGGGGAACGACCGAGTCGTTGCCGAGGAAAACGCGGTTTCCGACCTTGGTTTCCTTCAAGATCAGCTGACCGTTGCGGCGGATAGGCATGCCGATCGAGACTTCGCTGGCGAGGAAACTTTCTGCCCCCATCTCAACGAGGTCGTATGGCATTCGGCGCGGGAGGGCGATTTCGCACCGAGGGCCGCACTTCATTCCGAGGGCTCGGCACCAGGCGCGGGT
>CAMFIS010000249.1 GCA_945952345.1 uncultured Fimbriimonas sp.
AGCTTCTTCGATCTGCTTCAAAACGAGCTACCCCTTGGCGAAGGGGTCGGTGAGCGAATTCCAAGATTTAACTAGACACATTTCGCGAACCGGGGGATTGGTGACCGAATTGGAGCGGAAAGACAAGAACCCCCATCCCAACCCTTCCCCCTTTAAGATTGAGTCAGGTTCTTACTCCGGAACTATAGCTTTCAATCAATCTGAAAAGGGGAAGGGCTAAAAGAAAAAGCCCCTCGGATTCCCGAGAGGCTTCTTGATGTTGTTCGAAGTCGAATTACTTGATTTCGACTTTGCCGCCAGCTTCTTCGATCTGCTTCTTGATCGAGTCGGCTTCGTCCTTACCAACGCCCTGCTTGACAGGCTGCGGAGCGCCGTCGACGAGGTCCTTGGCTTCCTTGAGGCCGAGACCGGTGAGTTCGCGAACGACCTTGATGACGTTCAGCTTAGCATCGCCGGCAGCAGCCAGGATGACGTCGAAGCTGGTCTTCTCTTCCACTTCGGCAGCGGCGGCAGCCGGAGCGGCGGCCATCATCATGCCCATAGCGGGAGCAGCGGCGGTGACGCCGAACTTGTCTTCGAGAGCGGTCTTGAGCTCGCTGAGCTCGATTGCTGTGAGACCACTAATCTGGTCAACGATTTTTTCGATGGTGCTTGCCATTTCTCTTCTCTTGTGTTTCTTAAAATTGTCAGGGAATCTTTACGGGATTCGATGGACTGCTTAAGCGGCGTCTCCTTTTTCTGCCTTGTCGGCGACAGCGTAAATCGTGCGAATTGGTTGCGCGTAGATTGCTTCGACTGTCGATGCGAGTTGACTGAGAGGAGCAGCAATGGTGCCGATGACCTGGGCGATGAGCACATCGCGCGGTGGCAACGTCGAGAGAGCCTCGACTTCCTTTGCTGAGAATGCTTTGCCGCCAAAGTAGCCGCCTTTTACGACGAGCTTCTTACTGGACTTAGCGAAATCGAGTAGAGCCTTGGCGCAACCCGCTTCATCTTCAAAGATGTACGCGTATGCGGTTGTGCCGTTGTGGAACTCAGTCGGGAGGGCGTTGACGTCTTCGCCTGCCGCGATTCGGAACAGCGTGTTCTTGATAACATGGATTTCGGCACCCTGCTTTCGCAAGTTGCTTCGAAGTCCCTGCATCTCTTTCACGCTCAAACCGCGATAGTCTGCAAAGATAACGCCGGCCGACTTGGAGTACCACTCCTTCGCCTGCTCGATCACTTGTGCCTTTTCTGCTGTGGGCATATTTTCTGCACTTGATCTCACGAGGACCGAAGGGAAACGTGCAGAAGAGGGTGGCGGTTGCCACACAATCAGGTTCGAAGAACCTCGATTTTGACCCCTCGGCTGGCGTCCTGGCGAACCAGAACATTAAGTTTCCACCTGCTGTCTTCAGAGAACTTGGAGATTATACCCAATGTTCTGTAGAATGGGTCTCGTGATTCGGATTGGGGTTTGCGTCGCCGTGTTGGCGGCGAGTTCGGCGGTAAGTTTTGGGCAGTATGCCGTTACGGTCTTAACGACCCCTGGCTACGACCGAGCAACGGTTGGTTCAATTCAGGGAAGCAGAATGACGGGCAATGCGGTTACGTATACCGGCAGCATGCATGCCATGATTTGGAATAGAGACGGATCAGTTTTCGCCGATGTCCATCCTGGCGGCTACCTAGACTCGGGCATCGCTGGACAGTGGAACTCTACTCAGGTCGGAGGAGGCACCGATAGCAACGACGTCGGCCATGCACTGCTTTGGCACGATACGGCCTCAAGCGTAGTCGATCTGCAACCCGCCGACTGGGAAACAACCACAGCGTGCGCAGTTTCGGACCACGGCCAAGTCGGATATGGATCCGGTAGCGGCCACGGCGACGGATCGTATCATGCACTTTATTGGAAGGGAACCGCAGAAAGTGCAGTCGACCTGAATCCGGCTCGCTACATCTCCTCGCGCGCCGTCGGAATTGGCTCTGATTTTGAAGCTGGCTATGGTGTTGGACCGGGAGGGGGGAGTCATCCTCTTTTGTGGCATGACACAGCCGCCAGTGCCATCGACTTATCGCCGACTGGAATAGGAGGCGGCGGAGAAGTAGACGCTGTGTCAAGCTCAAGGCAAGCGGGGTACACATTTGTTGGAGACGCTCGCCACGCTGGCGTCTGGTCGGGTTCGGCGGACAGCTTCGTTGATCTTCATCCTGAAGGATTCGACGAGTCCCATGCGAGTGGAATCTCTTGGTCTGGCGAATACCAAGCAGGATATGCCGAGGGTTACGGTAAAGGGATTCGGGCTATGCTGTGGAAGGGGTCGTCCGGAAGCGCAGTCGATCTCAGCGCCTACCTAACCTCTGTCCCTTACTCGTTTATATGGTCAACCGCGTATGCGGTAACTGACGATGGGGTTATCCTCGGCGAAATCGGCGATTTCAATGGCAACGACTACAGCGTCATGTGGACTCCGGTCCCGGAGCCTACGTCGATGGTCGCGCTTGGTCTCGGAGCCCTGATCCTCATGCGTAACAGGCGCGTACACCGCTAACTACCCGCCCGCCACTTGACGAGCGAGTCGCCAAACCCTCCATACACGAGCCACGGGTTCGTCGGGTCGTCGGCTTCTCCAGGACGCAGACCCCAGAGAGCCGCATAGCGAAAGTTGGAGGCCTTGAGCAGGTTCAAAGCGATCGCATGATACGGATACATGTCGGTTCCGATTGGTACCTCGCAATCGCCCGGAGTAACGTAGAGCTCCGATACGATGGTCTGTTGCCCCACGGGCCAGGTGTACCGACTGTCGAGCCACAAGTACCAATCCAAGCTTGCCTTAAATCCGGCCTGGACCTTGGTTACATCTCCTCGGCTTCCCGCAGCCGATAGCCGCAAGTGGCAGTCGCGGTAGCCACACTCGCTTAGCCAATCGAAGTTGGGTGGAGGCATCATCGAAGCGAACTCGGCGGCTTGCGTTCGGCCACTCTCCCCGAAAGAAGACACAGCAGGTCCCACGATTTGAGACTTCGGGATTCCCTTGGATCGCATGTCCATCACCATGCGGTACAGCAATTCATGAAGCGACGGAGCCCATTCGCCAAACTTACTGGTGATCGATCCACCAGGTTTGCCACCCTGTGGCTCGTTCCAGAGTTGGAAAAGCGGAGCCGATCCATTCGACTTGGAAGTTTCTGCCACGATGTGCTGCACCACCGTCGAGTTCATCGATACAACTGAGGTCCAAATAGAGCGAGATGGAAGCCACCAATCCGGCCAAACCATCGGATACCAAGGGCTGTTTGGCGCAGGGCATGGCGTCAACAACCAGATCGGAGTTATGCCCTTGGAGGCCATTTTGTGAATGGCGGCATCCACACCCCGATAATTGTAAATCGATTTCGGTCCCCAGGCAATTTCCCATTCGATGCTGGGAACGCGGGCAGTATCACCTGGTCGAAGATAGGAAAGCGCAAGGTCGAAGTTTGCTTCATCCGCTGGTGTATAGGTCGGACGAAGCGCAGGTAGGTTGCCGCCCAAAACAGTGCCGATAGCGAGTGCTGCCTGGGCAAGACAAGCCGTCCATACAACGACGATTGAAAGTCGGGTGATCCATTTCATGGGCAATGTTCGACCGCATGTGGACGGCAGAAATCCACGAATAGCATCGTTGGATGCGATGGTCAGTACTGATAAACGAGGATGAATTACCTGGTAAAAATACTAGGTAATTACGTTCGATCTTGAACTTATCCGCCATTTCGCCATTTCACGAGAGAGTCCCCGAATCCGCCGAACACCGCCCAGGGATCGGTTGCTTTATCCGATTCGTGCGGCCGCAATCCCCAAAGAGCGACAAATTCAAAGGGCGCCGACTGCAAGAGGTCCAGGGCGACCTTATGGAAGGGATACATATCTGCGCCGATAGGAACCCCGACATCGCCTGGAGTGACGTACAACTCGGTCACCATGACCTTTTGTCCCGCTGGCCACGAGAACCGGCTATCGACCCACTTGTACCAATCGAGGCTCGACTGAAAACCAGCGCGAACCTTATCGACATTCCCACCAGCGCCAGGTGCTGAGAGTCGCAAATGCACATCTCGGTAGCCACATTCGGACAGCCAATCAAACTCTTTTGGAGGCATCATCGAAAGGAATTCGGCCGTTTCGCTACGGCGGTTCTCGCCAAATGCCGATACTGCTGGCCCCACGATTTGCTCTTTCGGAATCTTGTTTGCGCGGAGATCTTTCACCAGCCGGTAGAGAAGTTCATGCGTTTCTGGGGTCCATTCGCCATACCGGTTCCGATTCGAACTCCCAGGTTTGCCACCGCCCGGCTCATTCCATAGTTGGAAAAGCGGGAGAGATTTGGATACTTTGGCGGTCTCTGCCTGTATATGCAGGGCGATCTCAGTATCCATCTTCACAACTTCGCCCCACACATCTCGACTTGGAACCCACCAGTCAGACCAAGGCGTCGTGTACCACTTACTGCTTGGAAATGGGCTTGGCTGTAAGAGCCAGATGGGAACGACCTGCTTCTCGGCGAGCTTCTGGATCACGCGGTCGATGCCTCGATAATCAGCTTTCCCGTTTGGGTCCCACTTCACTTCCCAGGCAATCGTCTGAACGCGGGCAACGTCGCCAGGCTGCAAGTACGACAGCGCCAAGTCAAATTGCTCCTCATTCGCGGAGTTATAGGCGGGCCGCAGAGAAGGAAGGTTTCCACCCATAATCGGCCCATCCTTCGGAATTCCCAGTAATGAAAAGGCGGCAAGGATCACGGAAGTGAAAATCATGAGACTTACCTAGAATACGCTTGGCACCATTCTAGGAGTACGGTGACGCTCGTTATTCGGCATCCGGAACGCCGACCGGGTACCAGCCATCGTTACGCTTTTCGTATGACGTCTCTCCCAGAATGGTTCCGAGTGGGTAGCCCGCGCTATCGATGTGCGCCGCCGGATAGTAAGTCGTGAATGCTGAATCGAGGAAGACCGCCTGGACCAGAATGGTAATCAC
>CAMFIS010000250.1 GCA_945952345.1 uncultured Fimbriimonas sp.
GGCGATCCTTGGCTTGTCGTGATCGCTTAGATGAACCGGCATTTCGGGGGTGGTGAGCGTCTCGCTCACCAAATTGTGGGCGGGACGCCCACAGCTCCCAGGTAAAATAGTCCTTTAATGAGTGAAACGGTTCTCGTTCTTGGCTCGGGACCGATTCGCATCGGACAAGGCATCGAATTCGACTATTCCTGCGTGCATTGTGTCTGGTCCTTGCGAGAGATGGGTTACCGAGCGATCCTGGTTAACAACAACCCCGAGACTGTTTCTACCGACTTCGACACCTCCAACGGCCTATACTTTGAGCCCGTAACTCTGGAGGACGTGATGGACGTCATCTCCCACGAAGAGCCAATGGGCGTGGTGTGTCAATTCGGCGGGCAAACCGCGATCAACCTTGCGCAGGGCCTTCATGACCGGGGCATCAAGGTTCTCGGCACGACTCCTGCGGCGATTGCGGAGGCAGAGGATCGCGAACAGTTCGATGCTCTGCTTGAGAAGTTAGGATTCCAACGCCCGAAGGGACGAGCGGTTCGTTCGCTCGAGGACGCGGTGGTGGTTGCAGCGGAGGTCGGCTATCCGGTGCTGGTTCGACCGAGCTTCGTGCTTGGTGGCCGGGCGATGGAGATTGTCTTCAACGAACAACATCTGCGCTCGTTCTATGGCGAAGCCGAATCGGCCAATCCGGGCCAGCCCGTGCTCGTCGATAAGTATCTTCTCGGAAAGGAAGCTGAAGTCGATCTGATCTCTGACGGCCAGAATGTTTTGATCCCCGGAATCATGGAGCACATCGAGCGGGCCGGCGTGCATAGCGGCGACTCGATGGCGATCTACCCGCCCGTGTCTTTGTCGAGCGACGAGATCGCCCAGATGTGCCAGATGGGCGTCGCGATTGGACGAGCCTTAAATGCCAAAGGACTAGTGAATATTCAGTTCGTGATCGTGGATGGCGTGGCCTATATCCTCGAAGTGAACCCCCGAGCGAGCCGCACGGTGCCCTTCCTTTCGAAGGTGACCGGCATTCCGATGGTGGATTTGGCGACCCGCTGCATGATGGGCGAAAAGCTGTCGGATCTGGGTTATGGCACTGGTTTGTGGACACTGTCTGAGTCTTCGGGTACTCCGTTCAACGGTCCAAAGGGAGAGAAGTATTCGCCGATCTACAAGGGTCGAATCCTTGACGTCTCGGATTCGGTGAAGCTAGATAAGTCCAAGGTGTATGCGGTGAAGGCACCGGTGTTCTCGTTCCAGAAACTTCGAAAGGTAGAGCCATCGTTGGGACCGGAGATGAAGTCGACGGGTGAGATCATGGGTATCGATTCGACTTACGAGGCGGCTCTGTACAAAGCGTTCCTGGCTGCAGGGATTAACTTCAAGGGATCTGGCGCGGTGTGCGTTACGGTTCGTGACCAAGACAAGGAGCAGGCGGTCGATATCGGTCGTCGGCTGATGGCGAACGGCTGGAAGGTTGTTGCAACACCTGGCACCGCGGCTTACCTGCAGTCTCAGGGCGTGGCTTGCGAGCGCGTGAACAAGATTCAGGATGGCTCGCCGAACCTGCTGGACCTGATCATGGAAGGCGGTTTGAGCATGATGATCAACACTGCCAGCCTGACGGAGACGAGCGAGAGCGAAGCGGCGCGGATTCGGCGGGCGTGCATCGAGACCGGCGTGCCTTGCGTGACGGCGATCGATACGGCTTCGGCGCTGGTTCGGGCGCTTGAGATTTATTCGGATCCGTCTCAGAGCGACTGTAAGCGGCTGGACGAGTACTTCTCGTTGGTCTGATTTTTCGGGGGTTGTAATAACTCCCCCGATTCGCCAGCACGGATAGACAACGAACGGTATTGGTGCTGGCTCATCGACCCCTCTGAATCAAAGGGGTAGCTCGGTTGGACGAGTATTTCAGCTTGGTTTAGTCGGAACCCAAGCTTCCCGCTTGTGAATGAACTTTTTTTCGCAACCGGGACGGTTACGTTCCGACTGTCGGGGCATAAGCGTCTCGCATGTGAAGTGGCTCTCCTTTTGCAACCGGGACCTGCCGTCGCGTGCTATGGCGGGCAAGCGGTTACGTTCCGACATTACTCTCTATCCAGACAATCGCAGTTCGCCGTCTATCACCAAGGGAAATACAACGCTAGACCCTTGGAGGACGACTATGCGGCGTTCGGGGCGTTGCGTGTTGGCAGGATTCTGGGCCAGGTGTTCGAAGGAGCTGGTTCGGATGGAAATGTCGGTTAGAAATTCGATTTCGACGATGTCCTCATTTTCGAAAGTGCGAACGGTTTTGGGACGCACTTTGCCCTGCTCTTGGAGTTTGACCGCTTCGCCGTTGGGTTGGACGCAGAACCATTCCCAACAAAAGTCGTGGCATCCTCGGCGTATCGCATTGACCGCGAATCCGGACTTGTATTCACCCGCGCCGTACGAGAGATTGAGATCCCATGTTTCGTCGAGGAATAGGTGGGATGTCTGGGTAATTCCGTCGTCTTGCCCGACGATCTGAGTTACGTAAGCTTGATTCAGATGCGGAGTCGACTCCTTCACTTCACTCTCGGTGCCTTCGATGCAATCGAGGACCTTGTAGCGAATCGTGCCGAGAGCGATGTTCGATTCGGGATCGGCGGTAATCGTCCGGGTTTCTTTCGGAGGCTGGACCTTGGGCATTTTTCCGGTGAGCCTGAGCCACCACATCTTAAGCATGACTTTGAAGTACTGCTTGGGATCAAATGGCAATGGCTCGCCCGATTTCATGGCTTTTGACTTCATATTACGAAATCTCTGGAAGATAGGTTGGAAGGTCATGCAACTTAATTGAAGGAGTGAGAGTTCTTAGTGGTATGGAACGGCGGAAGTGGCTAGGGTGGACGGCTTTGCACAGCTTCTCGTGCGGGTCGCTGACTGTGGGATTGATCTTTTTCCTGATTCTCGGTCCATTCGTTTTGATGCTGCACAAGGCGGGTTGGTATCGAGAGGAGTTGGGAGACCATAGGTGCTCCTCGTAGTCTCGGGAAAGTCATCGCAAGCTCCCTGATTCTCGAGACACCTGGGGCCAAATGTCTTTGAGATGGGCAAGATGCCCATCACTCCCAAGGGTCGTTCGTTCATACTTTGGTCATGGCATTAGCTGTTGGTACCATGGCTCCCGATTTCACCCTTCGACGCAAGACCGCGGAGGGGATGTCCGACGTCACGTTGTCGGATCATCGGGGTAAGGACGTGGTTGTTTTACTCTTCGTTCCTGGGGCGTTTACGCACGTTTGCACCGACGAGTTTTGCCAACTCAGTAATGGCACGCAGGAGATCCCGGGTGCAGTGGTTTACGGAGTATCGGTAGATTCGGCGTATTGCCAGGAGGCGTGGGCGAAGGCAGACGGCATCTCGATTCCGATGATCAGCGACTTTACGCATAAGGTCACGCAGGAGTACGACGTGGTTCTAGAGAGTCTGAGCGGCATGGGTCCGGCGTCGCTTCGGGCGTCGTTCGTGATCGACCGGTCGGGGGTGATCACGTATGTCGAGGTGACAAAGAGCACGCTGGATATGATCGACTTCGACGGGTTGCGGGCAGCGGTTTCGGCGGCTTCGTAGTCAGGGCGAGGGCTAGGAAAGACCATCCACCCTGTCCGTTCGCAGTCAGCGCTGGGTGTTTTGAGCTCTTCTGCGAACGTACACCCCTCCTTCTAAAGCCTGTCGCACGGCAAGTTGGAAGGGTGAGTCTGTGATGCCTCGACCCGTAGGGAGCTTGCGAGCGAAGCGTCGAGGCTTCCCCTCAATAGCCTCAACGCCTCGCCATTTATCACTCACACCCAAGTGATGGCAAACTCATGGCTCGTGGTTGAGGCATCGGAAGCTGCTGTGCGAAAGGCTCTTCTAGGACGGGACTTGAGTCTGTTTCAGCGAGACAGGTCTCGCAGCTTAAAGCGTCCCGAAGGTCGGGACGCACTCTAATGAGAAGATTGTCCACATTCTTCGTTCGTGGACTTCCATCTGAGAGGCGATCTGAATAAACTCAATCCGGAATGAAGATTGGATTGTTCATCGCTCTGTTTGGCGATAAGTCTCTCGACGATGCGCTCGATACCTGTGTGGCCGAGGGGATTCAGGCGGTTGAGATTGGGTGCGGCGCGTACCCGGGGAATGCGCATCTCGACGTCGAGAAACTGCTCGAGTCGAAGGCTGAGCGCGATGCCTTCATGAAGAAGATTGAGAGCCGTGGCTTAATGCTGTCGGCCCTGAGTTGCCACGGCAATCCGATTCACCCGGTCAAGAAGATCGCCGAGGATCACCACAACGCCTTTGTCAACGGCGTCAAGCTGGCTTCGGCTCTTGGGATTCCCGCCGTCAACGGCTTTAGCGGCTGCCCCGGAGATGGTCCGAGCGCGACGAATCCGAACTGGGTGACTTGCGCATGGCCCGACGAGTTTCGCGACATTCTGGAGTGGCAATGGAACTCGGTCGTGATTCCTTACTGGACCGAGCAGGCCGACTTCCTGACCAAGCACAACGTCCGGTTCGGTATCGAAATGCACCCGGGATTCGTGTGCTACTCAAACGATTCACTCCTCCGCCTCCGCAACGGCATCGGCAAGAACGGCGACGCGGTGGGCGCGAACTTCGACCCATCTCACCTGTGGTGGCAGGGCATCGATCCGATCGCGGCGGTCCGTCAGCTCGGCAAAGAAGGAGCCTTGGTCCACGTTCATGCGAAGGATACGCGCATCGATCCTTACACGTCGGGCCTCAACGGCAATTTGGATACCAAGTCGTACGGCGACATTTATGGCCGCTCGTGGGTGTTCCGGTCCGTGGGTTACGGTCACGGTGTCGAGTGGTGGAAGGACTTCTGCTCGGTTCTGCGAACAGTTGGCTACGACTACGTTCTCAGCATCGAACACGAGGATGGTTTGATGAATCCGATGGAAGGTCTGCGAAAGGCGCTCGATGTTCTCAAGCAGAGCTGTCTCTTATACACATCTGACGCTGCCGACGACTCCTTACGTG
>CAMFIS010000251.1 GCA_945952345.1 uncultured Fimbriimonas sp.
ATTTTGGAATCCGGTGAAGGCGAAATCTACTCTTGATCGACCGGGACCTGAGAAGCCAACGTCTTCAGAGCCGAACTAACCTTCGAGGCGATTCCTGGCTTGAGGGCGGCGAGGAGCAGTGCGCTCTTGTCGTCGTCCATTTCATTCATCACCATGGCGAGATCGTCGGGCTTCCAGTCGGCGACGACGTCTGCCAGCTTGGCGGCGGGCATCTCGTTCCAGACTCCCGCAAGCTTTTCGGCTCCAGCTTTGTCCACCACCTTGGTGGTGGGGGCGGGGTCCTTGGCTGGCGCGTTATCAGCAGGATCTTCCTCTGGCTTGGGAGGTTCGGTTGCTTTGGGCTTATCGGCAGGTTTTGCTGCGCCCGCGGCGGTTGGTGGCGCTTTCTTCTTGGGGGTGAGGCCAGGAATGTTGATCTTTCCTGCCATGGCAAGGCCAGCAACAGCTCCAGCCGCGATGAAGACGACCAGCAGCACGAGGCCGATGATGAGCCCCTTTTTGCCTTTCTTCTTCTTCGCGCCTTCAGCCATTACCGCTTACCGAGTTTCGACATTATTTTGTCGACATAGTTTTTAGTTTCGGAAATATTGGGAATTCCTTTAGCCGCGTCGACTCGGCCGGGGCCAGCATTGAAGGCAGCAAGGGCAAGTTGCTGGTTGCCTCCATAACGTTGAAGCATCTGGTTGAGGTACTTTGCGCCACCCGTGAGGTTCTCGTAAGGACTGTACGGATCGACGACTCCCAGCTCCTTGGCGGTGGCGGGCTCGAGTTGCATGAGTCCCATCGCACCCTTTGGAGATCGCTCGTAAGGGTTGTAGTCGCTTTCGGCTTCCACCACTGCACGTAGCAGGTTTTGGTCGAGGTTTTGCTCGCGGGCGACCTGGCTGATCATGCCTTGAATTTGAAGCTTGGTGTATTGGTGAGCGGCTCCGGGTGAATTTTCGACCGAGAATTCCGGGTTATCCATCGGGCTAGCCGGTGGCAGGGGACCGAACTGCTCTTTGTCGTCACCGATATGGCCATTGAGATTTGGAGGCGGGGTGCTGGATCCAAATACTTTCTTCTGGGTTGCCGCGTCCAGTTGACGCTGAAATGCGGCACGATCGGGTGCCGCCATCCGCGAACGGATCTGCTCCATCCGCGCCTTGATGGCTTCCGGACCTTTGGGCTCGAAATCGAAATTGATCGGGTTCATGCGGTTCGTCGTTGTTGGGTTGCCCACTCGTCGAGGGCGGCTTGTTCGGCTCGGTTTTGCCGATACATCCACACTTCGTAAGCCTTATCTTTCAGCTTTTCGAGAGCGGACTTATCCTGCTTTTTGAGAATCCATTCGTCGCGAGCTTGCTCTTCTTCCACCATCAGTTGCTGGATGAGAAGCTTGAGGGCACGCTCGTGGTCGTCGAGCTTTTGAACTCGGATTTCGAGTTCTTGCCGGGACTGGAGATCATCGGCGCCAGCAGAGAGGAGGAAGCGTCGGTCTTCTTGAAGTTGGAACAGTTCACCTTCGGCATCCATGCGTGCCAAGTGCTTGTTCAGGAAGTTGTTTTTTGCCCAACCCTCTTCGAGCTCACGATATTCAAATACTCGCTGCAAGCGAAACGCAAAATTACTCACATCCTGTTTATCGGAAGGCTAAGAAAGTTCTTTAGGTTTTTGAATTAAAGATCGAGGACAAGGAGTCTTAGGTCCCCCGTCGGGAGTTCTTGAGTAACTCGACCCCGAGGGTCGATAACCATGGTTTTCCCAAGACTGCCCACACGGACAATCCATTTTCGGGTCTCGACGGCTCGCCAGCGGGCAGCGACTTCGAGGCGGGGAATGGCGTTGGTGCCCATATACCAATCGTCGAGCGACATGATGGCGAGGAAGGTCGGATTCATGGCGTTGAACTCTTGCGCTGAACCGCTAAAGAGGGATTCGAAGCAAATCATTGCGCCAACGGTAATACCGGGCTTGAGTTCGAGGAGGTGACGCTCGGTACCAGGCGCCATATCTCCGGTGGGGAGTTGGAATCCGGCAGGGTAGGGAATAATGCCTCGAAACGGGACGTACTCGCCAAAGACGACCAGACGCTTCTTGTCGGTATAACGGAAGCCTCGGCCATCCCAAAGGTAAGCGGATTGGTAGCGGGGACCACGACCGTGCTGCGCGCCGAAGAGGATACGGATATCCGGCGCCATATGGAAAGGCGTTTGGGGAAGGACATCGAACGATGAGATGCCTTCGGGCAGAATGATCGCGTCGGCTTTGGCCTCTCGAGCTTGCTGAATGAGACTGTCGGCCGCCCGCTGAATCCTCTGAAATTCAGTGTTCGGGTCTCCGTAAGCGAGGTCAGTGCCGAGCTGACCCAGCGCAACACGAATCCCGATCTTCTTCCGGTCGACTCGGTTACCAAACGAGGCAATGACCAGGGCAACGGCCAGGCAAAGGGCAAAGATGATGAGTGGACGCCGAGCCTTGGCAATCTCAGGCTTGAGGGTAATAAGGAACTCGGGGTCGAGCGTGGAGATAAACGAGTTCGAGAGAACCGTGAGGAAGAGGCAATAGTTGACGGTTTGGAGTCCAAGCGTGAGCCATGGGTAAACCACCAGGGGCTCGCCGAACGGGCAGAAAGGAAACTCGAGTTGCGGAATGTTCATCCGTGCCAGCTCGGTAAGAGTGAGCAAAATGGCGAAATAGAGCGGGGACTGGAGAAGGCGGACTTTGGTTCGGAGCCAGCAAGCGAACCCGTAGAAGCAACCCCAAACGCTGCCGCACACGAAAATGACGAGGGCTGAGATGAGAATGGAGTGCGTCCACCTTCCCACGAACTGGCCGAGCCAGTACGTGTTCATGAGCGCGTAGAAGTAGCCGAACGTAAGCCCTGCGACGAAAGGCCGCTTGCTGTATTCGCGGAGCCAGGTGAGTAAGGGCGCGTAACAAAGGAGGGCGAGCCAAGCCGTCCCAGGCGATCCGTACCAAAAGAGATGGATGAAGGAGAGTCCGAAGCCGAGGGCGAGGAGGCGGTAGGAGGACTTACGCTTGCGGGCTCGAAGGTCGGCGGTGGCGTGTTCGGGGTTCATCTCATTTGCCTCGGCGTGTTCGGAAGCTGACGTAACTCCCCCGTCTGGCTGCTTCGCAGTTCCACTCGTTCCTCGCTTACCCTCCACTTCGTGGACCCTCCCTCTGATATCAAATGGGTAGCCCGGTTGGGGGTGGGCAGAAGTGGCTGTCGCTGCCCCAGCTTGCGGGCTTTGTGGTTGGCGTGATCAGGTTGTGGATTGTTTGGCTGGTTCGCGGTCATGTGCAAAGACCACCCCCTCCGGTTCGTGCCTCACCGGCCCCCCCAGGGGGGCAGCGTGGGCTAGTTTCCCCTTGCCAACTTATAAAAAGGAAGTCGGGATGAATGTCTTCGATATTTCGATTCCGGTTCGGATCACTTTGATTCCAAGTCAACTCTGTCGAAAATTTTGAAACTGGCCAGTTCGCCAAGCTTTGGTCCAGCTCAGGCCACAAACTACCTCTTGGCGAAGGGGTCGGTAAGCGAGGTACGAGCGAACCGGGGGATTGCGCATCATCTGGTCCATGCGCTTCCATAACTTTAGTCAACCGGCAAAAGAGGGAGGCGCGGCGACGAAATATTGACGACTCAGCGACTTCCATCGGCGACTCCGCTGGTGACTTCGAGGCCGGCGAGGTGGTTAATGTCGTTGTACCGAATGAGGCGCAGGCCGCCATCCGGGCGAGGTTCCAGTTCGTTGATGCACGCATTGCTGAACCGAAAAGCGCTGGCGAGTGAGACATCTCCACCTAAGAACATCGCCAGGAGGAGCGCACAAGTTCCCCCATGAGCGACAATTGCGGTGTCGATCTTCGATTGCATAACCTCATCGACCACGGACTGGACACGCTGCCAGACTTCGACGTACGATTCGCCACCTGGAGGCGTGATCTCGTGGCGGCCGACATTCTTGAAGTCGGCTTGGAAACCGAAGTGAATACCGATCTCGGCAAACGACATTCCTTCCCATTCACCAAATCCACGCTCGCGCAGCTTGGGATCGATAAGCGGCTGAATCTTGGTGGCTCTCGCGATTGCGTCGGCGGTTTGATACGCGCGCTTCAAATCCGACGTCAGAATCCGCTGAACAGGCAAATCGAGGAACGCTTGCCCAACGCGTTGAGCCTGGGCGAGGCCGGTCTCGTCGAGGGGAATGTCTGTGTGGCCTTGCGCTCTTTTTTGGAGATTCCAGTCCGTCTGGCCATGACGGACCAAGTAGAGGCGCATAAAGAGATTATAGCGTTTAGCGTAGAGCGGTTAGCGGTGAGAGGCAAAGCCAGCGCAAAGAAGCGGCTGAGCCAGCGGAAGAAGACTGAGGAAGACTTCATCGAGGCAGTGCGTTATCATCCGGGTAAGTCCTGGCTCCGGTCTTCTTTCGCTTCCTTCGCTGGCCGTGCCGCTTCCTACGCTTCTTCGGCTAAATCTGCCATGGCTTCAGCTCGCCGTGCTCGTTCCCATGCTCATCAATTCTTAGCGAGCCGAGGCGGAGGATAGGCACAGGAACGGGCGGGATGGCGGTGCAGCGGCAGTAAGCCTTGAGGTTTTCGAAGTCGATTCGCTCCACCATTCCAAAGCCGAAATCTTCGCCACTGGTTTTGGCGAACGAGCAAAGAACGCCGTGATAGAGTTCGGGAGTCGCGACGTTGACGCGGGCGGTATGGGTGAAGTCCATCGCCCGGGAGACCACCCAGTCTTCGTACTCTTCCTCACTCACCACAAAAAGCGAGTTTCCGATGACCTCGGCATAGGCTTTCTCGAGTCCGAGTTTGGTGCGCTGCCCCAATCCCAAACGTTCGCCCGAGCCGAGTCGGCTGCCCTCGAAAGCAGTTTCGTTAAGGTCGACGACATGGGCTTCCGCTCTCATGAGGAGGTCAAGCCACTGCGCTTTGCGC
>CAMFIS010000252.1 GCA_945952345.1 uncultured Fimbriimonas sp.
AGATTGGATCGCGCCACTCACAATGGACGAGGCTCTCGAAAAGCGAGGGGAGTTGGCCGCGGCATTATTGAATTTGGCTCGAGAACGGATTGCCGGAAATGGAATTGAGATTGTGGATGTTGTTCCCGTCGACTTCGGTCTTACCGGCTCCCTCAAAACGGCAAAAGCCGACTTGCTGAAGGCAGACTTAGAAGGCAAAGTTGCGCTTCAGCGGGCTCGAAATGAGGCCGCAACGTTACGTAGCCTCCTGAACTCGGCGCGGTTGACGCGCGAACATCCCGGATTGTTGGAGTTGAGAATTCTCTCGACTGGCCAAAAGCCGCGCGTGACGTTCATGGTCGGGCCATCTGACCAGTCCCCGATCGTAAACGAATCGGAAAGCTAATTCAAATTCCCACTCATACTAGGAACTCGAGGCGCCTGCTCGAGAAAATAGACCTACTGCCGCCATCAGGGCGAAAAGTCGACGTTCCAAGATTTAATGAACTCGATCGATGCGAAACAATCGGAGCGGAATCATGAAAATCTATCCGGTACCGAGGCCACCGCAAAACTCAAGGAGTTAGTGGAGAAATCCAAGACTTGCTTCTTCTGTACGAAAGGACAAGGGGAATCGAAGGGTACCCGTCCAATGACCGTGCTCCAAGTCGATGAACGAGGCAATCTCTGGTTCCTCAGTGCGAACGACAGCGAAAAGAACCACGAGGTCGCGAACGACTCGGAGGTTGAACTCTATTTCCAGGGCTCCCCGCATTCAGATTTTCTTCACATTACAGGCACGGCTTTTATATCTCAGGACCGGGCCAAAATCGACGAATTATGGGAGCCGCTGGCGAAAGTCTGGTTTACCGAGGGCAAAGACGACCCCCGCATTTCCGCGATTGAGGTTGTACCGCGCGAGGGCTACTATTGGGACACGAAACACGGAATGATCGTAGCTTCCATCAAAATGCTGATCGGCGCCGCCATGGGCAAAACCATGGACGATGGAATTCAAGGAGAGCTCCGGCCGTGAGAGGACAAGACGCCATGTTTACCGTTCCCGTCCCGGCATATTCGAAATTCCTCGAACGATTGATTGATAAGATCGACGCGGAGGATCGCAAAGACCTGGCCGCTTTCCGACAATATTGCGTTGGGCAGCACTCCCGACTGCAACGGGAAATACGGCCAGAAGAGGTCGAGGCGAGCCAATGACGACTCCAGCATATCGCTTTCAAGACATCCAGAGAGCGCTGGTCGAAGATGGAGCCATCTTCATTGCACGCCGGGCGTCGTGGCCGCCAAATCACTTCCTCGATTTCGATGGATTCAAATTGTGGCGATTTAACGGTCTTCGCGATGCATCGCTGACGTTGGAGGATATGTCGGCGCACGATTGGTTGGTTTCGTCTGCTTCGGCATTTCTCCCTGCAGACGAAGATGTTTTACACCTCTCGCCCGCGAGGCGAGCGATCGGGTGGTTGTCCGAGCGTTTAGCCTAGCCAAATCGTTCACCTCACGGGCCGCATCGAGACGCCGTCCGGGCTGTTTTGCACTTTAACCGCCCCGACGATGTCGCCGTTGCGCAGGTCGACGAGGGCGACCACGTTGGCGTTGCGAACCGTCACCAGTGCGTAATTGCTGTCCGCATACGGCCAAACTCCGGCGGGCGATGGATCGGCGACGGGTAGGTTGATCTTGATTCGGCGTACTACCTCCATGCTTTTCACGTCGCAGACCACCAGTTCGCCCGAGGTCGCGTGCGGAATCAGCGCCCATTTGCCGTTCGGCGTGAACTGCACGCGATAGGGAAAGCCCTTCGATTCGATCTTCTTGATCACTTTCCGGCTCGCCATATCGATCACCGAAATCGTATCCTCGGCGCGGTTGCCGGCCCAAACGGTTTTGCCATCGGGGGCGATGCCCACGCCCTCGCATTCCTTGCCGGTGCTTACGATATCCAGCTTCTCGCCACTCTTGAAATCGAAGAACGCGATGCTGCCGCCGCCCATGTTGGAGCACACGAGCCGGTTCGCCTTTTGGTTCAGCGAGAGCATGTGCGAGCCGGTTTGCCCGGTCACGAACTCGCGGTCGACCTTGCCAGACTCGATGTTCACCTGCAACAGCCGCTTGTTCTTCTCGTCGGTGCACACAACGGTTCGGTCGTCGATCCATTGCACGCCGTGGGGCATCGCTTGCTTGTCCAGCTCGATGCGTTTTTCTTCCTTCTTGCCGTCCAGGTCCAGGACGCTGAGCGAGGATCCGGGGCCAACGCCGGGTTTGTAGTAATTGGTCACCACCGCGCGCTTACCGTTCGGCGAAACTGCCGATTCGTGCGGCCCTTTGCCGACGGGAATGTGCACCGCTGTCATCGCGCCGAGGTCGACGATGGATGCGCTATCCGACTCTTGATTCACGATGACGGCAATGCCGGTGGGCTTGGCGGCGAGGGCAAGGAAGGCGAGGGTGGTGAGCATCGAATGTCCTTACTCATCCTAACCGATGGATAATTCCCGGTGGATCAATTACGAGGGTAGCTTCGAAATCTCGATCGTGACGGAGTCGCCAACCTGTTTGCCGATCTTCTTCATGATCGCCTTGTTCAGCGGCAAGAAGTGAGTTCCATCGCCGGTGGGAAGAGAAGTCACGTTGAATTCATGACCGCCGATGTTGATCGCGACTTTGACCGCTTTTCCCATACCGAGAAACGCAGTCGAATCAGGCCAGGTCACGAATGTCCATCCGCCTTCTTTGTCTTCACGAGTGATGGTGCCGGTAAGAGAAGTTGATTTCATAAAGGTGATCTCGTGCTTTGCCTCATTATAATTTGCTGATGCGATTAGTATGGGGCGTGGGCTTCTCGAAGATCCCGCCGAAGGGTAATGAGCGACTCGACCGCCGAAGTGGAAACACGATGGAGGAAGCGAATCGGGACAGCCCGCGCGAAAAGCTGCGAGTTGTCGGCTATCCAGACTCCCAGATCCCACATCCCTGTCGATTTCATGCCATCTCATTCGACGAAAGAACACAGAAGGGTGCAGAATGCAAAGTAGCATCCACAAGGAATCCACGAATGACACATAACAACGAGCAAACGATCACTGTCGAAACCATCGTCTCCGCGCCGGTGGCCAAAGTCTGGCATGACTACACATCTCCCGAAGCCATCGTGCAATGGAACGCAGCGTCCAATGATTGGCACACGATTAAGGCGACCGTCGACCTCCGGGAAGGTGGCGAGTTCAGTTCACGAATGGAAGCCAAAGATGGCAGCATGGGCTTTGATTTTGCCGGCACGTATACCAAGATCGTCGAAAACGAACTCATCGAATACGCGTTTGGAGATCGAACCGCGACGGTCGAATTCGTTCCTACTAATGGCGAGGTGGCTGTACGCGTCACCTTCGTTCCCGAGACGGTTTATCCTATCGAGCAGCAGCGGAGCGGTTGGCAAGCCATCCTCGACAACTTTAAGCGGTACTGCGAATCTCGATAACGGTCAAAAGTTCGAAGGGTGGAATCGCTTGTATGTTTTCTTACCCAACGAAAGGAATGCCTTCAATGGCCGCCATTTGATTGAGGGCAATTAACTTGCGCTTCTCTTGGGGGGAAAGATTTTGATGTTCGCCAAAGTCAACTCCAACTTCCTTCATAACCTCGACAAGGTCGTCATGATGTAGCTTGGACTGGTAAGGCTGGCCACTTCGTGCGCACACAGCTTGGGGACCGGTTTTGCCCGCATCTTTGTAATAAGCGACTCCAAGCTGCGCGAATCTCTGGACGACGTGGAACAATTTTCCGAAAGGCATCCAAAGCAAAAGGATAATGACGGTGAATGCGTGTAGCAGGGAGATAAAGCTGAAATGCGCTCCACCCATGAGTCGGTAACTGGCGGTTATCATCAACCCAGTAATCGAAACGGAGAACAACAGGAACAGGGGAATGAGGTCGTTCTCCAAGCTCTGAACTGCCTGGGCGCCGTGTTGAAACATGCGTCGATGCATGGCAAAGCCAATTCCAACCAGCACTAGCGTTGCGCTAATGTTGAGGCCATTGAGTAAGAAGAACCCAATGATGCTGTTCGGTTCAAATGCGAATTGGGGCATCCCCATAAATTCGACTTGATATCGAATTCCGTCCGGGGCGACGCCGAACTGGACCCATCCCCAGCTCAATGGGAACGTGATAGCGAAAGCAAGTAAGCATCCCCATGCCATTCCCATGTGGGCGACCCAACGGGAATGACTCCGCTGGTCGATAAATTTCTGAATGACGATGTTATTCCACAGCAACGCAACCAGGCGGAAAAGGTTTTTGATCAGCATATGAGGACGAATAAATAGTCCCCATGACGCTTTGAAATAGCGCCAAGTCGCCGCTCTTTGAATCCACATGAGGTAACGATACGTGAAAGCAAACGCCGCTAAGATTGTCGCCGCAGTGTAGGCTGCCAGCGGAGAATCGAAGCGGGTGAGCTTTCCTGATCCAAGGTAAACCATGAGGAAAAGGACGACAGCTGCACAAACGGCTCCGCCTAGCGCTATGGATTGGGGATTCTTTTCACGAATGGTCATTGGTTGTTTCCTCGATCACTGCATCGACCCAAGATTTGGCCGCCATCATATTTGGGAATCCGACCGTCGGAGCTGCCAGGAGTGCTACGTGGCGAATCTCTTCGGGTGTTGCTCCAGACTGGAGAGCCTTGTGGGCATGGCTTTTGGCCCCGCCTTCCATGCGGGCACCGATCGAAATGGCGAGTTTCACGAGACTCCGGGTGCGATCATCAAGGGGTCCAGCTGATGCAATCGCCGCGCCGTAAGCTTCGTAGGTCTCCGCCACCGAAGGATATTCTTCAAGAAAGCGCGTGTATTGCTTTGGCAAGCGTCCCATATGTCGTATTGTAGGG
>CAMFIS010000253.1 GCA_945952345.1 uncultured Fimbriimonas sp.
GGGGTTCCGTCGGGAAAGCCGCAAGGCGATTCGGATGGGACCCCTTAATCGTTTTAGCTGCTAGCATTTAGCGACTAGCCACTAGCACTAGATAAGACAATAATCACAATACTGGTGATCTAGTGTTATCCACATATCCACTTAAGATTGTGGATAAGAACGCGATACTTTTGTTGTTTTTCGATTTCAGATGTCGTATAGTATTAATGTCTCCGGTGGAGAACTTCGGTTCGAAACAAAAATAGAGACACTGCCTTTAGATCCAGCTTCGGCTGAATCCACAGATAGGGCAAACCGCAGAAAGCGCGGAGCCGGGACTCGCAAGAGACCAGGTCGAGCGCAGAAGCAAATCGCCTTTAGGTCCGGCTTCGGCCAGATCCACAGATAGGGCAAACCGCAGAAGCGTCGGACTTCGGTCCGGTGCAGAAGCAAACCGCTTGCGGAGATGAGCTTCGGCTCACCAAGAGCAAGCAAACAAGTTCTTGAGGCGGTTAGCTTCGGCTAGCCGCCAAAGAGGACAAAATTTCGGGGTTCCGTCGGGAAAGCCGCAAGGCGATTCGGATGGGACCCCTTAATCGTTTTCAGGCTATGACTTGCGACTGTGCTTCTCGCAAAAGTTCGAGAACTCCGAAGTGCGCGGCCCACTGGGCCATGTATTTCTCGTCAAGCATGCCTAACTGGATCTCAAGCACCTGGACGATATCGTTCCATTGCTTGTCGCTGATTCGATTCCCTAGGTCATACCATCGGAGCTTCGTTATCACGATGTCTTCGGGCGAAGCAATGGGAAATTTCTTACCGGGGAATAATTCGACCAAATAAAAGCGTTCAAGCTGCGCGAGCGAGTAATCATCTCTTCGCAGAATAAAGAGATCGAACTTGTCCTGGGTTTCGCCATTGAGAATCTGGCCCGAAGCGAAATCCTCTCGCACTTTTAGTTGCTGTCTCATCGATTCAGCGTCGATGATATAAGGCCATTCGCATTGCTCCTCGAGAGAATCGATTTGATCCGAAGTAAATATCGCGGCGATGTCAACATCTCTGGTTGCCCGCTCCTCACCCCAAACCGAGCTCGCTACAGAGCCGCCAATGATGTACTGAACTCCTGCCTTCTCAAGCATTGCCGACACGTCGATCAGTGTCTTCATGAGGCTCACTCTCTGCTCCGAGTCCGATATTGCTTCGTGGATTCGCGAATGATGCGCAGATCGTCACAAAGCTCAAAAGTCTTTTGAAGGCGCTGCTCAGGCGTTCGTTGCCGTTGGAGAGCGATTCGGATTCGATGCATCTCGATCGATGTATCCAAGATATCCGTGCGCTTCACGATGCCATTATACTAGACAAAGGTGAACAAAAAAAGCCCCGAGGAATTCTCCTCGAGGCTTTCGAATTTGTGAATCTTAAACGGATTCTTCTTCGGTCGACTCTTCTTCGGCTGGCTCTTCGACAACGACCAATTCGGGGTCGAACACGACGACCGAGATGTGAGCGTCGACGTGAGCATGGAGGTCCAACTCAACGACGTAGGTGCCAAGTCGCTTGATCGGATCGTGAAGGGCAACCTGCTTCTTGTCCAGCTCAGCGCCAAGCTGAGCCTTCACGGCATCAGCGATGTTCTGCGAAGTGATGGCGCCGTTCAATCGAACGCCATCGGCACCGACCTTGGTCTCGATCTTGATCGTCTGACCATCAAGCTTTGCCTTTACGCCTTCTGCATCCGACTTCTTCGCGGCGACCTTTTCGGCCAACCGTGCATTGCGCTTCTCGAGGGCAGCAACCTGCGCTCGATCGGCCAGGATTGCCAAACCGCGCGGGAAGAGATAGTTTCGCGCAAAGCCGTCAGCAACCGTTACGACCGTTCCTGCTTTGCCAACCTTGGGCACAGTCTGATTCAGAATAACCTTCATTTATTAAATCTTCTCCAGCGGTGTCGCCGATCAGCGTTTGATACCAAAACCGATGACTGGCGCGTTATCTTTAAAGATGCGTTCCATGCCGAACCAGCCGAACACGTCTTTTCCGAAACCGTATTTGAGTCTGACATCGAAATGAGGATTGTTCAGACTGAACACATCCGCACGTAGCGATGCCTTAGGACCGAAGGAATAATCTACCCCAAAACCGGGCTTGGATGCAAATACCCCGTATCGCAACTGGAATCGATCGTCGATCTTCTTGCCCAATTGGGCGATGAGATTGTTCCCTTCAAAGGCGTTGTACAGTCCCAACTGGATGCTGTCGCCATTCGCTTGGGGGAAGGCAACCGTGAAATCCGTTCGCGTGAAGCCTGGTTTCGTTTCCCGAAGTAAATCGAAGCTTGTATTGAACGGAATGGGACCTGAGATTGGATTTTTGGTCAGGGTGTCCGTAACTTTCTTGACGGTTCCCTTCACCTCACCCGCGATTTCATTGATCTGCGTGGCGATTTCGTTCGCCTTCGTCATCAATTCGTTCATCTTCTTGGTGATTTCAGGACCATCCTTCGTCATTGCCTCCACATTCTTGGCAATGCTCTCGCCATTCGCCGCGATCTTCACGCCGCTGTCCGTCATGGTCTTGATGTTGGCGGCCGAGCCCTTGATTGCAGCCTGCAGATCGGGATCACTCATCAGCTTTTGCAGTTCGCCAACCATCTGAGTTCCCTTTTCCGAAGCCACTCGAATGTTTTCGATCGTCGCCTTTAGGTCGCCCTGAAGCTTGCCGTCTTTCGACATGGCGTAAAGCTGGTCGGTCATACCCTTCACGTTTGCCATCGTGGCCGACATGTCCTTCACGGTCTTTGATAACGTCGCCTGGTTCGAAGCCAGGAGCGTGTTGACCGAGGATGCCGTATGGCCAAATTCGGTCATGGTCTTGGATGTCGATCCCATCAATTGCTTTAACTGTTCGGTTAGCGTTTTGTCTTCCAGGATCTTGCGGAAAGCGGCCATCGTCTTGGTCAGTTCCGCCACCGCATCCTTTCCGTTGGGCAGGAAGCTGTCCAGCGCTCCTTGCCTGGTTCCGACCATGGTGCTGCCTGGAGTCAAATAGCCCTGCACAGTAGGCGGAGGAACGACGATCACCACGCTCTCGCCGATGCCTGTTAGGCTGCTCGGTAGTTGAACCGTGGAATCTTTTGGAATCTTCGTCTCGGGAAGGATGGCCAGGGACATCTTGGCTTCGTTCGGAGAAACAAGATCGACCGCGGTTACGGTGCCGATATTGACGCCTGCCATGAGGATCCGCGTGCCTGGTGTGATTCCCCCGGCGTCGTGGAAAGAAGCATAGTAGGTTTCTGGTTTCGCCCCCCACAGTCGCTTGCCCAGCATGGCGTATGCACTGTATAGCATCGCCACGAAGACGACCACCAAAACTCCAACTTTCCCTGCGTTCTGCATCGTCCTACCCTTAGTGTAGACGGATAACCTGGCAATTATGCTTGCGCCGAATTCAGTTTGGGGCGTCTGCGACGTACAAATCGGGGTAGTCGCCTGGGTCTTCTACAAGCTCTAGATCGACCGGAGACTCAAGAATCTTCGTCCAAAACTCCTCGAACTCACCATCGTCCCGAATGATGTGATCGTAGCTTTCGTCATAAAATGGAGGCCACTTTTCTTCCGTCTCCTTGATGATCTCCTTCCCCGCCCGCTTCTTGGATTTCTCGACGATGTCGCTTAGCTCATTCCCTTCGCTAACTCGGAACATCAGTTCGGTTTGGTGAGGAAGGACGCACAAGATAATGAGATCCCACTTCTTGCCGTCTGGCTTCATCAGGTTCAAATAGACTCGGTTTCGTTCCCAATCTGCCAGGTCCCGTCGATGTCGAAAGGTGACGTAATAAACTACATTGTCTGCCCGCCAGTGCGGCAACCTTCCTCGCCAAATTGAGAAGTTATCCCAGCGTCGACTCGCCATTCTCTACTCGAGCGCGGCGTCGCCACGCTCTCCAGTGCGAATACGAATAGCCTCGATAATCTCGGATACAAAGATCTTTCCATCGCCAATCTCCCCACTCTTGGCGGCTGATACGATGGCATGAACTGCTGCATCGAGACGAGAGTCAGGAACGACGATCTCGATCTTCGTTTTGGGCAGAAGCACGGGACCTCGCGCTGGAGAATCCGCGGTTTGCCCCATTTGCCGCCCGTAGCCACGGACTTGCTCGACAGTGAGACCTTGGATACCCTCCTTGCTCAAACTAGTCTGAACGGCTTCCAGCCGTTGAACCTGAATAAATGCTTCGATTCGCTTCACAACTTCCCCAAATTACGCTCAAATAGACGATTCAATCGAACGATTTGTTGCGTCTTCTTACTTGTGAGCGAATTTGCGGCCCGACGGTCGCTTGCCTTGGGCGTGATTCTTGGCCTTGGAGTCCTCGTCGTCGGATTCGCGGCTGGGGCTTGGTTTTGGTTAGCTCTCCTTGTCGCTGCGGGGATAGTTGCCCTCAGCCTTGCCTATCGAAAAGAGTACGATTCGCTCGACGCCGACCTTGATCGGAAGCGCGAGCAAAATGAAACGCTGTCGGAAATCGCGCGAACCCAAAAATCAGCGGTCGATGCGTTTGCCGACGGGCTTGAAGTGGGCATCTTCGTTTGCGATGAGCGATGTCAGATCGGATATGCAAACCGCTTCGCTCAGACGCTTTTTGGATTCGAGAACCCCCTTGGCCGCTCGCTCCTCGCGGTTACGCTCTCGGTGGAATTAGAGCAACTCGCGCTCAATGCGATCGATGAAGGCAAGATCATTGAGACTGAAATTGGCTTCAGCTTTCCTAAAGAAAGGATTTGCGTGGCCAGAGCCTGGACAACCGACGAAGCACCCTTAAGACTTTATATTTCGCTGGTAGAAGTCACCGACCTGCGCCGAATGGAGCGGGTCCGAAAGG
>CAMFIS010000254.1 GCA_945952345.1 uncultured Fimbriimonas sp.
GAGATCAGCCTCGGTCTCGTGGGCTCGGAGATGTGTATAAGAGACAGGGCCAACTGAGTCGGCTGGGAATTCTGAATGAGCCGATCTTTATCGCGAATCGCCGAATCCAGGTTTGCCTGGGCCGTGTTGACGTCGGCTTGAAGCAGGGTCGGAGAGTTCTGGACTTCGAGTTCGAGCTGTCGAACCCGGGCCTCGGCCTGAGCCAGCGTTGCCGATGCAGTCTTGCGACGTTGCGCAATTTCGATCGTCGACCGATCGACCTGGCTCTGGGCTCCGAGCAGTTGTGCCTCGTTCTGATCCATTTGAAGCTGCGTCTGCTGCGGATCGATGACGGCGATAAGCTGACCTTGAGTGACGACCGAGCCTTCATCGACGTACAGTTGCGACAATCTCCCGGTGACCTGTGGTTTAACTTCGACCGTCTTGATCGAATCCACAGTTCCGCTCTCAATAATGGTGATGTTGACGTCGCCTTTGGAAACCTTGTACGGTGTCTCGACTACCGCGGCATCCCGTTTGCCACAGCCCACCATCGCAAGCGCGACCAATCCCATCGCTATACAGCTCGAATACTTTCTCATCCCTTTCCCTAAAGTTCAGTATGGTGATTACGCAGAATCGGTTGCAAGTGTGCCGGAAGTCCTATAAAAAACTCCACACTTTGTGGGGATCTGTGGGTAGTTTTGTGTTCTCGGGAACCATCAAATAGACTGTTCGGTCGGAATTGCACCAAGCCTTTTCGAAGTCAGTCCGCTTGTAGGTTTTGCGTACGCCATCCTTAAAGGCAGGATCGTTGAAGATGGGAGTTCCATCGGTTTGGAAGCCAACCACGATGACTAAGTGCCCTCCCTCTTTCACTTTGGGTTTACCCTGGAGCAGGGCCAGACTCACCGAGCAAACGACAGGAATTCCCGCTTTGGTAAGCCGCTCGATATCTTCGATTCCCGTAAACCGGGAGACGCATGCCCGGAGGCCATCGAATGAACCGAAGTAAGCCGTATTAAAGGGCCAGTTTCCAGCGCCTTTGTAGACGGCGTCCCAGACGCTGGCCTCAACCTCGGGGACATCGTGGTCCAATTCCGGTCGGTTCAGCACCTTGGAGTAGTGCCACAGCATCATCGACGTGCTCGTTGCCGAGCACAACACCCCGCCATTGGGATAATTGTTTTGCGCCCGCTGCGGAACGTCTACCAAACTGCCTCGATACTTACTTGGCCCCCAACTATCGCTCTCATGCGTCGTCGAAGTATCCGAAAAGCAAAGGGTAAGCAGTTTCAGCTTGGCTCTTTCACTTCCCGGCTTTGACTTGAGCGTCACCTTCAAATCCACCGAATCTGTCGGCTGAGCCGTTCGAAAGGTATCGGTGAGGACGTTGGCAAAGTCGTCCTTTTGTCCATCGAGGCTCTGACGTGGCGACCATTCTTTATCTCCCGACCAATCGCACATCACAAACCACTTGGACTTGCCGCTGCCGGTATTGATCCGAAGTTCGATGCGGATTGCGCCGCTCTTCGCGTTGCCGATGTTCCACGACGGAATGACCTCGTTGAACTTGAAACCAGGCTTTATTCCAGAAACTTCTTGCTTGACCTCGCCCTCGAGCGGGAAGTCGATCTTCATCGGAATCCGCATGAGGCGCGCGGTTGATGGCGTGTTCGCGAGGACTGCAAGACCGAGAGCAACGGTTCCAACCATTAGCTACTTTTACCTAATCTGGGTCACTTCAACTTCTCATAGGTCCATTTCCCGGTTCCATCCTTTCGAAACATATACGTGCTTCCAAAGTGACCACAGACGACGAGCCTTTGGTCATCCAGCTTGAAAATGGTGCTGGGAACCCAGTCACGCGGCGCGTTGACGATTGCAAGCGTTCTCCGGATCGTGTTGCCTTTGATTTCATAAAGACCATGCGGCCCGGCAGCTAGAACGGAGTTGTCGGGCTGAGCTTGAACGGCGCTGATCGCCATCTGATGTTCAGATCCAGATTCGCGGAAATCGTCTCCCAAGAGTTCGCCGTCCCACTTCACGTTGTCATTTATCATGAGAATTTGATACTTGCCGTTAACCCAATGAATCAGGGACTGGCCGCCAATCAGGGAACCGGTACAAATCCAAACGTCTCCCTTTGGCGCGATGGAATACGAAAACACGTTCTCCCATCGCGGACCGCTTTCGCCGACCACACCAATGTGTTCGTCGAAGTAGGTCAACTTAGGCTTCGACCCCAAGGTCAGCCAACTGAGGCGCTTGTCATCCTCGCCTCTGCCCTCGTCTCGAAAGTAAATGCGTTCACCCCACCGTTCCGGAGGAACCGTGCAGATGGGGAGGTCGAATGATGTCTGGGCGATCTTGGTCCACTCGATGTCCTTGTAGGTGAATACAGCCCGATCATAGAAGATGAGCAAGGAATTGGTTGAATGGTCGATGCCAAGCTGACGGATCGGCCCAAACGTGCCTGGGTTCGGATCGGGCATGTATGTTTCCCGAACTTTGGTCCAATCCATGACGAATGTTCGATTGCTTTCTACGAAGCGGATGAATGCGTGGCCGTCGATGACAACTCCGTCTTTAGCATTTAGAGTTTTGAAGTCGGCAGTTGAAGTGGGTGCCGAGCGTAGGAGAAACCGGAGAGATCGCGTCTCGAATCCAGGATTCTTTCCCGAGGAGTCGCGCAGGTGGTTCTTGTAGGTCAAAAGGAGTTCGTCATCGAATAGCGAGCAATATCGGCCCCGGAAGAATGAGCATTCGCCGCCATCCAATGCCAGCGTTTGACTCGGTTGATTGATGGCTTTTGCGCCGACAATCATACTTCGAATCTGTTTCGTGTCCGAGCGAACTCTCGCTTCCTCGCGGTCAGCCTCAATACGGGCCCTTTTATATGAAGCGGTGTAGGCGGCCACCTGCTTCGCGAACTCGATTGGTTTGCCGTTAAGCTTTCGCCAATAGGATACGAGGACCACCGACGACATGTCGTCCGGATGGCGAATTCCCGATTTCCGGAACCAAGTCGCCAATTGTGAATCCTTCCACAGTCCCCAGTTGTTCCGCATCCACATTCCCAAACCCATGTGATACTCGCCAACCAGGTCCATGTCGTCTTTCATTGCCTTCATTTCAAACCGCAATTTGGGAGTCAGAATGTGGTCGAGTTCGAGCAGAGCGGCATCGAGATTTGCCGGAATCAAGACACCGGTTGAGCTGTTCTTGTCGAGCGTCGGTTGAATTCGATACTTGTCGTCCTGACTTGCCTGCCCGAAACTGAGGCTCGTTAGGACGAGGACCACAAGCCCCGTTATGAAGAAGCGGCTTTTTCGATGCATGTTCTCAGGCTTGAGACGCCTCAGACTCCATTCAGGGTTCGCTAAACTGGTTTTTCGGTCGTAGAGTAGCAAAACACGAAATGAGTTGAGTATTATCTATAGTTCGCGGGCTTCCGCGTGAAACTCACTCATGGCAACCTATCGAGGAAGAAAAACAGACATTTGCCGAACGGTCGGCTTCGACATCTGGGGTCGTCCCAAGAGCCCGGCATCCAAGCGTGCATATCCGCTCGGGCAGCACGGTCCTAACCAGAAGGACAACAACCGACGATCCGAGTACGGCGAGCAACTTCTTGCCAAGCAAGTCATCCGCCGCTACTACAACATGCTTGAGAAGCAATTCTCGAACACGTTCAAGAAAGCGCAGCGAATGAGCGGCAACACCAGCCTTAACTTCCTCCGCCTCCTCGAGCTTCGCCTCGCAACCGCGGTTTGGCGACTCGGTTATGCCAAGACAGTTTTCCAGGCTCGACAAATGGTCAGCCATTGCCACATCATGGTGAACGGAAAGGTTGTCAACATCGCATCGTTCCAGCTCAAGGTTGGCGATGTGATCGAAGTTCGCGATCGAAAGTCCAGCCGAGACATTGCCAAGGCTAGCCACTACGAAGCCGCTGCAGTTCCTGCCTACATGGAAGCCGACGTGCAGAACTTCAAGGGCAAGGTCATCGCTCTTCCTGAGCGAGAAGACTTCCCGAGCTTTTTCAAAGAGCAGCAAGTCGTCGAGTTCTACGCACGATAAGCCTCTCGCCAAACGAGTTTCAAGAACCCCGGCCAATCGGTCGGGGTTCTTTTTTTGACCGCAATTTCGTCTTAAAGTGACACTGCATCCGTCTCCTTGCTCGACGAATTGAATCGGAGAGAACCCAGTGAAGACGCGGAAGGAATCTAAAAGCTCGATTCGCTCAACAAATCCGGCCCGAACCGAACAAAGTGCCCGCGAGCGTCTGTAATGATTCCTTGCTCGCGCATTGCTTCGCAAAGAGCCGAAGCATGATCGGAATGAACCAAAGCGTACGCACCCCAATGTTCAGGGATCGAAGGCGTGAATACGTCCAAGCCACGCTGCCCCAACGACTCTCGAATCTCATCCAGCAAGGCGAGGGTGTACGTTCGAATCCGATCGACACCAACCTCAAGCGTAAACTCCAAACCTGGCGTCGCCTGGTAGGCGGTCAAGACCGGCGGCGTGCTCTCGAGCCAACCGTCGCCGCCGGGCCAAAGGTCGGCGGTCGAAGGGCGTAGGTATCGAAAAGTGTCCTTCTTGGCAAACCACCCGGTGTCCAATGTCCGCCGGCCCGACTCCAGCACTCGTGGATGGATAGCGAGGAAGCATGCGCCCGGGCCACCGCGCAGATATTTGTAGCATCCACCGATGCAGAAGTCAGCGTCGAGGGCGGTCATGGAGAAAGGGAAGACGCCGACGGCATGGTAAGTATCCACAATTACCATGGCTCCACAAGCGTGGGCTCTGGCGATGACCTCGTCGAGACCTTGAAGAATCTGTCCCGTCCCAAAGAACACCGCTGATACAACAACGAGGTC
>CAMFIS010000255.1 GCA_945952345.1 uncultured Fimbriimonas sp.
ATTCGATACAGCGGAGGCAGCACGCGGCGAGAATTCGATCCGAAGCTTCCTGCAGGAACGACAAAGACGATCAGCTCGGGAGAGAGTAAGTTCGTCGAATCCTTCCGAACGGTTTACCAAGATGGCGCGAAGGTTTCGAGCGAGAAGCTGGGTGACAGTTTCTATCAGGGTGGCACGATCATTCTGTACGGACCAAAGGCTCCGCCTAAGCCCGCAACGCCTAAGCCTGGAACCCCGGTTCCCCCGGTGAGCACCTCCGGCGCACCGAAGCCAGCGGGATAACTGAGGTCTGTGCCGGATTAGTTCACTTTAATGAGCGCCCATTGGGTCCCACGATACTCGACGCTTCCATAGGAGTCGATCGGGTGTTGGGGACCGAGCCCGCTCTTTGGCAGAACCAAATGGGTGATTCCCAAGGCTTTCAATGCTGCCGCATCGCTCATGAGTGCCTGACCCAGGGCCTTGCGCTTATTCGCAAAATCCGGTGTTTCGCTCCAGTGCCCGGCGTAGGCCTTGCATCCAGCCAAACCGACAAGGATGGGGTTCAGGTCGGGCATGGCGGGAGTATCGAAAGAATCTTCGATGCGGTTGCCTTGCTCATCCTTTGAAGGCGAAGGGATACCGGGCAAGGCGCCGATGACAGCCTGATCGCCAAGTGGCTCGAGCTTGTTCACGATCTCACCGATGTCCTCGGAGTAATAGACGGAGTGAATTGTGGTGTTCGAGACATTGTCGACGGCGAGCATCTTTTCGCGTCCAAGCCAGCGCACTCCAGTCGCACACAGAAGGATCATGCTCAGAGCCCCGAGGAGATTTCGCTGCCCACGTTCTCGCTTCTCAAGCACCATGGCGATTCCAACCCCCGCGAGAATGCCCCACGGAACGCTGAGCATCATCGTCAATTTCCTTTGGAAGAGAGCGGGGAAGTAGGGAGCAATGATCCCAACCAACGCCCAGGCGGCGATGAGAGCTAATCCGGGCTTTTGCGGACGGAGAAGATAAAGAGCGGCGAGCACGGCCAAGTAGCAACCAATCCATGCTGCTTTGCCCATGAAGTAGATGTCGCCCTCGTGACTTTGGGCTGCTACCGCGAGACCAAGCACCACCACCACAAAGACTCCCCAGCCGGCGAGTTTGAGCTTCTCCTTCGGGAAAAGAGCTACCAAGGCCGGAATCATAAGGAGGATGTACCCCGCGAGGATTTGTCGGAAATTGGGTGAGAAGGTGAGCGTTTCGGATCGAGCCTGGAAGACCGGATCGTTTTTGAGGACATAGACGAAGTAAAGCGCGAACGGTACTGCGCCTAGCCCGATCAAGATTGCGCGGCCGACCCACTCCTTGGAAACCTGTTTAGCACCCATCAGAGCGGCGACAAATCCAAGCAACGTGAAGGTAATCAGCAGCACGTCATAGCTGTGGATATTCATTAACAACCCGAAGCACAAGGCTCCGGGGAGGATAGCGGCTTTTGAGGTCTGGGCGCGAAGCACACACACCAATGTTGTGAGAATCAGGCATGCGCTGACGACAAAGAGGCTATTGGTGGCGGCACTGGAAAAGAAGAAAGCTTCCGGTTGCCACACATCGTTGGGCAGCCGCCGCATGAGCAACTCCTTGAGCGGATCGGGAGTGGGGCGGACGATGGCCACGCCGAAGTTGTGCCAGACCAACCACCCAATGCCACCGCCAAGCACTCCGAGTCCGAGCGAGAGCTTGCGGCTATAAATGGAGTCGGTGACGAATTCCACCAGCCGTCCCATCGCCACGATGCTAAGGTACGTGAATACCAGCCTCGCCAAGGTCATGGCGACAGGGATGCCAATCAGCTTGGAAATCCATCCGAGCACGAGGTAGTACAGGTGGATCGTGAGTCCAGGCTGCGCGTCGGTCGTGAAGAGGTTTTGAAAACGAAAATGTCCCTGGGCTGCCTGCTTCATCCACGCGGCGTACACCATGTGGTCGTCGAAGTTGTACTGGATTCCCAGGTACATCGTGCCGTGTGGGCGAATTGCGAATGCCCACAGGGCGGGCAAAGCAACGATGAAGGTGATGGCAAGGGCAAACCAACGCGTATACGCGCGGAAAATGCCTAGCTGTTGCTCTTCGTTGAGTTCAGGCACTGTTTACTTGCCCGATTTTTCGCCGGGTACTGGGCGCCCCATCTGCTTGTAAATCTTGGCGATCATGTCGTAGTTCTCTTTTGCCAACTTGTGCTTGGGTTCAACTTTGAGGACTTCGCGGAAGTAATCCAGGGCACCCGCATACTTCTGGTGAGGATTCAATCCTTCGCCGTACATCGTGCCCATTCCAAGCGCGAATGTTGAATTGACGTACTTTCGCTTAACGGCGGCATCCTTCGGCTTCTTGGCATACGCATCCTTGGCGGCTTTGTACTCGCTCTGCAGGGTTTTCAGCTTCGCGGCGCTAACGGTTTGACTCGTACCTTGAGCCATGGCTCCGAGCGAGAGGGCAAGCATGAGAATCGAAGAAGCAAGTTTCATATGTTCCTTATACCAGTCGCTTTAGCTGCTTTGCATATTTGATCGCATCCTTCTCGTCGATGTCTTCCAAGGTCGCCGCTTCGATGTACTTGAGATTCGTGGCATCTTCCGGCGCAAGGTAGTAGTCGGGTCGTTGAATGATTTGTTCTCGGCTAACACGATGGCGGCGTTCAAGTTCCGCCAGCGTTCTCTCGAATACGGCTCGGAGGGCCCACCGGGCATTCTTCTTTCGACGCGTCATCCACGCGAGACCGTCGACCAATTCTCGTCCTCCGCGCTGCCTGGCTCGATCCTCGGGGGCTAAGCCAAATCGGATCGAGAGCGTTGCGAAGATCACCAGAACGAGGATCAGCAACTGATTCCACGCCGCTTGGAAAGGAGCTCCCATTTTGGCCAACAAGCTGAGATCCACATCTCCGGCCGCGAATCGGTTGACGAATCGGACGTTCGCTTTCGGGCCGCCGAGCATAGCGACCATCCCCATGAGCACGTTTGCGTTGCCGGCCTTTTCGATGTGCCGATTCGTTGCCATCGTCGCATCTCGCAGCACGATGACACTCAATCCGTTTTTGGATGTGACCTGGACAATTGGTGTCGAGGCGGTTTGTTGATCCAAGATGTCAACGGTTTCTGCATCCTTCAAGACTGGTTTGGCCCAATCATCCGGCTTGACACTGCATGGCTCGATGGTCCCGACGACAGTCTCGGACCCCGAGCGAACCAAGGTTGCCGCGGGAGCCTTGGAGTCGGACGATTCGCTTTGGATGATGAGGGCTAGGACCCGGGTCTTTGCATTTGACCGATCGATGAATTGTTCGAATTCGCTGATGTTGTGCGGACTGACCGGGACGACCAGCAAGTCGTGCGTATCGGGCGCGAAGGACTTGTCGAACTTGACGTTATAACCTGCGTTTCGAAGGAGCTGCACGAATGCGCTGGTTCCGGATGGGCCAAAGTTTTCGCCGCTGTTGTCTTGAACGAAGCTGTATCGTCCCGCCTGGAGAATCACGACGGCCAGCATGACCATCGAGAAGATCCATAAGGCGATGCGTCCCGGCTGCTTCATGCTTTCGCTCCCGTCAGATCCTTGATCTGGAGGTAGGTTTGGCGGAAAATATCGACGTCGGCGGCGGAATTGGCCCGGAAGCCGTACCATGCGAGATCAAAGGCTTTGGTCGCAGGGCGGAATTCAAACCGCTCTGGACGAAGCTTGCTGGATTCGATGCGCCGCAAGTGCTCCCAGTTGGTCTGGGTCGGCTCGAATCTCGCGATTCGAGCCGCGTCGATGCGGAGGAGGGATGCCAGGTACAGCGCCCGGCATGCCTCACGGAATTTACCTTCCGCGATCAGACGGTCCGCTTCCTTCAAATACTCGTCTTCCGAAAGCAGTTCTTCGCCTTCTTCGAGCATTCCGCCGCGGCTCTTTCGAATCTTGCCTGCCTTGGTCCATCCCCACGGAATCTTGAAGAGGACGTAGATGAGCAGCCCCACTACGACGGCGGCTACGACATAGAAAAGATCGAGAATGAGGCTCGGAATCCACTGCGGGATATCCGGCATCTTGGTGTTCGTGTTGTTTCGCGGAGGGTTGAAGGCGTTCTTGAGTCGCTCGAGCAGCTTGGTAAACCAGTTGGCAGACTTTGCTTCGCGCTCAGTTTTGTAGATCTTGTCCGACTTGATCTTCTTGACCTCTTCGGCCATTCCTTTTTGGGTCGAATAGGAGCCGTACAGAGAATGCGCTTCGAGAAGGGAAGCGATGGAGTCGTAGGTTTGCTCTTTCGCCTTGGCCGTCGTCGCCGACTGGTAGTCGTCGATGAGCTCTCGGAGTTCGTCGCCTTCTGCCTCTTTGGTATCGGCCAGTTGCCGGACGGCTTTATCTTTGTCGGCTGTGTTCCTGAAGTTGCGTTGGGCGGTTACCCAGTCGGCCAGAGCCCAACTGGACAGCACGACAAGGCAGAGACTAGCGGCGATACGAAGGGAGCTTTTCATTGAGGATCGAAATGTCCATTCCTTCGACGCATATTCGTCGCTGGTAGTAGAAGAGGGAAGCGGCAGTCGCGACATACGGCACGACTAACCAGATGGCGAGAAACTCGGGAAGGATGCTGAAGAAGATCTGCACCACGACCTTGAGATAGGGCGAGGGCAAATTTCGCAAGACGTAGTCCTCGATTCCCAGTTCCGACACGGCGGCCGAGTAGCCTGCGCGTAACAGGAGGTAGATGAGGAGCGAGCCGCCGATCGCGGTGGATGCAGGATTTGTTTTCGGGGTCGGCTTGGACTTTGAACCAAAAAGGTAGCTCGAACGGGCGACG
>CAMFIS010000256.1 GCA_945952345.1 uncultured Fimbriimonas sp.
GTGCGGGTTGCCGACCGCATCGCTTACCTCAACCACGACATCGACGATGCATTACGTTCCGGGATCATCGAGGGCACTCCAAAAGAGTTCGACGTCCTCGGCACCACCTATTCTTCCCGCATCGGCATCCTGGTTCGAGACGTGATCGAACAGAGTATGGACCAGCCGTACATCCGAATCTCCAAACCGCTGGTGATGAAGATGGACCAGCTGAAGGAGTGGATGTTTGAAAACGTGTACCTGCGCTACCCAATTGTCTTCCCCGACGTGAACAAAGCCAAGAGTTTGGTTAAGGACCTGTTTGTCCACTTCACTCAGCCTGGAAATTTGCCCGAAGGCTATAACGGATTGCGTGGCGCGGTGGACTATGTGGCGGGCATGACTGACCGGTTCGCCATCGAAACTTACGAAACCATCAAGCTTCCAAGCGCATGGGAGCGACGATAACCAATCGTCATACGTCTAGTAGAAGGGCATGAGTTCAGGCTTGGCAACCGAGGTCCAGTACGTCAAAGGCGTCGGGCCGCGCTTTGCCCAGCTCTTTAAGAAGATCGGCATCGAGACGGCGGGCGATCTGTTGTTCCATTTACCTCGCCGCTATCAGGATCGAAGAGACATCCCGCCCATCGCCAAGGCTAGGCCTGGGCAACTCGTGACGATTCGGGGCCGCGTCCGGAAAGTGGAAGCCCGACCGATCAGCAAGGGCCGAGTGCTGCTTCGGGCGATCGTTGAGGATTCCTCGGGCGCGATCTGCCTCACATGGTTCAACCAGCCGTGGGTCAAAAAGCAACTAGAAGAAGCTGATCAGATCATCGCGTACGGCCTGGTAAAGGCAGGATCGCATCTCGATGAGATTTCCGCTCCCGAATGGGAAGCCATCGACACCGAAGAAGAAGGCGACGCCTTTGCCAAGATTGTTCCGATCTACCCCCTGACCGAAGGATTGCCGCAGAAGGTGGCGCGTCGAGCGGTGCAAGGCGCACTCGATACTTGCCTGAGCTTTGTCGAGGACCCGTTGCCCGAGAGCCTGCTCCAAGCCCAGAAACTGCGCGGACTTCAGTGGAGCCTTCGCCAAATTCATCATCCGGAATCCGAAGAAGCTCGGGTGCTCGCGCGGCGGCGCATCGTCTTCGAAGAGTTCCTTTATATGCAGCTTGAGCTCGCTGTACGCCGCGCCGAGACGAAGCAAGAGCTAGGAATTTCCTTCCCGATTCACCAATTGGAAGCTGGCGTGGATACGCCTACCCGCGCTCTTGCATCCACTGAAGAAGGGAAGCGGACAAAGCGAACTGCGGATTCCATGACCCCACAAGATTTATTCTTTGAGGAGGAAGCGAAGAAACGTACGGGCGAACCACTCTGGGATCAGATCTCGAGAATGTTGCCATTCACGATGACGGAAGCCCAGGATCGCGTGGTCAGAGAAGTCTATGGCGACATGTCGCTTCCGGCTCCGATGAACCGCCTGGTGCAAGGCGACGTTGGCGCAGGCAAGACGGCGGTGGCGGCGTGCTGTATGTTGGCGGCGGTACGCAGCGGCTACCAATGCGCGCTGATGGCGCCCACCGAAATCCTGGCCGAACAGCACTACCGTAATCTCAAGCGCTACTTCGAACCACTTGGCATCCAGGTCGAACTGTTGGTAGGCAAGCTTGCGAGCAAAGATCGGAAGAACGCCTACCTTCGCTTGGCGAACGGTTCGGCCCAGATTGCGGTTGGAACCCATGCCCTGATTCAAGAGGGAGTCAACTTTCAGAGTCTTGGGTTTGTCGTGGTCGATGAGCAGCATCGGTTCGGTGTCCTTCAACGCAAAGCAATTCGCGACAAGGGCTTCGGCAATCCCGATGTTCTCGTCATGACCGCGACGCCGATTCCACGCACGCTTACGATGACGATCTTCGGCGACCTCGACATTTCAATCATAGACCAATTACCGCCAGGACGCAAACCGATCAAGACTCATCACAAGCGACCATTTGAGCGGGAAGGCGTGTACCGCAAGGTCAAGGAGTTGGTCGATCAGGGTAGGCAGGCGTACTTCGTATGCCCGATGGTGAGTGAGAACGAGAAGATGATGGCGCAGGCCGCTGAGGAACTCCACCGGCAGCTCGAGAGCAGCGTCTTCGTTGACTACAAGGTCGGTCTGCTGCATGGCCAAATGAAGCCCGCGGACAAAGACGCAGTCATGGAGCAGTTTCGGTCCGGCGAGATCCAAATCCTCGTCGCGACAACCGTCATCGAGGTCGGCGTCGATGTTCCGAATGCGTCCGTCATGGTGATTGAAGATGCGAATCGGTTTGGTTTAGCACAGCTCCATCAGCTTCGAGGGCGGGTCGGGCGAGGCGACACGCAGTCGTATTGCATTCTCATCGCCGATACGGGCTCGGATGAAGTCATGCGGCGAATGGATGTGATGGTGGCAACAACCGATGGCTTTAAGATCGCGGAAGAAGATTTGGAGATTCGCGGTCCAGGCAATGTGCTGGGAACTGAGCAGAGCGGATCGCTCGACCTCAAAGTAGCAGACCTGGTGCAGGATTCCAAGATGTTGGAGGTTGCCCGCCAAGTGGCCATGAGAATCGTTGAGAAAGATCCGGCCTTAAGTGGTTCCGAGTGGGCAAAGGTGCGTAATAAATTGCGAGAACGGCGATCGGATTTTGCTCTTATCACCGTGTCGTGAATCTATAATTCGACTATGTCCGAAGTACCAGTGGTCACTCCCGCCGAACTCAAAGCCGAACTCGAGGCTGGCGCCAATTTGGTGCTGGTGGACGTACGCGAGTCGGATGAACTTGAGATTAGCGCGTTGCCCAATATCATTCACATCCCGATGAATGATCTGCCAGAGCGAATGAGCGAACTTGACAAAGACTCCAATATTGTGATGATTTGCCGAACGGGAAATCGTAGCGGAAAAACGACGGACTACTTACTGGCCAACGGGTTCTCAAGGGTTCGGAATATGGCGACCGGCATGAATGGTTACGCGACTTCGGTCGATCCTTCCATGAAAACTTATTAACGATAGTTCCATTCGGTAACCCCATCGCGTTACAATGGGCGGAATGGACGAAGCTTTGCAGTCGATTCTGGCCGACGCAAATCGCCTACTAAGCGAGCGTAAGTACGACGAAATTATTGCCCTGGTGCAGCCGATCATGATCCGCGATACCGGTGGTCAGGCGCAACGCTTATTTGGCATGGCATTGTTGGGTCAGGGGAAGTATCAGGAGGCGGTGCATTCTCTTCAGTCCACCGCCCAAATGCTGCCGAACGACGTGACCGTCGCGTTTGCGTACGGCACCGCCCTCGACAAGAATGGACAGACCGAGGGAGCCCGAGCAGCGTTTGAGCGAGCTCTCGGCATCGATGAGAACCATCCCGGCGCTCGGATGGGTTATTTGAACACGAGTAAGGCCCTGGCCGACCGAGACCAAGTGACGGCTCCAATGAAGGGGATCGAATGGTTGTATGGGGCTTGGCAGCGGGATACCAACAATGGAGAGTTGGCCAACCGGATTCTCGATATCTACATTGCCAACGGTTGGGCCGATTCGGCCCGACAGTTCGGCGATCTACTTCCGGCTCAATTGAAGCATGCGGACCCAATTCGAACGAAGCTGAAAGACTTGCCTGCCGAAGCGCCACCGGCTCCGCCAAATCTGCAGGTTCCTGCGCCGTCGATGTCTCGGCCGGTGATGGAGAGCTGCCCATTTTGTATGCAGCAGATCATGGCGGGCGTACATACATGCCCGCACTGCAAGATGGTGATTCGGGCGAAGTCGATGCCCGGAGCCGACTATAAGCCGGAATGGCAAGAGGTCACGCTGAACATCCTTTGCTGGGTTGGCATGCTACTCGCCGCGACACAGTTCACCCTCATCTTTGTGGCCGGCGGGCAGGCGACTCCGCTCGGCGCCCTGGCACTAGTGATCAGCTTTGTCCAGTTCTTCGCGAACTTGGCGATTTGGCAACGGGTCGACTTTGTGATGCACATTGCGAAATGGCTTTATGTTCTTCTGACGACCCGTTCAATCCTCTGTTCATGCCGGGAGGGAATGGTGATGGGCGAATTGGTGGGCCGAGAACGAGAGGCGCTCATGATCGAGGTGATCATACTCTTGGTTATGGGCCTTTACTCCGGCTTCATGGTGTATCTGCTGAACCACGAAGGGGAGTGACGTTAGTCGTGAGTCTTGAGTTGTGAGTTGTGAGTTGTGAGTTAAATGCGGGCATTTTGCCGAATCGCGAGCCTTGACTTGCAACGCCAGAAGTAATCGCTCAAAACTCATGACTCATAACTCGAAACTGTTTTAGACCAATTCGCCCGAGAGGCCCCAGGGGTGGCCTCGCGTTGCTTTCACGTTCGCCAAGCGGCCGACGCGTTCGGCTGGAGCCGCAAAGTGCATCATGCGAAAGTCGCGGGTGTAGCCAAGCATCAGCGATTTGTCTTTGTGGTTTGGACCTTCGATGAGGACTTCGAACTCCTTGCCAACGAGGGTGTCGTTGATCTCCTGAGTAATGACCTTTTGCAGAGCGATGAGCTGGTTGAGTCGCTCTTTCTTCACCTGAGCTGGAATCTGGTTGGGCCAGTCGGCGGCGGGGGTTCCGGGTCGAGGCGAATAGGCAAACATAAAGGCTCCGTCAAAGCGGAAGTCCCGCACGGCTTGCAGGATCGCTTGGAATTCCTCCTCGGTCTGGTCGGGGAATCCGACGATGAGGTCGGTCGTGATCGCGATTCCAGGAATTTCTTGTCGCATCTCGGCCACGATTTCCCCAAAACTTTCCATGGTGTAGAGT
>CAMFIS010000257.1 GCA_945952345.1 uncultured Fimbriimonas sp.
GTTCTTAGCATTATTGGCATCGGTAGCCATCGTTGGCTGCAATGGTGGCGGCGGAGATAATAACGCTGCCGCGACGACGGGTGGCGGTGCAACCAGTTCGCCCGCCCCAGCAGGTGGCGGAACCAAGACGATCGCTTTTGTTACGAACAACCCCAGCGACTACTGGCTGGCTGCAAAAGCCGGAACCGAGAAGGCCGCGGCTGAACTCAAGAATTACAAGGTCGAATTCAAAATGAGTCCCGACCAAAACGCCGCTTCACAGAAGCAGATTCTGGACGACCTCGTGGTTAACAAGGTTGCTGGCATCGCTGTGAGTCCGACCGATCCCGTCGGTGAGAAGCAAGACCTCGACAAGATTGTCGACAGTGGCGTGCTCCTCGTTTGCCAGGATAGCGACGCGCCTGATTCGAAGCGTGCTGCCTATATTGGTACGGACAACGTCGCCGCTGGCGTGATGGCTGGCGAAGAAGTCAAGAAGGCTCTCCCGAACGGCGGAAAGATCATGGTCTTCGTTGGCAAAGCCGACGCGCAGAACGCCAAGGAGCGATACGACGGCCTCAAGAAGGCTCTTGCTGGTAGCAAGGTGGAGATTCTCGACCTTCGAACCGACGACGGTGACCGAGCTCGAGCCAAGCAGAACGTGGCCGACGCCATCGTCAAGTACCCGGACCTCGCTGGTTGCGTAGGACTTTGGAGCTACAACGGTCCTGGAATCGTCAACGCGGTCAAGGAAGCCAAGAAAGTAGGAAAGATTCAAATCGTAACCTTCGACGACGAAGCCGATACGATCACGGGCGTTCAGGATGGCAGCATCTTTTCGATGATCGTTCAGCAGCCGTTCCAATTCGGCTACGAGTCGATGATGATGATGGCGAAGGTTCTGGATGGCGACAAGTCTGCTCTGCCGAAGGACGGTAAGAAGATTATTCCGACGCAAGCGATCAACAAAGATTCCGTCAAGGCCTATCTTGATGGCAAGCCGAAGAAGTAACCATTCGTGCTGAAACTCAACAACATCACGAAAGGTTTTCCTGGCGTCAAAGCCTTGGAAGACGTGAGTCTCGACCTCGCCCCCGGCGAGGTCGTTGCCATTATTGGCGAGAATGGCGCCGGAAAATCGACGCTAATGAAAATCCTGAGCGGTGTCTACTATGCCGATTCAGGGTCGATGGAGTTTGAGGAAAAGCCTCTCATCTTACGGTCGCCGAGCGATGCCTTGAATCACGGCATCCGAATTATCTACCAAGAACTCAGTGGCCTCGATAACCTGGATGTGGCTTCGAATATTTTTCTTGGAAGAGAGTTTCGTAAGGGTCCATTTGTTGACCAGAAGAAACTGGAAGACGAAAGTCTTGCGATTCTTCAGAGGGTCGGACTCAATGTTTCACCTCGGACGCTTCTTAGTCGCTTATCGATTGCTGAGAAACAGCTTGTCGAGATTGCCCGTGCTCTGTCTCTCAAAGTTAAAGTGTTGATTTTGGACGAGCCTACGAGCAGCTTGACGCTAGAAGAGACCAAGCGACTTTTGGATTTGGTTCGAGAACTGAAGAGTCAGGGAGTTTCGATTCTCTACATCACTCACCGTCTCGACGAAGTGCAAGAGATTGCGGACCGAGTGGTTGGATTGCGAGACGGGCGAAACGCGGGTGGACTCAAGCGCGAGGATATCACCAAGGACGCCATGGTGAAAATGATGATCGGAAGGGAGATTCTAAAGTCCGATTCTGGTTTCCACAATCCTGGCGCCGTCGTGATGCGGTTGAACAAATTCCGCACAGAGCGATATCCCAATGAGACCATCGACTTGGAAATTCGAGCGGGAGAGATCCTTGGCATGGCTGGCCTGGTTGGCGCTGGACGATCGGAGCTCGTGCGAGCCGTCTTTGGCATCGATCCCTATCGTGGAACAATCGAGATCGATGACAAGCCAGTTCGAATCCGATCGGCTCAAGAAGCGATACAACATGGAATATTCCTTGCTCCCGAAGATCGACGTGGCTGTGGGCTCACGGTGCAGATGTCAGTGAAGGAAAATACATCGATGCCGAAGCTGCCGAGCCTGGCATCAATGGGCCTCATCAATCTCAAGAAAGAAGAGGAATATGCTCGTGAGTCGGTCTCAAAAATGAACGTGAAGACGGCGAGCATTCATACCACCATCTCAACGCTATCTGGTGGTAATCAGCAAAAGGTTGTTCTTGGAAGGTGGCTGGCGTTGGGTCCGAAAGTCTTGATCGTCGACGAACCAACTCGGGGCATCGACGTCGGATCGAAGGCCGAGATTTACGAAGAATTAAGAACCATCGCCGCTAAAGGAACGGCGATCTGGATGATATCGAGTGATATGGAGGAAGTGATTAACGTTAGCGACCGCGTTGCGGTCATGCACGAGGGGAGATTAACCGGCACGCTGGAACGCGGAGCCATCAATGAAGAAGCCATTATGCTGTTAGCAACGGGAGGGCACTAAGCATGAAGAAAGGCGGAAAAGAACTCGGAATCCTGATCATTCTTGTCGTGCTCGTTGGCGCAAGCTTCTTCGTGAATCACAACGTTTTGTCCTTGGCGAACCTGCAGAATACAAGCCGTTTGATTGGTATCTACGGCGTGATGAGCATTGGCATGGCCTTCGTGATCATCACGGGAGGCATCGACCTTTCCATTGGATCGGTCCTCGCATTCATGGGCGTAATCTTTTCGATGATTCTTGCCAACGAAAAGATTCCTCCGATCATTGCCGTTGTAGCGACAATCGCTGGAGCTTGTCTATTGGGCTGGGGACACGGAGCGTTGGTCACTCGAGTTCGCATGCAGCCCTTCGTCGTCACGTTGTGCGGTTTGCTGCTTTATCGCGGCCTCGCACGATTCGTTTCCCACGACCACACCGCCGGCTTTGCCGATTCAAAACCCACCGCTTGGATTCGGAATCTCGCCGTAGGCGATAGCTTTGGCATCATTCCGAATCCCGTCGTGATCATGGTGGTTTTGGGGATTGCGGCGTACATTCTGCTTCACAAAAGCGTTTATGGACGTTATCTGTTTGCCTCGGGTTACAACGAGGAATCCAGTCGATATGCTGGCATCGACTCCAAGAAGATCATCACGACCGCATATGTCATTTGTGGTTTCACTGCTGGCCTTGCGACGATCTTGTTCGCGTACTACTCGAACTCGATTTCTCCATCCAGCCATGGCTCGTTCTACGAACTCTACGCCATCGCGGCTGCTGTGCTTGGTGGATGTTCGCTTCGAGGTGGAGAAGGTTCGATTATTGGAGTCGCACTGGGAATCACGCTGCTGATCGTGCTCAGGAATCTCATCAATATCCTCGGCATTGCCTCTGAGCTGGAATTCGCAGTCATGGGTACGGTGATCTTTATTGGTGTTCTGCTCGACACAACCTTCCGGTCAAAAGGTTCACGGACAACGTGACATATATCGCATCCCGCAGGCGTAAACTGACGTAGGAGGAATTTGCAAATGGAAATGAACGATAAAGCGAAAGAAGCCCTCGACAAGGGCAAGGACATTGCGGAGCACGCGGCAGACAAGGCGAAGGATCTTGGCCACGACGCTCTCGAAAAGGCAAAAGAGGTCGGACACAAAGCGGGCGACGTGGCGCACGACGCGTTCGACAAGGCTAAAGAGATTGGCGGCAACGTTGTCGACAAGGTGAAAGAGTCGACGAAAGAAGGTGGCTTCCTCGACAAGCTGAAGGACAAAGCCGAGGAGATTACAAAGATCGATCTCGACCGAGACGGCAAGATTGGCGATACGCCGAAATAGCGTTTAGCTTTGAGCGACTAGCGCTTAGTGAAGATCACCCAGTTCGATGAGCTGGGTGATTTTGTTTTAGGTTCCCGCGAAGTGATATGATTACCTCGTGATTTCCCTCAGCCTGGCTGCCGCGCTAGCGGTTGTTCAACAGCCCACCTACTCACACACGAACTTCGACGACAACTGGCGTTTTGCCCTGGGACATGCATCCGATCCGATCAAGGACTTCGGATTCGGAAAGACGGGCATGGGATATCTGGCCAAGGCGGGTTCGGGCGAGGGACCGGTAAGCGCAGGGTTCGGAGACGGCAAATGGCGGCAGCTCAATCTACCGCACGATTGGGTGATCGAGCTTCCATTCACTGAGAAAGGTGAGGGCGGCCATGGCTTTAAGGCCATTGGTCGCGACTTTCCTGAGAACTCCATCGGCTGGTACCGCAAGAACTTCACGATTGGCAAAGAGCAAATCGGGAAGCGGATCTCGATACACTTCGATGGCATCTATCGCAATGCTAGCGTGTGGTGCAACGGTACGTTCATCAAGCGCAACGAGTCCGGCTACATCGGCTTCGATGCGGACATCACGAATCAGATTCGATACGGCCAGAAGAACAATGTGACGGTCCGGGTGGACGCAACCGAGTTCGAAGGTTGGTTCTACGAGGGCGCGGGAATCTATCGGCATACGTATCTGAACATCGATAACCCAGTGCACCTGGTGAAAGATGGGCAGTTCATAAAACCAGTTGTCTCTAAAGACCGAGGAGTTGTAGTTGCCGACCTGGAAATCAAAAATGACGGTACGAAGGAGCAATCGGGCATGGCTAGCTTGGTTTTGCAATTCGGCACCGACTTAAAAATTGTTGGATCGACTCGATATAAAGTTGGGCCCGGCGAGACAGCTCATCCGCAAATAATTGTTTCGACTGAAAACCCACGCCTTTGGTCCATTGATAAGCCCAATCTATACACTGCCTCCGTCTTTCTAGCCGAGAAGACCAAACAA
>CAMFIS010000258.1 GCA_945952345.1 uncultured Fimbriimonas sp.
CCGAGGTAAGACGTTGAGATTCGCGCATCCTCTGTTTGCTCTTGCATTTGGGCCCCTCGCACTGGTGATGTATTTCATCTTGTCCAGGCCAGGCGGACAAAACAATAAGAAGGTCAGAACAATCGGATGGATTGTGGGAGCCGTCATTCTGTTTTTCGTTGGCCCCGGCCCCATCAATCCGGTGGACTACACGTCCCTTCCGCAGCAGCTCGTCAATGGATTGCTGCTCGGATCGATTTACGCCTTGGTGGCGCTGGGATACACGATGGTGTATGGCGTCCTCAAGCTCATCAACTTCGCCCACGGCGAGGTTTTCATGCTTGGTTCGTACGGAGCCTTGTTCACCTCCTGGATGCTAGGATTTGGAGTTGGCGGCAACGAAGCGCTGAAGGGCTCATGGATATCGCTGGTCATCATGCTTGTCGGAGCCATGGCAATTAGCGGTACCGCCGGATTCCTTATCGAGCGATTTGCCTATCGCCCAATTCGAAATCACCCGCGAATTGCTTCCCTCATCACAGCAATTGGCCTCTCGTTGCTGCTGCAATACGGCGGTCAGGCCTTTCTCCTTGAAGGAAAGAAGCAGGCGGTAACATCGCGTGTGAATCCTTTTGCCGACGATATTCGGTTCGACATTGTCAAGCCGGATGCAACCAAAGTAGCGGCAGCGGCGGCGATGCAGCCAAAGATCGACGACGCGAAGAGACGATACGATATTCAATTTGCCCACGAGAAGGATCCTTTCAATCCATCTCCCGCGGGCGCTGCGATCGACAAAGAACTCGCAGACCTCAAGGAAACGCAAGGAAATCTAACGAACGAGGCAAACGCAAAGGCCGTTCCCGTCCATATTCCGAAGAGCAAGATCATCATGCTGGCTACCATCCTGGGCCTCATGATCAGCCTCTGGTACTTAGTCATGAAGACCAAGATGGGCCGAGCCATGCGCGCGGTTTCGGTCGACTTCAATGCCGCGTCGCTGATGGGTATTAACCTCAATACGGTCATCACTTTTACGTTCGTTTTGGGCTCCGTCCTAGCTGGCGCAGGAGCGATGATGTACTCGACGTTCCAGTCGGCCCCGATCGATCCATTCTCGGGTGCTGCTCCCGGTGTTAAGGCTTTTGTGGCGGCAGTTCTGGGCGGAATCGGAAACATTCCCGGCGCCGTCGTTGGTGCGCTCCTTATGGGTGTCGCCGAGAACTTGGTCACGTGGTTTGGACTCTCGAGCTATCGTGACGCCATTGCGTACATCATCCTCATTGGCGTGCTTCTGGTACGGCCCGGTGGAATTTTAGGTTCGAACAAGGTGGAGAAAGTCTGATGAAATTCAATTTCGGCAAATGGGCCGCAAGTCGTATTGGCAGTATCCTCCTTGCCTTCGCCGTGTGTTTCCTTGCCCAATTCATGCTGCGAGGAGCCACCGACTATTCACGGCTTTTGTTCTCGCTGGCCGGACTCTATGTAACCCTCGCCGTGAGCCTTAATCTGATCAACGGTATCACCGGGCAATTTTCCATTGGCCACGCGGCGTTCTACCAAATTGGCGCGTATACCGGAGCCTTGCTCGCAAGCACCGTCTTCAAGAACATGGCCGATGCGGCCAATCCGCTGTGGCTCCCGATCGCAATGGTTTGTGGTGCGATCGTGTCAGGATTGGCAGGCTTTATCGTCGGTTTGCCCTCTTTGCGGTTGCGAGGTGACTACCTCGCCGTCGTCACGCTGGGCATTGGCGAGATCGTCACGATTATCGCGAAGAACCAGAAAGCGCTGGGTGAAGCGTACGGCCTTTCGGCTTCCAAGTACCCGTCTACGGTCTTCTTCGTAGTTCTCCTGGCGATCATCACGATTGCCGTTTGCCGAAACCTTCTCAAGACCGCTCACGGCCTCTCCTTCCTTGCGGTTCGGGAAGATGAGATTGCGTCCTCGGCAATGGGCGTGAACCTGACGAAGACGAAGGTCACGGCTTTCGTTCTCGGTTCAGCATTCGCAGGAGCTGCTGGTGCGCTCTACGCTCACACCAAAGGCTTCGTAAGTCCGACGGACTTCTCGATGGACGCGTCTTTCTTGATTCTGACGATGGTTGTCCTCGGCGGAACTGGCTCGATCACCGGAACAGCGATCGCTGCTATCGTCCTGTTCATCGTTCCCGAGAAAATGCGCGACTTGCCCCCGAGCATCGCGGTAGCAACACCGGTTGGAGTTGCAATAGCGATCATTACTTCGGTGGTCATCCTCAAGAAGATTCAGGACAACTTCCACGGGAACCCGTACAAGCGTCTTGGCATGAACTTGGGAGTCATTGCTGGGGGCGTCGTCCTCGCCATGATCATGGGTCGACTGCTCGTCCTGATCCCGACCTTCCAGTCGACGATCAATGGCCAACTCTTCCGAATGCCAGTTCTTGCGGTTACGCTCGTGGTATTGATGCTGCTTCGACCGCAGGGAATCTTTGGGCATAGCGAATTTAGTTGGTCTTGGGTTCAGAAGGTCCTCGGCAAGCGTCCGGTTCAAGAAGTCGAGGTGGCGGCATGAGCCTCCTGAGACTCGACGAAGCAACGATCAAGTTTGGTGGCCTCGTAGCCGTCAACAGCGTATCGTTCGAACTGAATCAAGGTGACCTTTTTGGATTGATTGGTCCGAACGGAGCGGGAAAGACAACCTGTTTTAACCTCATCACCGGCGTGTATGCCCCGACCTCGGGAATGATCACGTTCAACGGTCGAAACATCACCGGAACGCCTTCGAACAAAATTGCCAAACTTGGCATCTGCCGAACTTTCCAAAATATCCGCCTGTACGGTTCGCTTTCCTCGCTCGAGAACGTTGTTGTCGGCGGTTTCTTGCGCCATCGCACTACCCTGGGCTCAGCTCTTTGCTACCTACCTGGTGCAATCAAGGAGACGGAGCAGTTGAAGCACCAAGCTCTGGAGCTTTTAAAATTGGTGGACCTCGATGATGTGGCCAACGTTCGCAGTAAGGACCTACCTTATGGCAAACAGCGCCGCCTCGAGATTGCCCGGGCCATGGCAACTCAACCGCAACTCCTCCTTCTGGACGAGCCCGCCGCGGGTATGAACCCGCAAGAGAAGATGGAACTTCTTCAGATGGTGAAGAAGATTCGCGACGAACTTGGCGTAACCGTCCTCCTGATCGAGCACGACATGAAGTTCGTGATGAACCTTTGTGAGAGGATCTTTGTGTTGGATCACGGCGAGGAAATCGCCCAGGGTCCGCCTTCCGAGATTCGCAACGATCCGAAGGTCATCGCGGCTTACTTGGGCGAAGCAGTGTAGAGCTATCACAGATTGCTCTTGACTCCAAACCCCTGACTCCCAACTGCACCCACGCACTCCTACCAGGTTTATGCTGGTAGGAATGCCGGATTCCTTTCCAAGCAATTCATCTAGCCAGCAAATATCTGTAAATTGAAGCTTCAGGCAATTTTGCGTGCCGGGTGAATTACTATGATATTCAAGAAAGGAGCGTTCCTCATCGCTGGTGCGATGCTCGGAAGTTCAGCATTCGCGTTCGACTACGCAGTTTCGACAGACTTCTTCAACTACAACGGCACGGTTACGCGTTACAACACGCTGGCCGACGCACAGAACAACACCAACGCAGTTGGCAGTGGCAACTTTGCCACCCGAGACGGCAGTGTGTACCAGGGCAAAAACAATCCCTACCTCGGTGCGGGATCTGAAAATGCCAATGATATGCTGACCGCTTGGTGGTACACGACCGATCCAAACAACGGTCCCTACAGCGGCTGGGGAAACCCCAACAATCAGAACAATAGCTTCATGCAGTTGTACGACAACGCCGGTGCATTTACTACGAGCAGCGATGGTTTCTGGAGCGATGGCTTCACCAAGCTTCACATCTCAATCGCGGGCGCAAATGCCGACTACGCAAACGCGTTCTCGCGACTGTGGCCGATTGCCGAAGGCAGCCAACGAGGCACCTTCCTGAACTACAACATCAACTACACGGTTAGCGGCCTTAATGCCGTCCTCGACACCAACACCGGATGGATGATCGACACCACCCACCGCGGCAGCGTCACAGGTTCGTTCACGGGCCTCTTCCAGAATACGTCGACGACGTCACCGGAAAACAACGGTTACTACGTGTTCAACCTTTCCCTGTTCGACAGCGGATCCACTTGGGCCGAGCAGCAGACCGGTCTCAATGGAGACCTTTCGCCTACCCTCTTCGCCGCTCCGGTACCGGAACCGGCATCGATGGCCGCCCTCGGACTTGGCGCGCTGGGCCTGCTTCGACGACGAAAGAAGAGCTAAGCGATTAGCTTCTTCATCACTCCTGAGGCGCCTTCGGGCGCCTCATTTCTTCTTCAGGTAGATCGTCCGCACGTTTGCTGCGTGCCACGTATCTGCCTTCGCCGGGCTAACCTTCACAGAAGTAATCCCGTTCTTCAGGTGAACTGTCTTCGGGACCACCGGTGCAAACACGTCCCAACTACCCGTGAATGGAATTGCAAAGGTAGCCGAGCTTTCGCTGTGGTCACCCAGGTTCCTAAAATTCATCGTCACTTCACTTGTGCGCGATTCGCCGCCCGCTTCGAACGAGACTTCGTAGTCACCTTCTTGATCGACTTTGAGGAGCCATTCAACCGCGTCCGCACTGGAATTCCAATAGCCAAAGCTGCGCTGTCCACCTTTCGACTCGGCCTTGACGCCACCTGTAAGGTCGGCCTTATCGGGGTCGAGAGCAAAAACTCCCTGCACGGCGCTGATCTTCTCCGGTTC
>CAMFIS010000259.1 GCA_945952345.1 uncultured Fimbriimonas sp.
GGTCCAAATCGTCCGCCAAATCTTGGCGTCGTACGAAAACATTCCTGCCGCGGTGTCGTGGATGAAAGTCTTCACCGTCGGGACATCAACTGTGATGGATTGGCCACATTGCGGGCAAAAGTTCGCCTCGACCGGCGAGCCGCAGTTCTTGCACGTTGGAGTGTTGGACCCCATCCCGCAACAGCTTAGCCCACCGGTCCGGCTCGCGGCTACTTTAGCCGGATGTAGAGGTCGGTTCTGAGTTCCTCTGGCTTCACGACTCGGCAGTCGTTTCGGTAGATCTCGAAGGTGGGTCCTTCCGCGCATTCTCGTCCGAGCTTGGGCAGGGCTTGCCCGAAGAACATCGCCCATGCATCGCCAATGCCATCGTAGGGTCCCATGTGCGTGAACATTGCGTGGTCGCCACCCTGGATGGTGAGAATCCGAAGATCGAGTCCGTCTGTTTCCGGTAAGGCAAATCCGTTGCCGACCATCATGCATGCCTCTGAACGAAGATCATAAGCCGCGACTTCGTCGGGATTGTCATAGTAGATCGCAACTCCCATGTTCATTGGAACCTGATGTCGTCCTGCCCATTGGGAGAGCTGACCGAATTTCTCGCCGATCTGATAGTACGGACCTTGATGTCGAAGAGCCACGACGTGGATGTCGTCGAGGTGTTCAATGCGTGCTTCCATATTTGTCTCGTCTTGCATGATGAGCACGGGGACCGATCGACGCCCAGCCGGGAACCAATGCACTTGGCACTGGACCTGAATTTCGTGCCGCGACGAGCGGCTGCGGAACTCTGACGGAGCAACGTGGTACCACTCTCGGAACGCCCGGCTGAATCCTTCGTGCGATTCGTAGCCCGCTTCGAAGGCGATCTCGGTAATCGATTTCTCGGTTTGGTCGAGTGACCATGCGGCCCTTTCTAAGCGCAGCCTCCGCGCAAATTCAGCGATCGGTTCGCCGACGGCCATCGAGAAGACTCTTCCGAAATGGTGCCGCGAGAAGCCGGCGTAATCGGCGACTTCGACCGCAGTAGGCGGCGAATCGAGGTTTTCTAGGATGAACTCGATGGCCATCTCGATTCGCTGTCGGTACTCCAGCTTGGTTCCCGTTCTCATCGATTTCATGATCGCTTACCGGGTGGCCGAGGTGCTTGACCGAATTGGCTACTTACACGACTTCGGCCAGGCCGAAGCATCCGTGCAGGAGCTTGACGGTTCGCATCGCTTCGGATTCGGGCACCAAGACGCTGAGCGAGAAATCGGAGTCCGAGGTTTGCAGAACGCTGATCTGCCCGCTCTCGAGCGCTTCGAGCGCGCGGAGGAAGACGCCAGGCTGCTGCATATATTCATGCCCAACCACCGAAACCATGGTGCAGCCCTCGGTGAGGACCGCGCCGACGCGGCGCACCTCGCCGAGGGACTTCAATAGCTCGACTTGGGTTTCCACTTCTGGCGTCGGCGAACCGAGTTGGAAGACGTAGACCAGCCGATCGTTGCCGTCTCCGACGGGGATCACGAGGCCGTCGAGGACGTCCTGAACGATTGGGTATTGGGCTCTCGGGACAGCGAATCCGGTCGACTCAGGGCTGACGTTGAGCATGAAGAGCTGCACGCCGTACCGCTCCATGGTTCCGTAAATGCTGGATTCCAACTTCGCTCGGTGAGCTTGGTCGGCTCCGCTGAGGTCGAACTGCAGGAACACCAGCTTGCCCGTGTGGGTCACGCCGGTCACTCGGCGGCCGGGAAACTTGTCTCGGCTCACGATCTCGGTACCGATATCATCGCTGAACGTGTTCTTGACCCAGAGCGGGATATCGTAATTCATCGCGATCTCGGCGGCGCGGGGGTGGACAACCTTTGCTCCAAGGTGCGCGATTTCGGCAACCTCGTCGTAGGTGACTTGGCGCAGCGTCGGCGCTTCTTTCACCGCGTCGGGATCTGCGGTTTTGACGCCATCGACGTCGGTAAAGATTTCAACCGCGTCGGCTTGCATCGCGGCTCCAACGGCGGATGCCGTGGTGTCCGATCCGCCTCGACCTAAGGTCGTGAGTTCACCACCGGGCAGCGAACGATCTTCCGAATAGGTTCCCTGGAATCCGCACACAACCGGGATCGCGCCTTTCTCCAGGCAGCGGAACAGGGCGGTTGGATTGATACTGACGATACGGGCGTTGCCGTAAACGCCATCGGTGCGGATGCCGGCCTGACCTCCGCGGAAGGCTTGGGCCGAATGACCAAGAGTCTTCAGCGTATGAGCAAAAATGACCGAGCTGAGGATTTCGCCGCATGCGATGAGAAGGTCGAGTTCGCGGGCGTCGGGCTCCACATTCGGGTCGATCTCTTTGAGGAGATTGATGAACGTGTCGGTGGCATACGGCATGCCTTTGCGGCCAATCGCGCTGACCACGACGACGGGCTGAAGCCCCTTCTCCTTGGCCGAGATGACGCGCATGGCCGAAGTCATTCGGGCTTCGGGCGTTGCGACGCTGGTGCCGCCGAACTTCATGACGACAACTTTATTAGCCACGGATGTCCTCCTCGATCAGGTTCTTGAATCGTTCGGCCTGGCTGGCCTCGGCGACGATGAGGATTCGGTCGTGCATATCGGAAGCGTGGTCGATGGAGATTCCCGCGTTGATCACGCGCTGGAGGATGCCCGCGATCATGCCCTCTTCGTCGCGGATGTTGACCGCATAGATGAGGACGATGCTGCGGCCAGTATCCAGTTGATTCGTAATATCTGCTTGCTTCAGGGTTGTACTAATCAACTCCGTCTTGTCAGCGGGGATGAGGAAGGAAACACCGGTCGGGGTGAGCTTGAGGAAGTCAAGACTGATGCCCGCGTTCGCCACCGCTTTCAGGGCTTCGAGGCGTTTCTTCGCCAAGGGCTCGGCCAGGTTAAGAACATGGACCTGGGTAAGGCCGGTTCGGAGTTCGACATGGCTGATGCCACGACGCTTCTCGAAGGCGGTTTCGGAGATTTGGCTTTGTGAAAAGGAGCTCGTTGAGACGGACTGTTGATTCATCCCGGTATGGTGTTTGCTCAGCGTCGAGCTAGGGAATAGGATACCTTTTTCAAAAAGCCTTCAGGCTTCAGCTTTCAGGCTCCAGTCGAGGCTGAGGTTCGCCGTAAGGAGATAACGCCTGCGACCTAAGTCGGGTCGCATATGGATATGTTGAATACGCTGCCTCGGGTCGAATGAGTGAGAGAGGCCATATGAATTCCCGAGCCGCCGCCCCGAGGCTACATTCTTTCGCAAGCTCACGTTAATCTACATTCAGGGCATCCGCTGCCTCCGTGGCGAGAAGTTGGTTCGAAAATGTGGATTACCCAGGCAGAGCTATGGGGGCTCTAAGATGACTTAGGAACTTGAATTTGGAACGAGACCTTCTTAGCCTCCATAGCTCGGCATGGTCATGCGAACATTTGTTGCCAGTCCTCGCCACGGAGGCAGCGGTTGGGGAGCTATTCCACCTTATAAAGAAACTTCGTCGTCGAGAAGCGTTGCACAAGCGTGAGCTTCTTCGCCGCAATAGCCTCGGCGAAGAGTACCCGCCACTTCGAGCGTTGGTCTTCCATCTTCTTCGCTCGATAGTCGGCAGCAAACGGCGTAGGCGGACCATCGATGCCGGCTGCCTGGTACCACGGATCGTAGTCCTCGGTACCCTTGATGTACTTGTTCGTCAGGTAGCAATGGCTGATTCCCACCTTCTTAAGCCCGGCGATGAAGTCGTCCGCCGTCTTCATGTTGGCGTATCCAATCTCCGTCGTGTGTCCCGGAGTCGCCCAGAAATACGGCTTGTCCAAGTAATAGCCAAACACCTCATCGAAGAGCCCGACTTTCGTGATGCTGGCATCGCCGTCGATGTATTTCGCCGCGTTGTAGAAGTCCACCGCGCCAGGCATCGGAGTGCCGTCCTGAAGCTTATATCCACCGAGGAATTCTTCCTTCGTGAGTCCACCAACGAGGACCGGAAGACGTTCGGCAAGGATCGATTCTTTGTAGACCCACAGGCTCACAACCGCTTGGAGAACGACGACGCCGATGACGACTTTGCCAAGCGGCTTCCACTCGATTCCCCTCGCCATGAACACGAGCATGGGGACTGCCAGTGTGAGGATGTAGCGGCTCTGTTGGGACAGGAAGCACCACGCGACGAGCTGGAGCAGAATCATCAGGGCAAGGGCTCGGTCGAACTTCGCTGCAATGCCACGGATGAGACCGACTATCGCACCGATTACCACGGCAAAACCAATCGTGACGAAGGCAAAACCGGTTCCGTTGAGTGGCTGGGGGTTGGTGAACCGTCCCGGTGAGGTCACCAATCCGAAGAGGCTCTGGCCGATATTGTCGACGCCGTGGTAGCCAAAAGTCTTCTGCTCCTCGGAATAGATTTGCCCGTTGAACGTATCCCAATTCTTGCCGCCGAGGACGGAGTAAAAGAATGGGTAGACCGGGTTGCCGACCGCGATCCAGTTCTTGATGTACCAAGGGCTGGCGAACGCAGCGGCGAAGGCACCGAGCTTCACACCCTCGACCTTCTTCTGGTCGATCATCAGGACGACCACGAGGGCGGCGATAACGATGGCTTGGAGACCGGTGTACTTGGATCCGGCAGCAAGAGAGAGGAGAATGGCAGCGAGCCAAAGGTCAGATTTTTTTCTGCTCTCGACGTATTGGGCGGCGAAGACGAATCCGAATCCGGCGAAGAGCCCGTTGGCGACGTCGATGTAGGCGGTGCCCGACTCCC
>CAMFIS010000260.1 GCA_945952345.1 uncultured Fimbriimonas sp.
TCGTGACCGGCCACTCGGGCGCGGGCAAGACGACTCTGGCCCGAACGCTCAGTCGCGAATTGGGCTTGATGTGCATCCACAAAGATGACATCAAAGAAACGATCGGCGATGAGTTCGCCCCCGCCGATCGGGCCGAGTCTCGACGCTTCGGCAAGGCGGCTTACAACGTCATGGATCGACTGATGGAACGTGCGCTCGAGAGCGGGAATTCCTTGATCGTCGAGAGCAATTTCCCGGCCGAATTCTACGATGCGAAGATCGCGGCGCTGAAGGATAGGTTCGGATTTCAAATCGTCCAGGTTTTGTGCTGGGCAACACCCGACGTGCTCATCGAAAGAACGAACGAGAGGGTCGCTAAAGGCGAGCGTCATCCGGTTCATTCGCCGGTGCCCGACGTGGACACGCCCGGTTACCGAGCTTATCTCGGGGACGGAAGGTTGCAGCCATTGAAAGTCGTCGGCGAGATTGTCGAGATCGACACCACCACTGCCCACAATGTGGCAATAATGGACGAAATTCGATGCTTGATAAGCGAATAGTCAAATGCTCGGGCTAAGCGTATAATGCCGACATTATGTCGGCCATTTTGGGGTTATTGGCTTTCTCTACTTTGCACACCAACGTGAGTAAGGCAAAGCACGGATTTACGGTTCCACCTCCGCTCAACGTCGTATGTCGGCTGGATTCCGGCAATGGCGCTCGCCAAGACTTCGTCACCTTCACGGTTACTTACGACGACGAAGGGTACGGCGATGGTCAGTGGGACGAGTGCAACAACCTATGCCGTGGTGAAGTCCACAATTCGCATCAGGCCTGCGATCTCTCGTGCGACATAAAGTGTTCGGAGTATCACAGAGCCGACTTCTATCCAGACATCGACTTCGATCGGTCCGACGAGTTTGAGAAGATCCTTCGCGCCGCAGCCGAGAAGGATAGCAGCCCGATCGACGCAGGAACGGTCACCGATCTCATGTGGCACGACGCCCAAAAGCCGTTCTATAACGATCAATACGAGCGGCACGTGGAATGGTCACACTGGAATACCAAACCGTGCAGCTACAGCTATAAGGGTTACAGTACTCACTACGTGGGCGTTCATGTTGCGTACCAATTCTCTCACATCGATAACCGAATGGGTGTTGTTGGTGGTCGTGTCCAAGGTTCTTCGGGAACCTTCGAAATGGCGGACTACGAGGTGCCGGACTTCGACAGCCCGTTCCTCGAGAATGAAGATGATTGCCGGTGTGCTCCAACGCGATTTACACTCAACGACTGGCTGCGAAAGACCGAGCAAAAATATCCGAGCGGTCTGCAATATGGCGGTGAGTTTGGAGGAATAAAGCTTTCCTACACGGACCTCAAGAAGTACGACTTAAAAATTCAATGCCCGGACATGAACTCGGTCCAAATCACGGCAAGGAATCCCACGCCGATGCCAGTGAACTTCACGATTTGGCCCGGAACCATGCTCCAACCCAACGATCCGATGACGCAAAGCATGTTAGTTACGCATAAGATCAACCTCGGCATCATGTCGTGGGGCAATCTCGATATTCGCGAGCCACTAAGTTCATTTGCCGAAGTCATGGACGATCAGCAAAAGGGACCGGTTTCAACCGAGCCATCAAGCGCGGTGTGCATCAATATTGCGAAGCATGCGCCAACCCCAGCGGATTCCTTCCGCGCACTCGGCGCTCCATCAGCTGCGCTGCGAAGATTGGGAACGAAAGCTTCGACCGAGCGATTTATCGGCCCGTGGACACAGGCTCGATTCTGGATCGCGTCCGATGCGGCCAAATTCGATCAGGTGGCAGAGCGGATCATGCCTCACCCAACCGAGGGTCATTACCTTCGCGCCCTGCACGAAGTTGGAACCCAAGCTCATCTCGACTTCTCCAAAGGTCCTCTCAACGATTGTCTCGATCCCAAGGTGATTCTTGGCGGATCGGCGACCAAATCGGCGACCAAGTGGTTCGTTCAGCAAATGGAGAAGTATGGCAAGAAAGCGCTGACGGACTGGCTCAAGAAGAACGCGAATAAGTTCGCGAGCCTTTGGGGCGAAGACGCTGAGGAGTATGAGAAGAAACATATCGCCCACGTTGCGACGGAACTTTGTCGCAGCGGTTCACCAGAAATGCGGCAGGCAGGTTATGATCTGCTCCTCAACACGATTCCTGAATCGTTCCGTCCAACTCTGGCCAACGCCGGAGGGCTGAATGGAATCGTGGATAACTTGCGCTCGAGCGACCCTGCGATCGTGGCCAAAGGACTGGAAGTGGCCGAGATCTATAAGGATAAACATCTGGTGGCTGGGCTAATGAACATGTCGCCGAAGGTTTCCGATGAGCTCCGAAACAAGGGCCAGGAACTGGCGAAGGTAATCTCGAAGTAATGACGGACGATCGACGATGGGTTGTCGAAGGGGAAGCTAACCCTTTCGATTTGGAAGCGCTTGTTGCCGCCCATAACAGCGGGGCTTTGGCCGGGAAGTCGGTTCGGCTGCAAGGTCCTGATGTCGACCTAAACGCCTCCGACCTGGCTTCACTCGCTCGAGAGGCGAGCGGCCAACTCAATGTGACAGCACCGCCATCTGCCGCAAACTATCCGAGAGGTGCGGCGCCCCAAGCGCCGGTCAACGCGAATGACGACCCTATGCGGTTTGTTCTCCCGGTCAACCCTTCGGGGTGGGCTCTAATTTCGGGCTACCTAGGGCTGGGTTCGGCTCTTTGCATCTTCGGACCTTTCGCAATCTTAACCGCCATTCTCGCGTTCAATGAAATCAAGAAGGACCCAACGAAGACAGGGAAAGGCCGGGCCATTTTCGGCCTCGTGATGGGGATCATCGGCACGATTGGACTGATTGTAATTCTGATTGGAATGCTATCAAAGCCATCGGTCTCTTAGCCTTCGGCGTCAAATTAACAAAGAATTCCTCGATCGTCGTCGCATGCTTGACCTCGTCGAAAGCGGAGAAATCACCGTAAAGCTTTGCGATCTTCGACCACTGCTTGAGACGCATGAGGATGACGTCTCGCGGCATTCCGACCTCGTCGCTGAACCGAACGAAGCTCGTCATCGCCTTGTCCCATTCGACCTTGCTTGAACTTGAAGAATAGGGAAGCCCGAGCTCTTTGGCGATTTGATGAGCAAGATGAGGGTTGGCAAGGGCGCCCCTGCCGATCATGAAGTTCTGGCAGCCGCTCTCGTCTCGGCAACGACGGAAGTCGTCGAGGTTCCAGATATCGCCATTGGCAACGACGGGCACTCCAACTCGCTTTCTGACCTCGCCGATGTGCGGCCAATACACCGGTGGTTGGTAGCCTTGAACTTTGGTTCGGGCGTGGATGGTGATCCAAGAAGCGCCGCCCGCGACCGCCATCTCGGCGTTCTCGAAGATGGCATCGATATCGTCCCAGCCCAGCCGTAGCTTGGCGGAAACAGGAATCTCGTTTGGTACGGCTTGTCTCACTGCATGAACGACGTCTCGCACCCTGGGAGGGCATCGCAGAAGCGAAGCTCCACCATCGTGCCGGTTCACCACCGGCGCTGGGCAGCCGAAGTTGATATCGATCCCCGTGGCTCCGCAGTCGACGGCCGTCCGGGCCGACTTCGCCATGTTGTCCAAGTCCGATCCCAGGATCTGAACCTGCACCGGCATTCCCGTTGTCGTTTTGCCGTTGTTGCAAATCTCTGGGATGTCTCGTCGGAAAACCTTCGCCGGAAGAGGTTCGACGCTGACGCGTGCGAACTCGGACACGGCGTAGGAGAACACGCCCCACGACCCCAGGTACGCCCGCATCGCGGCGTCGGTGACGCCGTCCATGGGTGCGAGGGCAAGGGAAGGTTGGCCGGGTTGAAGCAAGCTATGGAGAGTTTACTTGCAGAATCTTCCCCCGCCTCCTCACAAGATCACTGGTAACGACCCCAGCCTCTCTCCTTCGCTCGTGCCTCGCTGCGGTGACAAAGGCAGGGGTCGTTACCAGTGCCACACTTACTTTGCCGACAGCAGATTCTCGACCAACTTCGCGACTTCTTCCTCACCCTTCGCGCCATTCCAATTCAGCTCGCCGATCCAGCCGCCTCGAATCTTTCCCGACTTATCGACCACGTACAGCGTCGGCCAGTACTCCGTCTTCCAAGCCTTCCAATTCGAATACTGACCATCGATCAGCACCGGATATTTGATGCCATTCTTCTCCACCGCTTTCTTTACGTTCTCGATATCCTTCTCTTCGGCCAGCTCCGGCGTATGGATGCTGATAACCTCCACCCCCTTCTCGGCGAACTTATCCGCCAAGCGCTGGACGGCGGGAAGATTGTGCTTGCAGTTGATGCAGGCAAATGTCCAGAAGTGTACGAGCGTGACCTTGCCACGGCGCGAGGCAAGAGTGATGGGCTTGGCGGCATTGATCCATTGGCTGCCGACGAACTCGGGCGCGGCGGTACCAAGCATCGAGTGCTGGTGTCCAGCGAGGGCAACAAGAAGACTGGTGATCATGGCAGAAGAATGCGCGGTCGCGTTTGTTAGTTCCAGTTTAATGCGTCACGAAGAATCTTACGAGTCGGAATATTCCCAATGACCCACCGATT
>CAMFIS010000261.1 GCA_945952345.1 uncultured Fimbriimonas sp.
CGAACACCGGGAAGAGGATGGCAGCCAGGATCGCGATGATGGCGATGACTACCAGAAGTTCAATGAGCGTAAACGCTTTTTTCATGATGTGTTCCTATGAATGAATGGTGAAGAAGAGAGACTCCTCTTCCAGTCAACAATTGCGTTAAATGTTGACAATCGTCAAGACTTGCACGAAACATTGACTGTTCCTTCAAACTATATCAAAATTCATGCTAGATGGCAAGGATTTCGTAAAATTCTTGCAGGGGCAATAAGGATCGTCAAAGAATCAGATTCACCGTTGCGACAAGGGAAAGTTTTTTGTCCCAAAAAACGGAATGGGACCTTTGGCTACCGACCAGAAATATCTTGCGAACCCGTCTTACCCTCAAAACTTTCGCCGGCGTGGGGAGACTGTCGCTCCTCAACCGAGGGACCTCGATCGCCAAGATCGAACAAGACTTCATCGCCGCCAAGCGGGTATTCCTTACGTAATGGGAAGCCCACCCAGTCGTCGGGAAGCATGAATCGAATGCCAGGTGTTAGCTCGTTTCCTTCGAAGCGAATGCCGAACATGTCGCCAACTTCTTTCTCCGGGTACTCCGCACCGAGAAACAGGTGTTTGGCCGTGGGAATGGCCTCGCCATCGTTGACTGAAGTCTTGAGGAAGATTCGTCGGTTCAGGTGGATGGAGAGCAAGTTGTAAACAACCTCGAATCGTCCATCCAGGTCGCGCTCGTGGGTCCAGGCGGAATAGTCCACGCCGACGCACTCACTAAAGAAGGTGTACTGAAGATCAGCCGACTCTTTGAGGGTCTTCAGCGCAGACAGAAGATTTTCCTTTAGGACGCAAATGTAAAGATCGCCACCTTTCTCTACCGATTTCAGGACCAAATCGCCAAGAGCGGCAACTTCGACGGGTGGAGCAATCGTCTCGACCGTTTCCATCGCGGTTTCGGGAGTATCGGACATTATGCGGCCTCCTTTCCGTGGCTAAGAGCGAACTCTTCTTCAGCTTCTTCTTCCCAGTCGATCGCGCCAACGCGAATGGCATAGGCGTACGCCAGAACCCAAGTAACCATATAGGAGAGGAACTCGAAGAAGCTGAGCCGCAGAAATCCGAGGTCGGCGTCCTTGTAGACCGTGAACCACGACCACAGGAATACGACTTCGATGTCGAACAAAATGAAGACGATCGCGACCAAATAGAATTTGATCGGGAATCGCTCTCGTGCATCTCCCACCGGCGCAACACCGCACTCGTACGGCGAGCTTTTATAGGATGTGATGCGTTTGGGGCCAAGAATCCAGCTGATGGTGGCAAAGACGACGCAAAGGGTAGCGGCTAGCCCCATCAAAGCAAGAATGCCAAGATACGGTCCCATTAGTCGAAAAGATACCCAATGAACAGGCCGGAAGTGGATAATGAATTGAACAATGGACCAAGCACCGCTCCTCCACAAACTCGTTCAAGGAGAAGACCTGTCCATGGCCGAGGCCAATCTTCTCATCGAGGACGTTCTTCGGCAAGGAACTCCGGCCCAGATCGCGTCCTTCCTTACGGTGATGGCTGTGAAGGGACCCACGACCGAAGAGCTCGCCGGGTTTGCCCAACGCTTGCGCGAGGATGCCGTTCCAGTTTCATGCCACGTGAAGAATCACATCGATACTTGCGGGACCGGCGGTGGAGTGTCTTCCTTTAATATTTCGACGGCGGCGGCGATCATTGCCGCCGCGGCTGGAGCGGTGGTGGCAAAGCATGGCAATCGGGCGGTGACCGGTCGGTTCGGCAGCGCCGACGTGCTTGAGACCATCGGAGTACCAATCACGGAGGACTCGCAGTCGGCTTCTCGTCGACTGGAAAAGTTAGGATTCGCATTTCTCTTTGCGCCAAAGTTTCATCCTTTGGCGGCCAAGGCGGCACCGATTCGTAAGGAGCTTCCTTTCCGGACGATCTTCAATGTTCTTGGTCCTTTACTGAATCCCGCGCACGCAAAGCGTCAGATCGTCGGCGTGTGGGATCCGGCTCTGCTTGGATTAGTAGGCGAGGCCCTATGTCGGTTGGAAGCCGAATTCGCAATCGTGGTCCACGGCGAGCCAGGCCTCGACGAGATTTCTCCCATCAGCACGACCCAAGTTCGGATCATCGAGAATGGCGAGATGAGAAGGGAAGAGTGGCATCCGAGTACGTTTGGCGCTCAGCCGATCGATATGGCGGCACTGCTTGCCGGAGAGACGGCGACAGAAAATGGGGAGATGTTGATCCAGTCAATCTCGAATATTGGATCCCCTAAGTGTATGGCGGTCTTACCAAGCGCCGCAGTAGCCGTGCGACTCGCCGGACTGGCCGACAGTTGGGCCTCCGGATATGAACTTGCGAGAGAGACCGTCCGATCCGGCAAAGCGGCCGCCAAACTTGAACAGCTGAGGAACGACGGTTGACGATCCTCGAAAAGATCTTCGCTACAAAACGGGAAGAAGTCGTGGCTGCCAAGAGCCTTATTTCCGAGGCCGAGCTAAGAGCGATGGCGAAAGATTGCCCACCTCGTCGAGGGTTCCTTCAGGCGCTTCGCTCGGCACCAACCGACCCGGCCCTCATCGCTGAGGTCAAAGCTGCGAGTCCATCGCAGGGACAGATCGTGGAGGGCGAATTTGATCCGGTCGGTATCGCGCAGATTTACCGGGACAACGGCGCGGCTTGCTTATCGGTGCTCACCGACGTTCCTTACTTTAAGGGATCGCCCGAATACCTTCGAATGGTCCGAGCCGCGATTGAGATTCCCCTACTCCGCAAAGACTTCATGTTCGATCCGTACCAATTGGACGAAGCCCTCGTATGGGGAGCCGACTGCATTCTCCTCATCGTGGCGGGGCTAGACGACGATTCGTTGCAATCCTTATATAGTGGTGCGCGTGAGCGAGGCTTGGATGTGCTGGTCGAGGTTCACGATGAGGCGGAGACGGAACGGGCCATGGATCTGGGGGCAGAGCTTATTGGGATCAATAACCGCGACCTCTCCACCTTTGAGACCGATATTCGAACGACGGGGCGACTCATCCCGATCATGGGAGAATCGGCATTCATCGTGAGTGAGAGTGCGCTGCATGCGAGATCCGACGTAGAAATGGTGAAGTCGTTTGGCGCCCAGGCGGTTCTGATCGGAACTGCTTTTTGCGAATCGGACGACATCGGAGCCAAGGTGCGCGAGGTGATGGGACGATGACGAGGGTTAAGATTTGCGGGCTGACCAATCATAAGGATACGGAACTCGCGATCGACCTTGGCGCGGACGCGGTCGGATTCATTCACGAACCGTCGTCGCCGCGGTGCATCTCCGAATTCGACCTTGAATGGCTTAAGGTTTTGCCGCCGGTACCCGTTAAGGTCGCCGTGTTTGGCCGGGTTCACAAGCCGGTGTTTGCAGGCATCTTCGACCTTGTCCAAGGATGTGAATGGCCTGAATTCCCCGAGGCGGCGACGAAACGTATTCATTCGATTCGAGTTCGGACCGGGCAGAGGGTGTCGGACTTTACTCAGATGACGGTCAACTCGGCCGCGATCCATCTAGACGCTTTTAAAGATGGCGTGTACGGTGGAACGGGACTGACTATCGACTGGGATTTTGCTGCGGAGTTTGTGCAGTGCTCCGAGCGTCCGGTGATTTTGGCGGGCGGTTTGAATCCGGACAATGTCGCCGAGGCGATTCGCCGCGTCCGTCCGTTCATGGTCGACGTGGCCAGCGGCATCGAAGATAAGCCGGGGTTGAAGGATTTCGCGAAGATGCGGGACTTCATACAAGCGGCCAAGGAAGCTTAGTCTGGAGTTGGGAGTTGGAGTAGATGCCTCCATCCCGAGGGGTTGAGGCTCTCGGGTCTAGCCTCGACGCTTCGGTCGTAAACTCCCTGCGGGCCGAGGCATCAAAAGTGTCTTGCGTTATTAGCGATGCCTCAATCACGAGCTCCGCGAGGCGTTGAGGCTAGCCGGTCGTAAGCCCCCCGGGGTGGCATGGATTGAGGCAATGGAGTCTTCGCAACTAAGCACTGGTTAGCACCTCAATTCATGAAAAGACATTCATGAAGGAAGACACGCATCGATGGGCCGTTCGCATTAAATCGCAAGGACTCGTTTACATCGATACGTGCCACCCGGAATCTGGGAATTGTACTGAGCTCTGTGCCCTACGCTCTGACAAGAACCTTGAGGCGAAAAAAATGCGAGGGTGCTGAAAGGAGAGCTAAAGCGACCCTCGCCAAGGCTTGCACCGATTGCTTTGGCCCCTCGTGTAAGTTTCTCCCCCGGGGGCATCCCGCTTCGGTACCGGTAATGATACGTGCAAAATCATCCTCTGTCAATACTTGTTCTAACAAAATTCTAATGATTCTCTAACATGAGGATAACTTTGTCGCCTCAGGTCGAATGGGCGATATTCGGTAAAGAGCAATGGAATCAAAGCGGCGTTAATCTACCGATAAATCAGATCGCTGAAAATGGTGGTACGATGCGGCAAAGGACGTCCATCATGCCCGCCAGCATTCTCGCACTTGCCCTTGCCACCGCCTTCCAAGACCAAAAGCCGGTCAAGCTGAATGCCCAGCAGG
>CAMFIS010000262.1 GCA_945952345.1 uncultured Fimbriimonas sp.
GCTCTGTACAATGCGGGTACATCTTCGACATCTTCGCATACGGCGAGAGTCGGCATAAGCACACAGCCAGAGACCTCGGCAAAGAGCATCTCGTACTGAAGGAGGAGCCTTTCTTGGGAGCAAAACTGTCGGTAGCCTGACTTGGAATTAGCCGCCATCAGCGAGCGATCTAGAGGCGACATCTCAGCCAGCTCCAGAATCGCGTCTGCCATGGCGTAGGCATTTTCGGCGGGGAAGCAGATGCCACCGCCAGTTCGCGATACGAGATCGGCCCCGTCGCCCTCGACTCCGCACAGAATCGGTCGTCCGGCGGCCAGATAGGCCTGCGTCTTAGAGGGGATGGTGATCGCAAACAATGGATCGCGCTTGAGATGAACGAGCAGTCCGTCCGCCCATTGCATCAAGCCTTGGACTTCTTCGTGGGTTACATGGCCTGTAAAGCGCACATTTTGGATTCCTTCTTTCTCTACGCGAGATTGCAGGTGATCAAGTTCGACCCCGGCTCCCACGAGCAAAAACTGAATGTCTTCCCTTTCTTGTACAAGACTTGCGGCGTCGAGGATCGTGTCGAGACCCTTGGCAGTGCCCATGTTGCCGGTGAACATGATGTTGATCTTGCCTTGGAATCCGTAAGCGCGGCCAACATCTTCGCATCGGTCGGGAGCTTGTTCGGTCTGCGACCACTGATACATCACGTGGATCTTGTCCGGGTCGATTCCATCTCGAACCAACTCATCCTTCATCCCGTTCGACGTCACCACGAGGGCGGCCGCGCGGCGATGGAGGAAATTGCAGACTCGCTGAATCGCTCGAGTGATCTTCCCTTCTCGGACCATGCCGGTACTGACCAGCGTGTGTGGCCAGAGGTCGTGGATTTCAAAAACGTAAGGCACACGCTTGATCTTCGCGAGAATGTAGCCTGCGATTCCGGTCGTCAAAGGTGGATGGTGAATCCAAAGGACATTCGGCCGCTTCGTAAACAGAGCACCTAGGAAGCTGGCGGAGAGCCCAAAGCTGAGGTAGCTGAGCATGCGTCGCTTTTTGTTCTTGCTGTGATCGGGGAACATCGGGACGCGAACAACGTCCACTCCATCGATCTTTTTCTTCTCTCGAATCTTCTGCTTGTATCCGTCGTAAACCTTCCCAAAAGGATAGTTTGGAAACGACGTCAACGCGGTTACATCGTGACCCGCTCGGGCCATGCCCTCGGCCAGCTTCGACGTGCGAGAGTCGCACGGCTCGGGCTTGTAATGCATCGAAAGGAAGAGGATTTTCAAAGGACTTCCCTACTTGTGCCGATAACCGAGAACGATCGAGGAGACCACCTGCGAGACATTCTCTTGCAGATATTCAGCAGGTGGGACCCACCCACAACCAGCGTTCACCACGGCTTTGGCTGACCGTAAAATGCTTTCCGGCTCGGCTCCGGAGAGCATGCCTGAACCAGCTTCGAGACATTCGGCCCGCTCGGTGACGTCGCGGACGATGACGCTTGGAGTATTCAAAAGCGTTGCCTCTTCCTGCACGGTTCCACTGTCGGTAAGGACGAGCATTGCCGACTCTTCCAGCTTGACGAAATCGAAGAACCCAACTGGAGTGAGGAACCTCACCAGCGTGGACTTGGGAGCAAGGTTTCCTTTGGCGACCTTGTCGGCCGTGCGTGGATGCAAGCTCACGATAACCGGAATCTGGAATTCTTCCGCAACGGCGTCGAGCCCGGCAAGGATCTTCGCAAGGCGGTTCACATCGTCGACGTTCTCAGATCGGTGAATTGTAACGACGGCGTACTTCTTCTCGGCAAGGTTCAACCGGGAGAGCACATCGCTGGATGCGATCTTCTCGCGATTGGCTTCAATGACTTCCCAGATTGGGTTGCCGGTGACGTAAACCTTGGTACGGTCGATGCCTTCACGGAGCAAGTTCTCTTTGCTTCGGTGCGTATACGGCATCAGGACCTCGCTACAGTGGTCGATCACGCGTCGGTTAATCTCTTCCGGAACGCGGTCATCATAGCAGCGGTTGCCGGCTTCCATGTGGAAGACGGGAATCTGCATTCTCGCGGCGACCATGGCGGCGAGGCCACTGTTGGTATCGCCGAGAATGAGGACTCGGTCTGGCTTCTCGGCAAGGAAATACTCGGTCGACTTTCGGATCATCTCCGCGATCTGCTCGCCGAAGTTTCCGCCCTTCACGCCCCAATAGCAATCGGGCTGGCGAACGCCGAGCTCGTCGAAGAAAATGTCGCTGAGGTTCTTGTCGTAGTTTTGGCCGGTATGGATGAGCTGCTGCTCGCACAATCCATCGAGTCGCTCGATGACTTTGCTCAGCCGGATGATTTCCGGCCGAGTTCCAAAGATGGTGGCAACCTTCATGCTGCGATCCGCAGTTTCTGACTCGGCTCCAGGATTGCGGAGAGAAGATTTCGGATTCCGTCGTGCGTGAGGGTGACGTGCTCGGACGAGTACTCCCCTTCCAGGCACGGCTTATCGGGCAGGATCGGGATCAACTCTTCAAGCATCGGCTGGATCACATAGTAGTTGCCGCGCTCGACGGTTCGCCATCGCTCTTCTTCCGAGACCATGATCTCGTGAAGCTTCTCGCCCGGTCGAATGCCGGTGTATAAAATCTTGATATCGCGTCCGTCGATCAGCGTCTCGGCAAGATCGACCATTCGTGCGGCCTCAACTTTCGGCACGAACGTTTCACCCATGCGGCCCTGCTGCAGCGCTTCGAAAACCACGTCCACGGCTTGATCCAGACTCAACAAGAATCGAGTCATCTCTTTCATCGTGATGGTCACGGGACCGTTGTTCTTGATCTGATCGAGGAAGAGTGGGACGACGGAACCGCGGGAGGCGATTACGTTGCCATAGCGAACCAGGTTAAATCGCGTATCGCCGCACTGGGTGTTGCCCTCGACAAAGATGCGCTCCATGATCGCCTTGGTCATTCCCATGACATTGATCGGTTTACAAGCTTTATCGGTGGAGATTCCGACGACTTGCTCGACCGGGGTTCGGGTATCTCGAATTGCGCGGACTAGGTTATGCGCGCCCTCGACGTTGGTCAAAACCGCTTCGTGCGGAAAGCTTTCGCAGCTTGGAACTTGCTTGAGAGCGGCGGCATTGATGACGATGTCTACACCTTGGACGGCTCGGCACATCGAATCGTAATCGCGAACGTTGCCGATTTGAAAATTGATAACTTCGTCGAAGCGGCGATAGGAATCGTCGCCGGTCGAAAGCGCCATGTTGCGATTGTCTGCCCGCATCTGGTGCTGTTTTGCCTCATCTCGAGACATGATCGTAATCTTCTTTGGCAAGCCGAGCTCGCCAGTGAGCATTCGATGAACGACTGTCTTACCGAGGGACCCGGTTCCGCCAGTTACGAGGACGTGTTTGTTTGCAAGGATCATGAGGCTGCTTTCCAAAAATCATATGGAGTCGGATCTTCCGCCATTTCGCGGACCATTTCCGGCCAAGTCGGTGACTCGTAGCCCGTTAAGGCTCGGAATCGAGAGCTGTCGAGAGTACGATCGATCTTCAAGGATTCGCTGGGAGTGATCTCCACTTCGGCTTCGTAGGCAGAATTTAGAAGCTTTAGAAGCGAATACTTGTCGATCGGATCGCTGGACACCTGATAGATGCCCGAGAGCAGCGGATAGTCGACGATCACCGATTGGATCACGCGAGACAACTCGTTGGTTGTCAGTCCGCTAAAACGTGCGTGGGTAAAGCCGTTGGCATCAGATCCGCGTCGGGTTAAGAACCAGTCGACGAGTCCGAGGTTGGTTGCCAGTTCACGGCCAATGATAGAAGTTCGAATCGTAAGTGCGTTATCGGCGGCGGTTTCTCCCATTGCCTTCGACCGGCCATAAAGGTCCAGCGCGGTCGTTATATCTTCTTCGCAATAGCTGCCTTGGACGCCGTCAAAAACGCAGTCGGTACTGATGTGAATGAGCCTTGCGTTGTGCCCGGCGCATAGGGTTGCGAGTCGGTGAGGCAACAGAGCATTGATGGAGACGCACGCCGTTGGGTCATTCCCCAGGGCTTGCTGCTTTACAATGCCGATGCAGTTCACCACCACGTTGGGCTGAACGGTTTCCACCGCGTGTGCGATACTCCCGAAGTCGTTTGCATCGACTCCGCCAATCACCCGATCCTCGCGATAGAATCCGTACTTGGTTACGCTTTGGGCACCGCCGCGCACGGTGACCCATGCGTCGATTGGCTCGGACAATGTCTGGAACAACTTGTGTCCCAGCATTCCTGTCCCGCCCAAAATGAGTACTTTAATCATCGAAAACTTCTCAGTTTCTGTGAGGTTTGATCTCACACAATTTCTTATCGGAGTCAGGTTCAAATTCCTCAGATAAAGACATGTAAGAACTTGTTAGATTCCGACTTTTCCTTACGCGGCGAAGTTAGATTGATTTTGAATCGCGGTGGTAAACATCTTGCGATTCTCGTCGATATCGCTACTGGACGATGCTAAGTCCTTGATGTAATGCTTGGCGTTTGCGGACATTCGATCGAAAGCTTCTTGGTCCATGTCCACGCACAATTGG
>CAMFIS010000263.1 GCA_945952345.1 uncultured Fimbriimonas sp.
CGAGATCAGCCTCGGTCTCGTGGGCTCGGAGATGTGTATAAGAGACAGCCGAAGCAATGACTTCCGACCGTACTTGTACGTTTCGGAAGATGCGGGCAAGACTTTCCGCTCGATGTCGAACGGACTCGCCGATTGGGATAGCCTGTACGTCATTCGCGAAGGAAACCAGAACCCGAACTTGCTGTTCCTCGGTTCCGAGATGTCGCTACGATTCAGCATCGACGGCGGCAAGACGTGGAGCCGACTCCGGGGTACCTTCCCGACCGTTGCGGTTCACGACCTCAAGGTTCATCCTCTGATGCACGATCTCGTGATCGCCACCCATGGCCGCTCGCTGTGGTCGATCGACGTTTCAGCATTGGAAGGCATGAAAGACGGCATTCCGAAGCAGAACGCACTCCTCGGCGCTTGCCCGATGATTCGAATGACCCGTGTCACTGGCGACCCGCTGGATGACGACGTGAACTTCAAGTCGCGCAACACCCAACCGATGGCGAAGATCTATTACTATCTGACCGCCGACGTGAAGGATGAGGACACCGTAAGCCTAACTCTAAAGGGTCCCGATGGCTCGACGCGAACTCTCGCCGAGGGCTCGGACCTGAGCCTGAAGAAGGGACTCAATCGCTACGATTGGGACATCCGAAACGCACGCCAAGTGCCGCCCGTGGCCGGAACCTATGAGGTCACTCTGAAGATCGGTAAGGAAACTTACAAGACGGAACTCAAGGTTCTGGAACCGAAGAGCTACTAAGCCTATCTCTACGCCCTCTGCGACTCATTGTCGCCGGGGGCTTTTTCATCCTCGCTGCCTCAGGTCCAATCGGCTTCGTTCATTTTTCGACGGAGTCATGGGCGGCCCTGAGGCTATGAACATTCGCTTAGCCTCGGGGCGGCGGCATGGAAGTTCGAAATCTTAATGCCTCCATTCGAACCGAGGCAGCGAACTCGGGAGGCTAAGGAAACTAACGAATCTGAAAAGCCGTAGACCCGGTCCTCAAGCCGACCGACGAAGCTTGCAAACTCACCGAACTCGCACCAAGCGGCGTCCGAACAAGGAACGACGCAATCCCGGCCTCGGCGGCTACGCTGCTCTCACCCGCAACCGTAGCGCCGGAAACATAGAGATGAACGGAATGCGAATCGTGAGAGCAAACCACCCCCTTCGCATCGACAACGGCGACTCGGGCAAAGACGAGGTCGTTTCGTCCCGGTTTGACGCCGAGATCGTCGATCCAGACTTTGAGATGATCCGGCGCAGCCGCCGTGCGGACGGAATCCGAAATGCCGCCCGCGACGACCTTGAGTTCTCCGGGAGAGAATCGGACATTCCGAAACACGATGGGAGGATGGACCAGATGGTCCGTGTTCGAGGCGTCGAACGGCTTCGTCATGTTGTACGCCGTCGTCGCGCCTTTCTCGGCAAGACGGGTTTCGAGTTTGCGTCCATTCAAGAAAAGCGTCGCGGACTTCGCATTGGTGAAGACCGCCACCATTCGATTCGCCGCGCCCGGCTGCCAATCGGCCGCGAGCTTAACGTAAGGCGTCGTCACCGTCTGGCTCTTGTAGAACCAATAGCTCGGCTTCTCGCGGCGCATGATATCCGCCAATCCGCTGGCCGAGACTGAGAATTCCCACGGCACATTGTGGTCGAACATCTCCCAGGTTCCAAAGCCCATGGTCCAAGGCAGCTGCGGCTTCAGGTGATTGAGCGACCAAACGTGGTTCCAAGTCTCCCCAAGCAGCTTTTCCATGCCATCCCGAACGCGTACCCTCGACGTGCTTTGCCCGCCGCCAAACTCGTAGTCGCCATATTCCCGCACGTAGCCGGGTTTATCCGGCATCGCGGTTTGGGGCCGCGACATGTCTTCGTCCCGCCATTGGTTGTAGGCGATGTCCCACGGCGCGCCTGGCTTGGCGTCACCGGCCAGCAATACGCTGCTTCCGAAGATCGTGCTCTTGCCCGCGTCGTACCATTTCTTCGCCAGCGCATTGTTGGGATACGTCTCATTCAGGCTCGTCTCGAACCAGGCCACACAAGGGTGCGAGCCGTCTCGCTCGACGAGTTCCTTGATGTCATCCAAAACTCGTTGTTCGAACCGCGAATCGCTATTGAGGAACTGCCATCCCGCAATGCACGGAATGACCAAGAGGCCGTATTCGTCGCATGCATCGAGGAACTCGGGCGACTGCGGATAGTGGGAGAGCCGCACAATGTTGTGCCCCGAGTCCTTGATGAGCTTGGCGTCCCGCCGGTTGGCGTTTTCGGAGAGGGCGGGTCCGACCCACGGATAGTCTTGATGGCGATTGGTGCCGACGAGTTCGAGGGGTTTGCCGTTCAAGACGAAGCCTTTGTCGCGAGATACCGAGATGGTGCGGATGCCGAAGCGGATGGTTGTTGAATCTAGAGACCTTTCCTGATTCTCAAGTTTAAGATCGATCTGATAGAGGTTCGCGTGCGCCGGAGACCAAGGTTGAAGATTGCTGACCGAAAATCGAAGTCTTTGGACTTGGGTCGAGCGGGGCGGTATGTCATACCTGAGGAGCCTTGGCGAAGCTAAGTAGTCGTGAACGTGGAGCAGGATGCGGCAAGATTGAAGTTTGTCAGAATCATTCTTCACAGGTATGACTGCCTCGAGTTCCGATACGCCCCCTTGGATGGAGAGAGTTCGAACCATTCCACCGGGCCGAGAAAAATGAACTTGATTCTCAAGCGTCAGATGTGCTTCCCGATGCAAACCAGCACCGTACATAAAGTCGAGATCCTGTTGGGGCTTGCCCGGGGGGACTAGGGGGTTGTCCCGATTGTCCACTCGCACCAATATCTCGTTGAGGGTTTTAGCTTTGCCGGACAGATCTGCGACCAAAGGAAGGTAGCCGCCTCGACGAGTCGCGATGTGTTCACCGTTTAGCCAAAGATCGGATACTTGCATTGCTCCACCGCAATCGAAACTGATATGCCTGCCAAGGTCCGCCCATGGCAACGAGATCTTCCGCCGATAGTAAGTTACGCCTTGCCAAATCTCGGGCTTATCCAGCGGCCGAATCCATGCCGCGTGAGGCAAGGTAGCACTCTGCCAGTCTTTCGCAGGGATCGATTTGAGTTCGGCATTCTTGACCTCTTCCAACGCCGGACCCTTCAGGTCGAATCGATCGTCGCCCGTTTCCACCGAAGCAATGTGATACTGACTCGCCCAATCCTTCTTTTGCTGGGCGGTCATCGAGCGTATGAGTCCCAGCTCGGCAATAGCCAGGAACGGCTCGCTATCTCGGTAGCCGTCGGTGACCACCAGCCGTAAATACCTTGCTTCGACTTCGCTAAAGGACTTCTGATACAGATTCGAAGAATTTGGAACCGCATCCGCAACCACTGGACTTCCCCACTCACCATCTTTCTTTGACAAGAAAACTTGAATCTGGTTTGGGCGTCCATTCTGCGGACCCGTCACGCGCGGCAATAATCGAAACCCGTTCACATGGGCGACAGACCCTAGGTCGATAACCAATTCGTGCGGATAGCCGGCCGGCTGAGAATGCCACTGGGAATGCCAAATGGTTTTGGGGTTCCCATCGAACGCATTGCGAGCGGCGGCATTCTCCGCCGAGGTCTCCTCGCTTGACACCCGCAATACCTTCCACTGGCTGGTCGGCATCGCGTCCAGCCCATTCCAAATCGACGGCGGCGAGGCAACCCGCGCATAAGACCATCCATCGTTAAGATCGATCGTCTTTGGGTGAAAACCCTGATGAAGACCAAGCAGAGCGAGGATCACATCATCCCCCACAAATCTGCCGTTGCGAACTCCAAGATGTTTCCAGCCGGATCGCGGAAGTAGATCGACCGAGCGCCGTTCTTCCAGTCGATCCGCTCGATAATCTCAACTCCCGCCGTACTCAAGCGGTCTTCCCAAGTCACAAGCTCTTCTCGAGTGGCGCGAAAAGCCAAATGCCCATTCCCTGTCGTACCATGCGGCGGAACTCCGGCGTCGGGAACCACAGTCTTGCTCGCCTTGAACAAGATCAGAACGCTATCCTCGCACCGCATGAAGAGGTTTCGAGAAGGATCGTACGAAATCACCTCGAGTCCAAGCACGCCAACGTAGAATCCGTGGGCTGCCTCCAAGTCTTCCGCGTACAAAACCGACTCAAGAATCCGCATATCGTTAGGTTACCGCGATCAATTCTGAGTACAATTTTTGGATGCAGTGGTTCAACCCCGAAGGTATTCCTCGAGGCCAACTGCTCTATGCTCTCGGCAACCGCAAGATGGTGATGTTTGCCCGAGAAATCGACGCCTGCTTGCTGTGCCGGCGAAAAGACGTGAACGAGGCCGGGTTATGCCGGTATTGCTATTCCAGCCTCGACGATCCCGAACTTAAGGCGGCGGTGAAATGGACGAGTGGGGTCGGACCATAGTTTTATCCACGCTGGCGATCTTCCTCATCGCCATCGCGGTGATCACCACTATCTTCTATCGCCAATCGAAGCGAAACCGATTTCACGCTCACGCCGAATACTGGGTGTACT
>CAMFIS010000264.1 GCA_945952345.1 uncultured Fimbriimonas sp.
CAGAACATGGACCGACTGGCGACAAAACGATCGTGCTTTATTCGCCACCAGGGCCCGCCCATGGTTATCGCAGTGCGTCGGATCACGCGAACCAATCTGACGGGCGACCACGTCGGTTGGCTCATTTGGGGCCAATACATGAGGGCGGAAGACTTTCGCAAGATTGCGCATGGTTTGAAGATTGTGGCTACGGGCAAGGCCGTCAACAAGAGAGAACAGATCTTCACCACCGAACCCCCAAACGTCGTCGACAATCAGACGATCGACGCGTTTCTGTCGACCAACGATCTGGATGGTAAACCGATCTGGCGTCAGAAGCTCTCGATCTCCAGAGACCTTTTTGGCCAAGGAATTGAGACATTCGTTGCGCTGTTCCGGTGGCTCGTCTTTGCCAGCCTAGCATTCTGCACCATCCTTTTCTTCGCGATCGACTTCATCTTTCTGCGACGAATCCAACGCCTCTCTCAAGTTCTAAGAATGGGCGCCAAGCAAGAGGATGTGGTGCTGCCTGGCAACGATGAACTGTCGGATCTCGCCGCACAATTCCGTCAAGCTCTAGCCGCGCTCGAGACCAATAAGATGGAATTGGAGCGAGTCAACGAGAGCTTGGAGGAAACCGTTGAACTCCGAACCAAAGATTTAACTCTCGCGATCGACGAGGCCGAAAAAGCGAACGGGGCCAAGAGTGCGTTCCTCTCGCACATGAGCCACGAACTGCGGACTCCGCTCAACGCGGTCATCGGGTTCGCTCAATTGATCGAAATGCGCAACCCCGATCCGGAGACTCTCAGCAGTGTTCAAGCAATCCTCAAGGGTGGAAATCACCTCTTGAACCTCGTCAACGAAATTCTCGATTTGTCAAAGATTGAAGCAGGTTCTTTATCTCTTTCCTCCGAATCGATTCGCGTGGAGCCCATCATCGTTCAGGCTTGCGACTTCGTGCGTCCGCTGGCAAATGACCGGAATATTGAAATCGTGATCGAAGGAAATCCGGAGGAGGACTCTACCGTTACCGTGGATGCTCAGCGCTATCTTCAAGTTGTGTTAAACATCCTCTCGAACGCGGTGAAGTACAACCAAGCCGGAGGAAAGGTCACCGTGCGTTGGCGAAGATTTGGTGAAGGAAAGGTTCGAATCGAAGTTCAGGATACGGGATTTGGGATTGAGGAGGCCAAGCAAGAAAGGCTCTTTGCACCTTTCGAACGACTGGGCCAGAACAAGGTGGAAGGCGCTGGTCTCGGTCTTGCTCTCTCGCGTAATCTTGCCCGCACCATGGGGGGTGATATCACACTGCTCAAAACTAGCTCGGAAGGTACCACGTTTGCCATCGACCTTGTCCGATCTGGTGGAGTGCCCGAAAGAGTTAAAAGCATTTCGGCTGGAAGACAGAGGATGCTTTACCTCGTCGGTGAAGATGGCGATCCCACCCTCGTCGCACGGGTCCTGGAAGACCTCGGTGAGTTCGAGCTTCATATCGTTCGATCATCCTTCGACGCAGCATCAGCCATCGAGGACCAATCGTTCGACATCGTGCTCTTCGACGGCAATTTCAGCCACTCAGCGGCCCTCGATTTATATCAAATGGTGCGAACCAGTTCAACTCCAGACTCGAAAGTTATCTTCCTATGCGAGCAACTTTTGGATTCCACCACCGAGGGGCTCATGAATGCCGGGGCAACCGCGTGTTTGGCAAAGCCCATCGACCTCACTGCGTTCGTGATCCTTATGGATCGCCTCATCCCTCGCGAGAAGAAGGCTGCCTAAGGATGTTTGGAAACTGCATTTTTCTACATTCTTCTATCATGACAATCCAAAAGACGCCGATATAATCCCTCGGGATGGGCTCGAAAATTCGCAAGATCGAATTCTATCGGGCGGTTTCGCCTCTGTCCCAACCTATCGCCGACAGTACCCATCAAATTCCCGAGATCGCTTTCCTGGTCACCCGGATCTATCTTGACAATGGAGTTGTGGGCGAATCGTATCTGCTTGCGTTCCACTACTCGCCCAATGCCATCATTGGCGCACTCAAGGATGTTGCCACCATGGCTGAGGACTGGGACGTCTACCAGGCATCCGAGTTCATTCACCACTTCGAACAAGAGTCCGAATACTTCGGAAACCCAGGTGTCAACCGCTGGGCGTTGGGCGCGATGAATATCGCAATGTGGGATGCGATGGCGCGGTCGATCGAGAAGCCGGTGTGGCAAATGTTCGTCACTCATCGCGACCGAATTCCGCTGTATGGCAGTGGCGGCTGGCTCTCCTATTCTGAGCAAGAATTGCTTGAGGAAGCCACAGGATACGTGAAGCGCGGATTCAAAGCTGTGAAGATCAAGGTTGGATCGCCGAGTTTGGAGCGTGATATCGACCGACTGCATAAGGTTCGAGAAGCGGTTGGGCCAGACGTGGACATCATGATGGACGCGAACCAGGGCATGAATCTCGGCACCGCAACTTTTCTTGCCAAGGAGGTCGACCACCTTCGCATTCATTGGTTTGAAGAGCCCCTGCCCAATACCGACTTTGGCGGGTACGAATTGCTGGGGCAGACCACCAAGATTTCTCTCGCGATGGGCGAGCGTGAGTTCAATACCGTTGCTTTGCGCGAACTCATCATTCGCAATGCCATCGACCTTTGGCAACCAGATATTCTTCGCTTGGGCAGCGTGGAGGCATGGCGCGACTCGGCAGATCTGGCCCAGGCCAACGGAATCCCTGTCTTGCCGCATTACTACAAGGAATATGATGTGCCGTTGCTAATGACGATTCCCAACGGATGTGGCGCGGAATCCTTCGATTGGGTGGACGGTCTGATCGACCACCCGATTCGGATGGAAAATGGATACGCGTACCCGCACGAGACTCCGGGCTGGGGCTTCCGATTTAAGGACGAGTTCCTGACCGAGATATAAGTATTTATCGACGTAAGCTCGAAAGCTGAAAGCCGAAAGCTTCGCAGTGGTAACCTCGCCAACATGGTCTCGCTCGATTCGGTCAAGGCGTCCGTTGATGGTGCATCCATCCTGGATATCCACACCCATCTTTACCAACCCTCGTTTGGAATGATGCTCTCGGGAATCGACGAACTCCTCACCTATCACTATCTGATTTGCGAAGTCATGCGCGTCGCGCCGCTAACCCCTAACGACTTCAACGTGATGCCGAAATCCAAGCAGGCCGACCTGATTTGGGAATACCTTTTTGTTCGCAACAACCCGATTTCGGAAGCAACAACGGGTGTCCTGACCGTGCTGAAAGCGTTTGGATTAAACCCAAATTCAACGGATTTGGCCGAAGCAAGAGAGTTCTTTCGCGAGGCGCGAGCGAACATGGACCAATACGTTTCGGTCGTGTTGAAGATGGCGGGTGTGAAGTCGCTCGTCATGACGAACGATCCGTTCGATACCAACGAAATCGCGCATTGGCAGGGTCGAAGCGAGATGGATCCACGATTTCTGGCCGCCTTAAGAATCGATCCGATCCTCAATTCTTGGCACGATGCGGCATCGAAGCTCCATGACCGGGGATACCAAACGTACGGATCGATCGATGAGGAATCGCTGGGCGAGGTCCGGAGATTCCTCGTGGATTGGATCAAGATTATGCATCCGAAGTACATGGCGGTTTCGTTACCACCGTCGTTTGCTTTTCCCGAGCATAGCGCCAGGAACGAGGTGCTGGCCAAAGCTGTTCTGCCAGTGTGCGAGGAGTACGGTTTGCCGTTTGCCATGATGATCGGGGTAAATAAGCGAGTCCATCCCGAGCTCATCGAGGCGGGAGACAGCGTCGGACTCTCGGACATGACCGCGATTGAGCGGCTGTGCCACGCCTTCCCGGGCAATCGCTTTATGGTCACAGTGCTGGCGCGTGAGAATCAACACGGGCTATGCGTTGCGGCCCGGAAGTTCGCCAACCTGTTGCCCTTCGGCTGCTGGTGGTTCATGAATAATCCCTCGCTAGTAGAGGAGACCACGACCATGCGGTTGGAAATGCTCGGGACGACATTCGTCCCGCAGCACTCTGACGCGAGGGTGTTGGAACAGTTGATCTATAAGTGGAAGCACTCTCGCCGGGATATCGCGGCGAGCCTGTTTGGTCGGTACGAGGTCTCTCCTCGAAATGTGACGCAGGAGCAGGTGGATCGAGATGTGGCGCTGCTGATGCACGACAACGCTGCGAGTTGGATTAAGGCTTAGTCTTTCTGGGAGTTGTGAGCGTCTCGCTCACAAAATGGTGGGCGGGACGCCCACCGCCCCCAGGGGTTCTCCATCCCTTCTTCGCTCGCACTTGCACTGTTTGCTCGCACTGACTTGCCCCTACTATCAAAATGGAATAACATACGCCTTGTGATGCTCCTCGCAACGCTGTTGTTGTCGCTTCAGGCCAAGTCTCCGCTCGATTTCGCGAAAATGGAAATCGAAAACGCCGCCGGGGCGAGGGCGAAGGACGTGACCGTTTCGGTCAAATCCAGCAAGCAGAAGGAGGCGTACTCCATCAC
>CAMFIS010000265.1 GCA_945952345.1 uncultured Fimbriimonas sp.
TCGCATTTGGAGTTTTGAAACATCAAATGCCGTTTCAAAACAAATCCTTGACAATAAACAACTAACACGGTATCTCAGTCCGTTCTCACTCGTCCCTCCTGAAAATGGACGAACCCAAGGCAGGGGTCGTTGACAGTGCCACATCAATGAAGGGAATGAAGGCTAAACCGCTTCGACCCAGTCCATTCCGCGCATCAGCGGCTTCCGTTCGCCGCTCGCCAACACCCCATCCACCTCGACGTCTTTTGAGCCGATCATCCAGTCCACGTGGATCTTGCTCGTGTTTGCCCCCGCCGCCAGTTTCTCGTCGTCCGACAGATCGTCGATTCCCGGTCGGTTCTCGCTGTACGAAGCGCCCATCGCGATGTGGCACGCCGCGTTCTCGTCGAACAGCGTGTTATAGAACAGCAAGCCCGTCTGAGCCACCGCGCAGCTTGGAGGCACCAAAGCAATTTCGCCCAAGCGTCGAGCTCCTTCGTCGGTATCCAGCAAGCCAACGAATGTGGCTTCGCCCGCTTTGGCCGAGACCTTCACCGCCTGGCCATCCTTAAACTCAACCTGAATCCCCTCGACGACCGTGCCGCGAAGCGACAGCGGCAGAGTGCTCGAAACCGTCCCGTTGGTTCGCAAGCGGTGAGGCATGCAGAACACTTCCTCGGTCGGAATGTTTGGCGCATTCTTCACGCCATTCTTGGCATAACCCCAGCCGCCAACCCATTTGTGCTGGTCAACCAATCCAACCTCGAAATCCGTTCCCGGACCCTTGAAATGAATCGCGCTAAAGTTCAAATCGTTGAGATACGCCTGCCGTCGCTCCAGGCTATCGCAATGGTCCGCCCACGCCTGCAGAGGATTCTCGTTGTCCAGCCGCGCCACCGAGAAGATCGCATCCCACAGTTTCTGCATCGCAATCGACTCCGACTCACCGGGAAACACTTTTGACGCCCACGCTGGGTTCGGCACCGCAACCACGCTCCAGTTGATCGCCATCGCACCAACAATTTCGCTCACCTTCTTGGCCGCGCCACTCACCGCGCCGTACCACTTTCCAACCTTCGCCGGGTCGATGTCGCCCAGCAAGCCAGGGTCCTCGCTCACCACGCTCAGCCGAGCCGCACCGGAGCCATGCGCCGCCGCGATGCCGTCGTAAAACCATTGCGGCGCGTACCCAATCGCTTCGTCCGAACCGTGGACGAATCGGGCCTTACCCATCCGCTCGTCGGTGTACATCACCTGCACGTTCTTGGCTCCAGCCGCATACGCCTCGGCGGCGAGCATGCGCGCGTAGTCCGAAGCAAACACGGGCACGAAGATCACCAACTCCTGCCCTCGCTGGATGGTGATGCCTTGCCGAATGGTGAGCGCGGCGTAGTCTTTTAGCTTGTCGTCGAAGGTACGGGTCATGGAGATTAGCCTACCTGGAGGCAGGCAAAAGGAGTGGCACTAGTACGGCCGAGAGGGACGAGCGGGCTTACCAGTGTTAGATAGGAACACGGAAGTGGACCCACCACTGGGAGTGGTGGGCATCTCCTTAAATCCCGCGAGCGAAGCGAGGGAAGGATGCGAAGCATCATCGGGATTGCCCACCTGTGGGCTGGAAGCCCACAACTCCCAATAAGCCATCGCAAATCTTGATGCCTCGCCCCGAAGGGAGCTTGCGACTGAAGCGTCGAGGCTACCGCGTCAAGCCTCAACGCCTCGCGGAGCTCGTGGTTGAGAGATCAGTTCCGAATCGCCTTCACGCGCCGACGACAAAGCTGACAGAAACCCGTCTCATCGTCCACCGTCTTCAATGCCCCTTCCGCGTCGCTCATGGTGCAATGCAAGGTCGGACAATGCTCCAAACCAAGCGTGTGCCCAACCTCGTGCAATGCAACCCGAGACAATCGCTCCAGAGGAGAAACCGCCCCTTGCTTTCCAAGGCGAAAGCTCGAAACCACACATGATCGACCGCCAATGCTCCCAAGTCCAAACACACCCCAATCCTTGAACTTTCCCTTCGTCGTCGAGATATCGTCGAGGGTAACGCCGATGACCTTGTCAAACCCCTTAGATCCCGCAAGAATAGGCAGCAATCGATCTGCCCGATACCGGGAGCGGGGAGCATAGAAAGCGGACTTCGGGAGCCCATGTGCGGGAAGAATCGTGACCTTGGCGAAGAACTCTCTTTCAAGCCGAGCCTTCAGTTGTCGGCACACCGAGGGCTGGACTTTGCCATACGGCTGCAATCCAATCGAAATCGGCGGCGGGTCTTCGAGCCAGAGCATAGGGATATTCTAGCCTTAAGACTACAGGCGTGGCACTGGTACGCCCGCGAGCCTGTCCGCCATAGCGAGTCACGAGCGGCGGCTGGAACGAGCGGGTTTACCAGTGAAATAAAGAACACGGATAAGCTTCGGCATTACTCGACCATCGATCAGTGCTTTAGCCGCGTATCCGTGCCACTTTCCAATATGGCATCTCGCGGAAAGCGAAAAACCCCCGCGCAGTGAACACGGGGGACCAGGAGGGAGGATTTCGTTCGAGTTACAGCTTCGAAATTCGAAGCGTTTTGCTCAACGTCGTGGTGTATTTCAGATTCGCGACCTTACAGATCTTGTCGAGAGCAAACTTCAGCGAAGTGTTGTAGAAGTACGCATCCAGCTTGTAGCTCGGCACTGACTCGTCGATTTCGATGTCGATGTTCGTTTGTCGCGAGAACTCGTCGAAGACTTCGCGGATGTCCATCTTCTTGAGCTGAACCGTCAGCCGCTTGGTAAGGTCCAGCGTCGAAGCTGCCTTAGCCGTTTTTGTGGCCGGCGAGATTGTGGCGAAGGATTGTCCTGCCGTCATGACTTCTCCAACCGTAGCAGTCGAAGTGTCCGACTTGGGAGCGGGTTTGGCCGCAGTCTTCACTTTTGGCTTGGTCAGGGCCGTCTTGATTTTGGCCGGGGCTTTCGAGGTCTTGGCGGGCGCCTTGGTGATGGGTTTGAAAGTGTTTGGAGCAGTATTGCCGGTCGCACCAGCGACTCCAGAAGCGTAGTTCGGATTCTGCTTTGCTCGAGTGTGGACGTACCACACACCTTGCTTCTCTTCGAATTCGATCGCGCCAACGTTGGACACAATCTCGATCGCCTTCTGGAAAGTCAGCCCTTCGAGGTTCATGTACATCGCCTGATGCACATTGGTCTCAAGCACGTACTGCTTACCGGATTGCTCGAAAATCGAGTCGATCACGGTTCGGATGTCATCGCCTTTGGCTTTGATCTTAATCGTCGCCGGTGCAGGCGTCTGAGTGGACTGGGCCACCGCGCTGAGTGCGATAGCGAGAGCGATGAGAGTTGCGGGGAGTTTCATGTTAATGTTCACCTGGTTTATTTGGTGTCGGGAGCATAAAGCTTCACTTCGTTCTGCTTCGGCTGCTTGTGCGTCGGAGCTTTCGATTGATGAGTTGCATACTTGTGAGTCGTCGATTTGGTCTTCGGTGTCAGCTTGTGAGCGGCGACCTTCTTCGTAGAAGCCTTCTTGACGGCAGGAGCTTTCGTCATGGCCTTCTTAGCGGTCGCAACTTTTGCGGCTGGCTTCTTCGGCGTCGGAGTCTTTGCCGTAGCTTTCTTAGGGGACTTCGGGTCCACGAAGTACTCGGCGTTGATCACGCCCGAGCCTTTCGCAGGAAGTCGCTTCACGGTGCCTTTCGCCGGCTTCTTCGCGGCCGTTTTGATACCGTTGATTTTGGTGACTTCCTTCGTAGCCTGAAGATGATCACCAAGGATCGAAGTTGGATTCTTGACGAAGAACGACATACCTCCAACCACGGCGCACAGACCAGCCATGTACAGCATCGGTTTGGCGAAACTGCTCTGATTTCGCACCGCAGCCTTGGCGGATTGAAGATTTTTCTTATTGATTGCCGGCTTCTCGTCCGTGACGGGAACATTGCGCCAGAGAGCAAAGGAGTCGAGCGAAAGTCGTCGCTTCTTCGAATCGGAAGCCTTGGCAACCGAGACCGTCTCGGTCGACTCTCGATGAGCGAATGCGGGGGCAACCGCTGAGATTTCAACCGGTTCGTTCTCAATGTCGTGCTTAGCCGACAAGGCTCGAGCTTGCTCTCGCAATTTCTCTCGCAAGGACTGTCGAGCCTCTTCGGCCATCGTTTCTGGCTCAGGAGTGCTCGCCATGATCGGAGTCTCGGTGGGCTTCGTCATGGGGATTCGCTGGCTGGGAATCTCGATGTTCGTGCGCTCTTCGGTCGAGCTACGATCTTCGATCATCGCCTGTAAACTGTTCTTCTTCTCCTGAAGCAGCTGCTTGCAGCGAGTGCAAACAGCAATATGGGCCTCAAGGTGCCGCGAGATTTCTGGCGCTAGATTTTCTCCAGCAATATATCTCGCGATCTGCGATTTGGCGATGGCACATTCAAAATCGGTAACTGACATGC
>CAMFIS010000266.1 GCA_945952345.1 uncultured Fimbriimonas sp.
GATCAGCCTCGGTCTCGTGGGCTCGGAGATGTGTATAAGAGACAGCATCAGACCCTGATTTTGGCATAAGTCGACGGCTTTTTAATATAGTTTGCTTTACTCCAAAGCTTAACATCCTGACTTCAAGCATCAAATGGTGTTAAATACGTGCTGCCTTTGTGACGAGAAGGTTAGCTTGAGTTACGGAATGGGTACGCAATTCATTGCTTGTTTCTTGCCACTTGTCGCTTGGTGCTGCATTTTGCGTAAAATCCGACCATGATCACCGCAAACGACTTGCCCGCCTCCTTCCCTGCTGGCGTCTTGCGAGGTCCGAAGCAACTGGAAATCGTCGATGTCCCAATGTGGCCACTAGAGACCTACGGCGACGACGATATGGTGATGATCGAAGTCGAGGCGTGCGGTGTCTGTGGGTCGGACTTCCGGTACTACCTTGGTGAAAACCCTTGGGCGCAGCACACGCTTGGCCACTTCGTGCCGAATCCACCGAACATCGTTCTTGGCCATGAGTACGCCGGGACCGTCCTCGCGGTCTTAGATGAAAGGAACCAACATCTGCTCGGACAGCGGGTTGCTCCCATCTGCTCGAAGGTGTGCGGAGCTTGTACTGACTGTCTCAGCGGCAACGATCATCTTTGCCCAAACACCATACACATCGGCCACGGACAAGGGTGGGGTGACCAAGCCTTCTTTCCGGGAGCATATGGCCGGTTCTGCCCCGCATGGGGTTCCTCGTGTTACGTCGTCCCCGACCAGGTCTCGATGCCAGAAGCCGCTATGATGGACATCTTAGCCGTTTGTGTTCATGTTGCCCATCAAGGCCGAATCCAACCAAACTTCCCTGCCCTGTGTATCGGCGCTGGACCCGCTGGTAATGGTGTCGCTCAGGCGTCGCTGGCGATGGGCGCCAGCGACGTGGTTGTTCTCGACCAGAGTCAACTCGCGATCGATATTGCCATCAAGCAAGGACTCCCTCATGCCCTCAATACAGCCATCATGTCGCGGCAAGCGCTCCTCGATCGCCTCAAGGACTTCGCACCGAATGGCTTCACGTCTGTTTTCGATTCTGTCGGCACCGAGGATAGCCTTGAACTAGGTATTTCACAACTAGCCAAACGGGGGACCTTGGTGAACCTAGCCGTGCACGATCAAACAATTGCTTTTAACTACGCAAGGCTTGGATCGGAGCGATCGGTCACAACATCCTGCAACTTCCAACTGCAAGACTTCGAGATGGCGCTGACGTGGCTTGAGCACGGAATCTTCAAAGTCGCAGATTGGATCACGAATACAGAGCTCTCAGATATTCCGACTTGGTTCGAAAACATTACATCTTCGGAAGCAAAGCCAACCTTTAAGCTGGTCATCGAGCCGCATTCGACCTAGGACTCCGCAAATCGCCGTACAGATTTTCATGTCTTCGTCGTGAGGGAAATGTAAGGCCATTCACTGGAATGGATTCCCAAAGGAGAAAAACATGACCCCAACTCTATACGCTTCGTTCTCTGATCTGGAGGACGCCGAAAAAGCCATCGGCGCGCTTCTCGACCACCAGGTCAAACCGCAAGACATTAGCTTAATCGCCAACGAGAAGTACTCGGAACGAGTCCATCGCTACTCGACGGGCGAGAACCTTCAGCTCGGCGATCTTGAAAAACACGCCAAGACAGGAATTACGACAACGACGGCCGGCGATGCCGAAGCTGGAGCTATGACTGGCGCTGGCGTCGGCCTTGGAGTTGGTGTCGTGGCCGCACTGGCTTCCGTCTTCCTTCCGGGAATTGGAATAGTGCTGGGTGGCGGAGCTCTTGCAATCGCCCTTGCCGGCACAGCAGCGGCTACTGGCGCCGGTGCGATCGCGGGTGGCGCCGTTGGTTACATGAAGGACCAAGGTATTCCCGAGCAACAAGCTGAGCATTACCATTCGACTGTCGTCGGTGGAGGTGCGTTGCTCGCGGTCCGGCCGACTTCGATGATCATGCAATCGGAAATCGAGTCGATCCTGCATAAATACAACGCACACAACATCGGGGAATACAGTCCGAATTCCACGCCTTAAATGAGAATGCGGGTGCTGTATCGCGACAGCACCCGCTTTTGCTATTTGCTGAGATCGATGATCCAATGAAGGTACGGCCCCGAAGCGGCAAAGTTAAGTTGGGCTGGTTTAGTCTTCGCGCTAATTTGGAACAGATACCTTAACGTCCGTTCATCGCCTGGCTCCAACGAACCGTTTCGGTCGAATTTCTCGTTCGAACTACCCTTGTACAGCTCGATTGCTTGCGACTTCTCACCGTCGGAATCTTTGATAACCGCGCCTTCCAAGTTAAGCGAATCGAAGTATGAGGCGGTTGCGAGTGAATTATTCTTCACAGTTACGGAGACGAGTACAAACTGCTTGCCTTCTTCGGGCGCGACACCCTCTTCGATCGCTTCGGTCGTTGTCTTCACAGAATTGATTTGGTAAGTGCTGTAATAGGACACGAAAGGCTGTCCAATTCCCACTTTCCCGACAATCTGCCCCCCGAGTTCGGTGAGACTCGCGACGCTGGGTGGAACTGCAATCACATTGGCAGGATCGGCTTCCTTATCGGTTCCCGCCATCAAGTACCGAACCACTTCCTCGTTCTTGTTGAGTCGACCTTCGTTAACAATGATTTTGGTGATCTTTGCGTCCAGCGGCACAAGAAACGCTACTCGTAGCGGATCGTTCAATCCCGGTTGGCCCAGGCCCTGTCCTGGCTTCAGGTTCCGGTAATACTCTTTCACTCCATTGCTTTTAAGCGAAATCATTCCGCCTCCAGCATCGTACTTGTTTCCCGCCGCATCGATGAGGATGAGCGGAGGAAAAGAATCATTGTCCTTGGGCACTGCGTTCTTGATAGCCACATCGAGAATCACGAGCTTCTTGTCAACCGTTGCGCTTGCCTTCTCGTAACTCGGAAACGGATCCAGGGAATACGTCGCCTTGAGAATGGAGAAATTGAGGCCATCCTTCAGGCTGTAGGTCTCGCCGAACTTGATGTAGCCTCCCGTCAGTTGGCCTTGCCCCTTTGTCTGATTTTGGGCGGTCGTAGGTTTCTTCTTTCCTGTCTGACCAATCGAAAACGATGATGCCGTCGCCAGCACCAGGGTTGCAGCCAACCCAATCCAAGAACATGTTGTGCGCATGGTAATCCCAGTATAACTCTTCAATATAGAGAGTTATATCGTGAAATATACAAAAGTTAATTAAAGTCCAATTGTTACTTCAAGCCAGTGATAGAGATTCCTTTGATGAACTGCTTTTGGCAGAAGAAGAACAGGATGAGCACAGGCGCTACCACGATGCTGGTGGCGGCCATGAGCAGGTTCCACTGGGTTCCCCCTGCCTTGCTGTGGTAGAACTCCAAGCCCAACGAAAGCGTAAAGGTTTCCTGACGCAAGAGGTAAATGAGGGGCCCGAGGAAGTCGTTCCACGTCGACATGAAGGTGAACAGCGCGACGACGGACAGGGCGGGTTTGCAGAGCGGAAGCACGATTTGCCGGAAGATTGTCCATTCGCTCGCACCATCGATCTTGGCAGCCTCGGATAGCTCGAACGGAATAGTTCGGAAGAACTGCCTGAGGAGGAAGATTGAGAATGCGCCACCAAACCATGCGGGCACCCACAGCGGTCGGAACGTGCCGATCCAATCCAAATGCCGGAAGATGGTGAACTGGGGCACCATCATGACCGGGAAAGGAATCATCATGGTCGCCAAAGTCAGGCTAAAAACCGTATCTCTTCCCCACCACCGGAGCCGCGCAAACGAGTAAGCCACGATGCTGTTCGAGATCACGGACCCGGAAACCACGAGGGCGCACAGCATCAGCGAGTTCTGCGCATACACGAGGAACGGGATATAGCCGACCTTATCCGAGCCGTAGTTAATCGCCTGCCAGAAATTGCCCCACTCGATCTTGGTCGGAATCCAGACTGGCGGCTGCTTCATCGTTTCCGTGATCGGCTTCACGGCGGTATCGAGCATCCACAAGAACGGGAAGATGAAGATGAACGAGAAGAACAGCAGGACGGCGTGGATCAGCGGCTCTTTCGACTTGTTTCTCACTTATACACCTCCATAGTGCACGTGCTTGTTGCTGACTTTGAGGGCGATCATGCTGAGGATAAAGATGACGATGAAGAGAATCCAACCGAGTGCGCTGGCATATCCCATTCTTCCGTAGAGGAAGGCGTTGTCATAGAGGTAGGTGGAATAGAAATACGTCGATCGCGCCGGGGCTCCACCCGGGAACATCACGTACGGCACGGCAAATACCTGAAGAGTCCCGATGATGCCCATGATGAGATTGAACTGTATGACCGGCGAGATCATGGGTATGGTCACGTGC
>CAMFIS010000267.1 GCA_945952345.1 uncultured Fimbriimonas sp.
GATCTAATGAGATTCCTGCTCACCAGAAGGGCTCCCACTCTTGCTCCAAGTGATAGGTTCTCCGGATTTTCCGACGTTTGTGGGCGAGACGCCCACAGCCCCCAGAAGAATGCTCAGGGCCTGAAGTACTCGACCGAGTCGTCCAGTTTGTTCTGGTCGAACTTGCGCTTCTCAGATTCTAAACCGGTCAAGATCGCGTCGCGATCGTCGAAGATAAAGCACGAGCCTTGGAACTTCGACTCCTCTTCGGGAATCTCTTCGAGGTACTTCAGGATTCCACCCTTTAGGTGGTAAACCTCGCTAAAGCCGCGGCCCATCATCAGCGCCGACGCCTTTTCGCAGCGGATTCCGCCGGTGCAGAACATCGCCACCTTCTTGATCTTCGTCGGATCCAAGTTGGCATCTACCCAGGCAGGGAGGTGGGAGAAGTTGCGTGTCTTCGGGTCGACCGCGCCCTCGAAGGTGCCTTCCACATACTCGTAATGGTTACGAGTGTCGAGGACGAAGACGTCAGGGTCTGCGAGGAGATCGTTCCACTCAGCCGGCGTCACGTACGTGCCCACCATCGTGGTTGGATCGACTGAAGGGTCCTTGATCGTGATGATCTCTTTGCGGTGCCGAATGCGGAGCTTTCGGAATGGATGCTCGCCGTGCGAAGAATCCTTGTAATCGACGTCGCCAAATTCGGGCAGAGCCGAAAGCTCTGCCCAGAAGACGGCCATGTTCTCCGGCGAAGCGGAGACGGTGCCATTGATGCCTTCGGTGGCGATGGTGATCGCTCCCTTGAACTCCAGTTCCTCGCAACGGCTCTTGAGCAGAGCCGTGACTTCGTCGGCCCGCTCGGGGCTCATTGCGACGAACTTATAGAAGGCACGTATGGCAACCATAGTTATGCGTTAACTTGGACGACTTCGAAGGCTTCGACTCGGTCGCCTTCTTGGAAGTCTTCCCATTCTCCAAAGGTCATACCGCACTCTTGGCCAACGCTCATTTCCTTCACGTCGTCCTTGAAGTGCTTGAGGGTGACGATTTCGCCGTCGTGGACAAGATCCTTGCCACGATAGACCTTCGCCTTGGCGTTGCGCATAACCTTTCCATCGGTGATGTACGAGCCGGCAACGATACCCTTCTTCGAGAAACTGAGCTTCATTCGAATTTCGGCTTCGCCGATGTACTGCTCCTCGAACTTCGGAGCAAGCATTCCCTTGACGGCAGCTTCGATGTCTTCGATCAATTCATAGATGATCGAATAGGTTCGAATTTCAACCTTTCGCTTCTCGGCTTCCTTCTTCGCTTCGCCTTCGGGCTTCACGTTGAAGCCGACGACGATGGATTCGGACGCGGCCGCGAGGTCGATGTCTGCCTTGGTTATTTGACCAACACCGCTGAGGATGATCTTGGCGTGGACTTCGTCGTTCTTCACCTTCTCGAGCATGCCCTTGACGGCTTCCACCGAACCTTGGACGTCGGCCTTCACGATGAGATTGAGGTCACGGATTCCGTCGTCCTGCATTCGGCTTCGGAGGTCTCGGAGGGTGAGTCCTCGGCCTGCGGTCGTGAGAGACTTGACTCGAGCTCGATCGACTCGGCCTTCGGCTTCGATTCGGGCGCCCCGCTCGTCGGCGAAGAACTCGATCTTGTCACCGGCGGCCGGAACTTCGTTCAGGCCGAGAACCTCCACCGGAGCGGAAGGACCGGCTTCGGTCATCTTCTCGCCTCGGTAGTCGGTCATGGCTTTGATTCGGCCAAAGGTGTTGCCAACCACGAGCGCATCGCCCGCCTTGAGGGTGCCTTCTTCGATGAGAAGCGTGGCAACCGGGCCGCGTCCTTTCTCAAGTTTGGCTTCGATAACGGTTCCGGTCAGCTGGCCCTTGGGGTCGGCCTTGAGTTCCATGATCTCGGCCTGGAGAAGGATGAGTTCGAGCAGTTCTGGCACGCCCTCGCCGGTGAGAGCGGAGACGTTGGCAACGATGGTCTGACCACCGTAAGATTCGGCGATGACGTTGTGCTCGGTGAGTTGCTGAAGGACTCGGTCGGGGTTTGCGCCCGGCTTGTCGATCTTGTTCACAGCAACGATCATCGGAACGTTGGCCGCTTGGATGTGCTGGATCGCTTCGATGGTCTGCGGCATGATGCCGTCGTCGGCGGCCACCACGAGGATCGCGATATCCGTAACCTGGGCTCCTCGGGCTCGCATGTTCGTGAATGCGGCGTGGCCGGGAGTATCCAGGAAGGTGATGATGCCTTCGGGGAGCGTAACCTGGTAGGCACCGATGTGTTGGGTGATGCCTCCAAATTCCTTGGCGGCCACGTTCGCCTTTCGGATGTAGTCGAGCAGGGAAGTCTTGCCGTGGTCGACGTGACCCATGATGGTCACGACGGGCGGGCGGAGAATCTTCTCGCCAGGCTTGGGTCCGCTGGCGACTTTGGGCTTCGGCTTGGCTGCTACCGCAGATGCAACAGCGTATTCGAATCCGTAACCTTCGACGATCTTCTTCGCTTCATCTTCAGATAGCGGATTGCCGATCGCCTTCATGATACGGAACTTCGAGATGAGGCTCTTCTGCATCTCGGCTTGTGGCACATCGAGGGCGAAGGCGATGTCTCGCGGGCTGGAGTTCGGCTTGAGCGTGATCAGCTTCTTATCGAGCTGATCGAGGGCGGCTTCGCGGATGAGTTCAAGGGTTTCTTTATCGGCTTCAAAACCTTGGCCGTCGTGGCTGATACCGAGATCATTCAGGACCGTAAACACTTGGCCTGGTCTTATCTCGAATTCTTTCGCGATCTCGGCGATGGATGACATGTTAGCTTTCTTTACCTCAGTTTGCATAGTAAATCGTTGATCAGCGCCTCATTAGAGACGAGTTGTTGGCTTTTATAGGCTCTTTGGAGCGTTTTTTTGTTGCGGAGTGCGGCCACGCAGGTGGCATTGGGGCAGACGTATGCGCTTCGACCTCGACCACTCCAGGTGGTGAGGGTGTGCTCGTCGGACAGGGAGAACCGAAGTAAGTCTCCCTGGGGAAACTTACCGCGGCAAGCGATGCAGGTCCGAATCGGTTGGGTGCTTGGCACTGTGGAGCATCACCTCACCCTCGTCCCCGCTCAGCGGCGGCTTGTGCCTCGCTGCGGATGTCGATGGTCCAACCAGTCAATCGGGCTGCCAGTCGGACGTTCTGGCCACCTTTGCCGATGGCAAGCGAGAGTTGGTTTTCCGGCACGACCACGTAGGCATGCTTCTCCATCTCGCCGCGATCATTCGGCTTTTCGCTGAGTCTAATCGAGTTCACCTTGGCGGGTGAAAGCGATTCGATAATAAATTCTCGGGCATCGTCCTTGAAGGGGACCACGTCGATCTTTTCGTCGTTCAATTCGTCGACGATGGCTTGGACTCTAGCACCGCGCGGTCCGATGCAAGCGCCGATCGGGTCAACCCGCTCGTCGCTGCTTTGCACCGCGATCTTGCTTCGCTGGCCAGGCTCTCGGGCGACGGACTTGATCGTCACGATTCCCGTTCCGATCTCCGGCACTTCGAGTTCGAACAGCTTGCGGAGCAGGTTCGGGTGGGTGCGGCTGACGATGACCTTGAGTCGCTTCTGCGAGTCGTCGACCTTGTAAACGTAAACCTTAAGACGGGTGTTGGGCGAATACTTTTCGGTCGGGACCTGCTCGCGTCGCGGCAGCTCGGCTTCGACCCGGTTGACCTGGATGTACACGTTTTGATCGTCGCGACGGCTAACTTGGCCGGTGACGATGTCCCCCATCTTTTCAGCAAACACGTCGTGAATTCTCCGAGTCTCGGCTTCTCTCAGCTTCTGGCTAAGGACCTGTTTGGCGGTTTGCGCGGCGATGCGCCCAAAGCGGTTCGGGTCGACGTCCATCGGGATGAAGTCGCCGATCTCGGCGTCGTCTTTGCGGCGTCGAGCCTCGACAAGGCTGATCTGAAAACTTGGTTCAACGACCACGCCCACGACTTCTTTCTCGACGCTGGCGGTCATTCCTTTGCGAGGATCCAGCTTAACGTGCACCTCTCCGCGGGCTCCCACGTACTTCTTGTACGCAGCCGCAAGGGCCTCCTCAAGCTCTGCTTGAAGCTCTTCGAGTGGCAGATCACGCTCTTGCGCAATCTGTTGTAGTTGATGCATTACATCGCCTTCCATCGTGCTTCTCCTCTGTTTTTCCTTTTCGTTCGGTAACAAAAAAGGTGGCTGTTGCCACCTCGGTACTCTTGAAGCCGAACTGTCTACGATAATTGTATCACATTCGGCCCGGTCCCGACGACGTCCTAGTTGTTCTACGCCCGCGGAGTAGGAATGGGTTTCCGAGATTTTGGTCAGGGCTGGGCAGTTC
>CAMFIS010000268.1 GCA_945952345.1 uncultured Fimbriimonas sp.
ATCGTACACCACCTCTTGACTCGTCGGCCCTAAACTCTTCAATCCCTAACCGATATACACCGTCTGCATGAACACCGCGTGGATGACGTTCTCCTTGTCCACATAGATGTCCTGGCAAATGACCTCGCCGATCTCCGCAGCTTTTTGGTCCATGACCATCGAAATCGCATCCATCTCGCCATCCGTAGGCAAAGTGCCAATCACGGCTTCGGTGAGCTTAACCGGATAGCCGGTTTGCAACTCGGCAAAACCGAGACAAATGACATAAAGATTGCTTGCTTCGACATACTCAACGCTCATGCTCTTGGCCGCAATGGCTCCGCCCGCGGTAAACATCCGAATCTTCATGATCAATTCGGACATCGAACTGGCTTCAAAAAAGCGAAAACGATTGTGGACCTGCATCTGTTGGATCGACATATCGGCACTATACGCCTGTCGCTAATAAAACGCTAGATCAGATTCAGTGAAGAGTGCTTAGTGCGGAGCGCACGGCAAATCAACACTCCGCACTCCGCACTTTTCACTGACTACTGCGGGGGCCACCAACGGACGTCGAGGTTCTTCACCGCCAACTTCTCGTCCAACCAACCCATCTAGATTCCCCAACAACAGGGCTGTCCCTTGGTGAAGGGACCGGTGAGCCAGCACCACTTCAATCAATTTGAATCTATGCTGGCGAACCGAGGGATTGATGACAACCCCTCGAATGAACCATACGAATCGATCAAAACAAGAAAAGAGTCCACAACCTTACAGTCGTGGACTCCCATATTTGCACTGTGCTCTGAGCTCTGTGCTCTGACTACTGGTTCGGCCACCAGCGGACGTCGAGGTTCTTCACCGCCAACGTCTCATCCAACCGACCCGTGATCCGAGTCGACGGAGCATCGTGCAGCAGATCCGGCTCCTCAACCGCCTCTCGGCAAATCGAGATCATCGCATCGCAGAACTCGTCCAGCGTTTCCTTCGTCTCCGTTTCCGTCGGCTCGATCATCAGACACTCGGGAACGATGAGCGGGAAGTAGTTCGTCGGCGGGTGGAATCCGTAGTCGATCAGACGCTTGCTGATATCCAAAGCCCGAACGCCGTGCTCCTTCTTGTACTTCTCCGCGGTCAAGATGCACTCGTGCATGCACGGACGATCGTGCGCCGGAGGCAGTACGTCCTTCAGTCGCTCGCGAACGTAGTTGGCGTTCAAGACCGAGTAGCGCGAGATGTCCGCCATGTGCTCCTTGCCGAACGCCCGGAGGTACGTGTACGCCCGAACTTCCATCAGGAACTGGCCATAAAATCCAGCCACGCGGCCGATCGTCTGCGGACGGTCTTCGTCGGCAATGATCTTCCCTTCCGACATCCGGATAACCGGTGCCGGCAAGAACGGTTCGAGGTGCGACTGAAGCCCAATCGCGCCACAACCCGGGCCTCCACCACCGTGCGGAGTGGAGAACGTCTTGTGCAGGTTGAGGTGCATGCAGTCGAAGCCATGATCGCCCGGCCGAGTCGTGCCCACCATCGCGTTCATGTTCGCGCCGTCGCAGAAAACTTGCCCGCCCGCATCGTGAAGCATCTTACAAATCCGCTCGATGTTCGGTTCGAAGAGGCCAAGCGTCGATGGGTTCGTCAACATCAGGGCCGCCACGTTTGGACCAACTTCCTCTAGAGCGGTAGCTAAAGCCGCGAGGTCGGTGTTGCCTGCCGCATCAGTCGGAATCGATTTCACCGAATAGCCGCATCGGGCTGCCGACGCCGGGTTCGTTCCGTGCGCCGAGTCGGGTACCAAGACCACGGTTCGGTTGCCCTCGCCACGCGACTCGTGATACGCCTTGATCAACATCAAACACGTCATCTCGCCGTGCGCACCCGCCACCGGCTGCAGTGTGATCGTGCTGAAGCCCGTGATCTCGATGAGCATCGACTGAACGCCGTACAGAATCTCGAGCGCGCCCGGGATCGTCGCCACCGGCTGCATCGGGTGCAGGTTCGCAAACCCCGCCAGCCGAGCCGTTTGCTCGTTGATCTTGGGGTTGTACTTCATCGTGCACGACCCGAGCGGGTAGAAGCCCGTCTCGATGCCGTAGTTGATGTGGCTCAGGTTCGTAAAGTGCCGAAGCAAGTCAAGTTCCGAAACCTCTGGAAGATGAAGATCATCTCGAACCGCACCAACCGCGGAGGCGACATCCACTTCCGGCGTGTCGCATCGCGGCACGTTGCAGCCGATTCGTCCCGGACGAGACCGATCGAAGATCAGCTCCGGTTCCGGCATCTTCTGCATTCGGCTCATTTCGTCACCTCCGTGAGCGCAGAAACAAATGCGTCGATCTGCTCCTTGGTTCGAATCTCGGTCACCGCGACCAGCAAATCGTCGTCCATTCCCTTGTAGTAAGCGCCCAGCGGCAATCCAGCCAAGAAGCCCTCACCGAGCATCGCATCGCGAACCTCGGTTGCATTCTTCGGCAGCGAAATCACGAACTCGCCAAAGACCTTGCCCTTAAACTTGACCGAGAAACCAGCCGAAGAAAGCGCCGAAATCGCATACTGTGTATTCCGAACCGAACTCGTGGCCACCGTGGTCATGCCGTTCTTGCCTAGGGCGATCATGTAAACCGTCGCCGCCAGCGCCATCAGCGCCTCGTTGGTACAGATGTTCGAAGTCGCCTTCTCGCGGCGAATGTCTTGCTCGCGGGTACGAAGCGTCATCACGTAACCCGGTCGGTCGCCGTGAAGCTCCTTCGTTTTGCCCACGATTCGACCTGGGATGTGGCGAACAAATTCCTTTTTACAAGCGAATAATCCAACCACCGGGCCGCCGAGTCCCATTGCAATTCCCATCGGTTGGCCCTCACCAACTACGACATCCGCGCCATACGAACCAGGCGATTTCAACAATGCACATGCGACCGGATCGGCCACCACGATGAGCAACGCTCCTGCCGCATCGGCCGCCGCCCGAGCCGCCGCCAAGTCCTCGATGCACCCGAAGAAGTTCGGATATTGCACGATGATGCAGGACGCCTCATCCGCATTCCACGACGTGGTCACGCCCGACGAAGCCGGAACGGTCTCGACATGAATGCCGATCGACCAGCAATAGGTCGCCAAGACTTGCCGATAATGGGGGTGAACCGCCTCGCTGACCACGACCTTATCCTTGCCCTTGATACCAACCGACATGATTGCGGCTTCAGCCATCGAGGTCGCGCCATCGTACATCGAGGCGTTTGCCAAGTCCATGCCGTACAGCTCGGACACCATCGTCTGGAATTCGTAAATCGTCTGCAGATAGCCCTGCGAAGCTTCCGGCTGATACGGCGTGTACGCCGTCAAGAACTCGCCTCGCGAGATGACCGCGCCAACCGTGGACGGAATGTAGCGGTCGTAGATGCCTGCGCCGAGGAAGCAAACCAGCTTGGTACAGTCGAGGTTCTTGGCCGCGATCTCGGACAAATGCGCCATGAGGCGATGCTCATCCAAAGCGGGAGGCAGGTTCAACGAACCCGGAGCAACCTTCAAATTGTCAGGGATTTCGCGGAAAAGGTTGTCAATCGATGGAACGCCGATCACCGAGAGCATAGCTTCGGTGTCGGCTTGCGTATGCGGTACGTAGGGCATCGTTAGTGAGCGACCGCTCCGTAGCCTTCCGCGTCGAGCAATTCGCTCGGGACCGAAGCAGTAAGGCTGATCTTGATCATCCAGCCATCGCCGTAAGGATCGGTGTTGACCAACTCACTTGCGTTAGTAAGCTCAGGATTGATTTCGAGAACGTTGCCGGCAACCGGAGAATAGAGGTCCGATACCGTCTTCACGCTCTCAACGCTGCCAAAGATATCGCCGACGGCAAGCGTCTTTCCAACTGCAGGAAGGTCCACATACACAACGTCGCCGAGTTCCGACTGGGCAAAATCCGTAATACCGATGGTTGCGACGTCGCCCTCGACTCGCACCCACTCGTGCGACTTGGCGTACTTAAGGTCGCTGGGGATATTCGACATGACCAATAGGATACCGTTTCGGGTTCAATCATGAAAGCAGTTATTCGTCCCCATTTCCGATGAAAAAAATCGCATTCGTCACCCTCTTTCCCGATTGGATTCAATCGTCCCTTGGTCATTCCATCCTGGCCAGGGCGGCATCGTCGGGCTTGGTCGAGTTTTCGGTGGTGAATCCACGCAACTACTGCTACGACCCCCACAAGAAGGTGGACGACGTCCCGTACGGCGGACATCCGGGACTGTTGATGAAAGCCCAGCCGGTGGCCCTT
>CAMFIS010000269.1 GCA_945952345.1 uncultured Fimbriimonas sp.
CCTCCGATCCTTCTGCATGATCGAGCAGCGAGCCATGCCGGTCTACACGCTGCCGCAGTATCAGGAGGATATCCGTCGGATCTTTGCTTACGCCTTCGGCCAGTACCCGAGCGGAATCTTTGTGCCTCGCTTCGACCTGCGCGATGCCCCATCAGTTCTCTCCTCGTGTGGCCTGGATATCCGAGTTTTTCAGGTTCAACATGGCAAGGTACCGACGCTGGGGATTCGGGTGAACAACTTTGCGTATATCACCGATGTCAACTACATTCCCGACCCGGTCAAGGCGCAGCTGCTGGGGCTGGAGACGCTGGTGATCGACGCGGTTCGGCACGAGCCACACCCCAACCATTTCCACTTCGAAGCCACGATGGATACCATCGCCGAACTCGCGCCAAAGAAGGCCTACCTAACCCACCTCAGCCACGAGTACGACGCGAACTCGTATGAGGACAAGCTTCCGAACCACGTGCGGTTGGCGTGGGATGGATTGAAAATCAAGTTTTGATCCTGGTCTTGTACTTGCGAAACATGGAGCGCAGGCATCTTGCCTGCTTTTTCTCTTGCATTGCTTACTCACACTCGCACTTGAGACGAGGTTCTAAGTCTGCATACAAAAACCGAAACGATCCTCACCCAAATCGCGTTGAGAACCTGTAATGACCAAGCCAGCCAAGATCGCGATTGCCGCTGTCTTAGTGGGCGCTGTCCTCCTCTTTGCCCTCAACCGCCACCCAACTCGCCGAGCATTCGAAGCCGCGAATATTCCCCTCAAGCCGATCGAACTTGGCGACACTGCTTGGACTGGGCGGCAGCTCAAGGCGGAAATGTCCGACGCCTACGAGTTCCCGCTTGAGAACCTTCTCAAGGCGCGAAAAGTCTTGGCCGACTGCGGCTACGAGAAGACCGGATGGGATCGTGTTGCGTATCCTGAACATCTTTCGGCCGATTGCGAGATGTTCGCGTCGAGCAAGCCAGTTGTGCCATTTCTTCCGTGGCGACGAGCATGGATGGTCAGCTACGAGGACGTGATTCGAATCTACTTCGAACCGGGGATATAGCTATCGCAGCCTCGTCAGAATCCCAAGATGGTCGCAAAAGAAAATCCAAACATCGCTCGGGACGTGGCCGTACTTCTGCAGCCAGAACTCAGGAACCTGAATCTGATGTCCGAAAACAACAAACCGAGTCTCTGCCGGTGATTTCTCCAAAAGCCAAACCGTCTCCGAGATCTCCGAATATTTTGCCTTCGACAGTCCACGCCCAGCCACCATCGTTCCGTAGATGATGTCGCCCAAAAGTCGACCGTCCGAGGAAGCGAACGCAAATTCCCGCGGGTGTGCCTGATCCGAAGACGGACCGAATTCCACCCCGAAGAGTCGACCCAGCGATTTCGCCACCACCTCCTCAAACTCAGAGTGATAATACAGGTAACTGTCCCGAATCAAGGGAGCCTTGGGGACTTCCTCAGGCTCGGAGCGTTTTCTCCGCACCGCCGATTTGATCGGTGGCCCGTTGTAGTCCTCAGCGCGCAGGTAGATGCCCCACTCGGGACGCACCAATCGGCCATCCAGAGCCATCAGGTTGATCTGCGCCGATACGGAACCCAAATTGGCGTCCGGTAACTCAAACCGCAACGCATTCAGGAGATCCTTCTTCTCCATCCCGGCCGGGTGCTTGGCCAAGATCGCCATCACCGTCTCTCGAATGCTCTTCCCGCTTGCCCCACTCATCCCGCCATTAGTATGGATGAATGCCTATTTGAAGGCAAGTGGATGAATTACAAGACACCAATTTACGAACGTTGATATTCCAGTCGATTGGACCGACGCCATGCGTGAGGCAGTCTAGGTCGCACCTCTTACGCTGATAAATAGGACGCTCCAACGGCTTCACCCAAGAGTGGGAGCAACCCAACCATTCTCATAATCAAGATTCATTGAAAGGGCCAGTCCACCTTTCTTCGAGTAACAGCACGCTTAGGTGTGCGGAAATGCGATGCTCGGGTTGAGGCAACTTGCCTCAGAATCGACCATGAAAACAAACGAAGACATCTCTCATTCCATCCGTGCCATCCACGCATCGACCATCGCTAACATCACCGGGACCATGTTGCCCTTCTGCGTAGGAATGCAATCCAAACCTTACTGGAGCGAACTCATCTGGCTCCCAAACGGAACCATATGCTGGACGAGTTTCGTATCGCTTGTCCACGAATGGATGGCTCATCCGAGGTTAAAGGACAAGCACTGGCATGACACGGATGGGCTTCTAAGGAACCTAATTCAATTGCATACTTGTGCAGCCATTTCTCTCTCCGAAGCAGTGTTCCTCTTCGTTTCCGCGGAGATGATCGGAGAAGGTGGCGACTTCGAGGAACCGTCCCGAATGATTGAAAAGTGGATTGAACAAGATGATGATAGTCATGCAGTGACGACTGCAAAGCACTACAGTGCCCTGGAGAACGCGGCAATGAGCATTTCACCGTATGACGAAAAATTGGAGATCAGAAACAAGGAGTTCAGGGAGTGTGCACAGGAACTTTCTCGCTGTATCTGGCAACAAGCAATGGAGTCTCTGGACTTTCATCTTTATTTCGAGATGGGCATCCCATATGAGCTAACAAAGGATCTTTACGAAAAAGGAAAACAAAGTGTGGAAGCCCACATACAACGCGAACGAGCGGCGATCCTAGCTGCTCTTTAGCCTTGAGCCGAGTTGGCGCTTCCGCCAACTCGGCAATTCGTCGCGCCAAGTAATGGCACGCAATCGTCATAATCTAGCAGTGGCAGAAGGGTTCATCAATCAACTTCACTATGGCGACAATCTCGTCCGTCTTCGTGGCGAAGGAGTGGATAAACCAATTCCCGACGAGATCGCCGATCTGATCTACCTCGACCCACCTTTTAACTCTGCCCGCAACTACAATTTGCTTTTCAAACAACATCAGGGTCAAGAGTCGCCTGCTCAAATCATGACTTTTGAAGACACGTGGTCTTACAGTCCGCTTTTGATGAGAGAGTTTAAAGTCGATCCTCGGAACTCAAGTCTCTTTGAACTTATCGATAGCTTATTCAAGATTCTTGGGCCATCGGAAATGATGGCCTACCTCCTGATGATGGCCCCTCGATTATTGGAGCTTTACCGCAAGTTGAAGACGACTGGTTCGCTATACCTTCATTGTGATCCTGTTGCCAGCCATTATCTTAAGGTTCTCCTTGACGTAATTTTCGGTCCGACAAGATTTAGGAATGAAATAGTCTGGAAACGATCAACGGCACATAATGACACTCGTCAAGGTATGAAGCGTTTAGGCAAAATCCACGATATTATTCTCTTCTATTCGAAAAGCGACACCTATACTTGGAATCCTCAGTACACCGATTTTTCAGAAGAATACATTAAGAATTCGTACAGCCATACTGACGACAAAGGTAGACGGTATCAACTTGACAATCTGACCGCCGCAAAACCTGGGGGCGATGTAAGCTATGATTGGCGCGTTAAGAGAAGAATTGGATCTGATAGGTGGGAAGCTGACCTAACTGATGAATGGCTTAATCCAGTCGCTGAATGCGAGTACAGTTACGCGAAGCCTTATTCAGGTCGGTATTGGGCATATTCCCGAGACAACATGCGTCGCTTTGCCGAAGAAGGGCGACTCTATCATGCATCCAGTGGCGTACCAAGATACATTCGATATTTAGACGAAATGCCAGGGACTTCACTTCAAGATATGTGGACAGACATTGTGCCACCTGGAAGAACAGAGAGACGTGGATACCCGACACAGAAGCCATTGGCGCTCCTTGAACGAATTCTAGCCGTTTCAACTAATGTAGGTGATGTTGTCCTCGATCCTTTCGCAGGCTGCGGCACGGCCTTGGTTGCTGCCGAGCGCATGGAGCGGAACTGGATTGGCATTGACGTGACATACCTCGCAATAAATGAGGTTGTCGACCGACTGAGAACCGAGAAAGTTCAGGGCCGAGAGCTTAAATATGAGCTTCTTGGGACTCCCAAAGACGAGGCTGCAGCTCAAGCACTTTTCCGAGACACAAGTCATCAGAACCACAAGCCATTTGAACAATGGGCGGTGACCCTGGTCGATGGCAAGTACAACGAAAAACGGGGTGCCGACCGAGGCAAAGATGGAGTCGTTCAGCTCTGGGATGCGAAGGGAAGTTACCGCGAGGGAGTGATTCAGGTCAAAGGCGGAAACGCCATGACACTCAGCGCTGTGCGGGAC
>CAMFIS010000270.1 GCA_945952345.1 uncultured Fimbriimonas sp.
ACCGAACTGGGAATTACACCATAGGGGTTCAACGCTCCAACCAACGCGACTGGGATTCCAAGGAAACCGTACTGTTGCGAGAATGAGCTCGTCATCTGGCCGTTGATGCCGAGGTACTGGATTCCACCGGCCAGACCGCACACCGCTCCACTGAGGAGCATCGCTTTGAACTTTACCGTGTCGGCGTCGACACGATTCGCTCGTGCAAATCGCGGGTTCGCGCCAACAATTCGAGCCAGGTACCCGGACTTCGTTCGGAACATCCAGTATCCCACCGCGAGGGCGACGATTAGAGCGATGAAGATTCCCAGATGGAGGTCGCTCTGACGTGAGAACTTGGGCAACATCATCGCATCGGGTATTTGATCGGTGATCGGTGCCGTCTGGCCCGCTTGCCGGAGTGGTCCCTCGACGCAGAATTGGAGCAGGCTGATCCCAATGAAGTTAAGGAGGATGGTGCTGATGACCAAGTCGACTCCTCGCTTGAGATAGAGCGCGCCCGCCAACCCCGACCAAATGGCTCCGCCGAAGGCGGAGAAGATGAGCATGAGCATGCAGGCGACAAAGCCCAGATGAGAGTTGAGCAAGAGTTTTCCGATAGTAGCGGCGAACACGGCTCCTACGACCAACTGACCCTCGCCACCGATATTGAACGCGCCAGCTCGCCATGCGATGGTGATTCCGGTCGCCGTGAGGAGCACGGGTGTCGCCCGGACCAGCGATTGTGAGATGGCGACTTTATCGCCGAAAGCGCCTTGGATTAGCAGTTTGGACCCTTCCAATAGTGGAACTCCAAACAGAAGGAAACTGAGAGCGATAATGCCAACCACGAAGGCGACCGTGACGAGAAATTGTTTCACGAGGCGAGCGCCTCCCGCTCGTCGTCGTACAGGTCACCGCGCGACATGAACCACTGGGAATCGGTCAATTCGAAGAGCTCGTCCCGGTCGGTTGTGAAGACGATCACGCATGCTCCGTTTTTCGCGGCATTACGAATCTGCTCGTGGATGAAGGCGGCGGCTTTGACGTCGAGCCCACGGGTGGGATTCACGACGATCAAGACTCGCGGATCTAGGTCGAGAACCCGAGCAAGAACGACCTTTTGCTGGTTCCCACCCGAGAGTTGGATCGCCTTGTCTCGCTCGCTTCGCGCCTTGATGTTGAACTGCTGGATGAGTTTTTTTGCCTTCTCGGTCTGAGCCTCTGGTTGAAAAGGTTCACCACGTGTTACCGCGGCGATCGCAATGTTCTCCGTAAGGTTTAGGCTAAGGGCGAGTCCGTCGGTCTGCCTATCCTGTGGCACATAACCGACTGTCAGATCGCCCTTTATGCTTCCTGAAATGGCCGGGCGAATTCCGGCCAGAGCCTCGGCGAGCTCGACTTGACCGTTACCATCGACGCCGCCAATTCCGAGGATTTCACCCTTGGAGACTCCAAAAGTGACACCCCGAACGGCCTGTATCCCGCGATCGTCTTTCACCCAAAGGTCCTCCGCGGAGAAGTCTCCTTCACGACGGTTTGCTTTTGTTACTCGTGACTCCTTGCGGAGTACCTGCTCACCGACCATCATGTCGATCAGTTGATCGGAAGAAATACTCGCTCTTTCAACCGTGCCGATCAGTAATCCTTTTCGCAGAACCGTGATCGTGTCCGCCGCCGCCAGCACTTCTTCGATCTTGTGGGCGATGAGGATCACGATCTTGCCTTCGCTCGCCAGGCGTCGCATGAACTGAATCAGGTCGTCGACCTCGGATTCGGACAAAACCGCGGTTGGCTCGTCGAAGATCAGCACCTTTGGGTTCGTCGCGACACACTTCAGGATTTCGACCCGCTGCTGGATTCCAACCGAGACATCGCGAACGCGAGAGTCCCAGGGGATTGTCCAGTCGAACTCCTTGGCTCGGTCTTCGATTTCCTGGATTCCCGACTTCCCGATTCCAAGCTGGCTGAGGCGGAGATTCTCCCGAATGGTGAACGCGGGTACGAGCTTGAAATGCTGGTGCACCATCTCGATCCCCATCGCCCGGCAGCGTTGCGGATTGCTCGGCAATGGGTGGCCGTTTAGGGAAAGGGTTCCCGAAGATGGAGTTAGAAAACCGCCCAGGATATTCATGAGCGTGGACTTCCCTGCTCCGTTTTCCCCAACCACGGCATGGACTTTGCCTGGTTTGAACTCGACCGAAACGTTATCGAGGGCAACCAGCGAGCCAAAAACGCGCGAGGCCCCGTCGGCACGCAGGCTTGACGAGGTCTCGCGATCGGACATGGAAGCTTAGAACTTGTCCTTCGGAACGACAAACTTGCCAGCAACGATGTCTTTTTTGACCTCTTCCATCTTGGCGACGGCATCGGCCGGCAGGTTCGACTTGAGCTTGTCGTTGAAGACGAAATCGATTTGTCCATGCTCCATATCGAGCTGGATCACGTTGCCATCGAACTTCCCTTCCTTGACCACTTTCGCAACGCCAAGGAAAGCCGGCTTGGCGATGATGGCGGCTGAACCGATGACGACTCCGGATTCATTATCGTTCTGGTTTGTATTTGCGCCAAATGCCCAAGCGTGGCCCTCTTTGCAAGCATTGAAGACGCCCTGAGCACCGGCGTTCGCCTGGTGGATGAGGAAGTCCGCTTTCTTCTGGATCATCTGCTCGGCGGCCTGCTTAGCCTTTGCCACGTCGTCATTGGACCCGGTGAAGGCTTCCAGGACTTGGATCTTCGGATTGACCGATTCCGCGCCGGCTTTGAAAGCTTTGAATGTGGACTTAATCGAAGGGACCTCGGGTCCGCCAACCATGCCGACGACGCCTGTCGTGCGCGTTTTGCTCGCCGGAGCACCGGCAAGGTAGAACGACTGCTCGAGATAGAACCGAATCGTGCCCGCGTTTTTGGAGGTTTCGCTACCGCTCGACGAAACGAAGACGGTGTTCGGGAAGTCTTTCGAAACTTCCACACCCGGCTTATTGAATTCGAATCCGTGTCCCAGCACGAGGTTGTAGCCCTTCTGTGCGTAGGAGCGCATGGCTTCCTTGATTTCGCTTTCCTTCGTCACCTGGTTAGCAACTTCGGCGTGCATGTCGTCCTTGATTCCCATCAAGCCTTCGTAAGCGAGGGCGCACCAGCCGGAGTCATTCACGGGTCCGGGGGTAAGGAGCGCGACTTTGAAATCGCCGCCCGTAGCGGGTGCGTTGTTCGAGGACGCCGGAGTCGCGTTGGCCGAGGAATTGGAACCGCCGTCTCCACCGCTGCACCCCACGAGCATCAACGCGGCAAGACTCAGAATTCCGAAGAACTTCGTCATAGGTTCATTCTACGACTTTCGAGTTGCGGATTTCAGCAACTAGATGCTCTCAATTCGACTTCCCCCTCCGTCGCGGCAAAGCCCTCGCGCCACCTCCCCCAGGGGCGGAGCGTGGTTATCACATTTCTAACCAGAGATCGTTTTCGATTGGAAGAAACTAATCCACGCTACACCCTCGGGGGTGTCGGTGAACGGGCCGTAGGTGGAGGAGCGAAGCTCCCAAGGGTGGGGGTAGCGCCTGGGAGGACCCATAGATATTCAAGGACCTCCCAAACCGACTATTACGCCACTTTGTCGCGAGTTTCGAACCGGAAGTGGCCATCGGCGAAGTCGACTTCGATTCGCTGATTGTCCTTTAGTTCGCCCTTCAGCACCAGTTGCGCCAGCGGGTTGATGAGTTCGTTCTGGATCGCTCGCTTGAGCGGACGTGCACCGTACACTGGATCGAAGCCGCGGCTTGCGATCTGGTTCAGAGCCTCCTCGCTGATTTCGAGATCCATTCGCCGCTCTGCCAACCGCTTTCGCAGACCTTCGAGCTGGATTCGCACGATGCCTTTGATCTGGTTGATGCCCAGCGAGCGGAACACGATCAGTTCGTCGAGGCGGTTCACGAACTCGGGGCGGAAGTACATCTTCACTTCTTCAAGAACCTTCTCTTTCGTCTCCTCGAAGTCGGTATCGCTGAGCGGGTCGCCGTAATGGTGTGAGCCCAGGTTGCTGGTCATGATAATGACCGTGTTCTTGAAGTCCACCGTTCGGCCCTGTCCATCCGTTAGGCGACCGTCATCCAGAACCTGCAGCAAGACGTTGAAGATTTCCGGATGCGCCTTCTCGACCTCGTCGAGGAGGATGACCGAGTAGGGCCGCCGTCGCACGACCTCAGTGAGCTGTCCACCCT
>CAMFIS010000271.1 GCA_945952345.1 uncultured Fimbriimonas sp.
TCCCAAGCTTTCTCGTCTGGTTGGTGATGCGATTTCTGAAGCCGTCGCCGAGTGCGGATTGCCGAAGGGAAGCTTCCAATTGCTCGAAGGCGGAGCCGAGGAGGGTGGGGCATTGGTTCAGAATCCGGCCATCAAAGCGGTTGGCTTTACCGGCTCGCAGAAGGTTGGCCGACACCTCATGGATCTTGGCGCGGCACGCCCCGAACCGATCCCGGTCTTTGCCGAGATGGGAAGCGTCAACCCGGTGTTCGTTCTTCCTGGCGCGTGCGAGGAGAAGGCCATCGATTGGGCTCGCGGCTACGTCACTTCGGTGACCCTTGGCGTTGGACAATTCTGCACCAACCCTGGCGTCGTCTTCGGTATCGAAGGTCCGGGTTGGGATGCGTTCACCGGTGAAGTTACGACCCGAATGATGCAGTCCACCGCGGGCGTCATGCTCACTGAGGCAATCGGCGAGGCGTACGTCGAGAAGGCCGACGTCCTCAACAACGAGCCAGGCGTCGACGCTCAACTCGAGCCGAGCGAGCCGGGCCAGGCTGGCTTGGCCAGGACCTCACTAACAAACTTCAAAGAGAATCCCCGTCTGCAAGAGGAAGTCTTTGGACCGTTCGGTTTGCTCGTCACCGCCGAGTCTTTCGACGAACTCCTTTCAGTGTTCCCAAGCCTCTATGGCCAGCTCACCGGCACCATTCTTTATGGCCCTGGCGACGAGGAATTGGTCAAAATCCTCGCCCCCGCCCTGGAAGCCAAGGTAGGTCGGCTGCTGTTCAACGGTTTCCCAACCGGAGTCGAAGTGAACGAAGGCATGCAGCATGGCGGACCGTATCCGGCCACGAGCGATGTACGGTTTACGAGCGTCGGCAACCATGCTATCCTCCGCTGGCTAAGGCCGATCAGCTACCAAAACGCGCCAAGCTTTTTATAGTCTCTACTCTTGAATTGGGCTTAGGCCGGCTTCCAAAAAGAAGTCCTTGACGGGAGTAAATGGCAACGCGCCGAAGCATCCGCGGTCATTGAGAACGACTCGAAGATTAAGATGTCTTGGCATGCAACTTCCGATATAAGACATCATTCGGCCGGTCTCTCGGACGTCGTTCCCACAGTCTTCGAGAAAGATATTGAATGCTAAATCGCTGGAGTCCTCCGGTTGAGTGTGACTTCCGAGTCTCAGGAGGGAGACCCCAAGCTCTCGTTCAGGGGAAATGCGTTCCCGCATCCATCGGCCAATGTAATATTCAAGGCACCGAGCGACGAGCGGTGGCATCATATGCTCGTTAGGCTTAGCGGACGTGCCCGGGCCACCTCGGGCATATGCTTCAAAGTCAGGTTCCTTAGCCCATCCTCCAATCCAATTCAATCCTGACTTGCCATAGAGCTTGAACCCGACAATATCGCCCGGCGAGTAAACATAAATGTCATGCCCAGTTCGGTCGAGGATTGCTGCTCCCGCACCCCACTCGACCATGTCGTCGATCTGCGTGCACGGGACGACCGCATTGATTTCGCCCGGATGCGGTAAGTAGTAGGCAAAGTATCGCTTTCCGTCGGGACCGATGATGTACGGCTGAACGGGATTGTGATCGAACAACCCGTAGAAGAAGGCGTCGTCGAGACTGGCCTGCCAAATGGGATTTGAATCTTCTCGGCGACCTAGCAGACGGGCAAGATTCTTGGTGTTCTCTGTCGCCGCTTCGTAATCACCCGGGTTCGACATGCAACGGTTTTACCAGACGTTGCAATATCATTAGTCGTAGTGGAAAGACACCGCCGAACGATAGTCGCCATAGCTGGCCCGGTCTTCCTCGTTCTCTGCGGAATGGCTGGTGTTGCCATTGTTCGAGAGTTGAAGCTGGTCAACGAGCCAAATCCTGCTACTTTTTCGACATCTCATGTCGAAAGGCGGCTTCAAACCCAAGGCATTTCGACTCATGTGAAGAGAGTTCGCTACATCAATCTCGATACCGAGACTTAGATTTTCGAAGCGGATTCGGTATCGGTCGACCCGCGCTGGGACAAGAAGCTGGGACATTTCGAGAGTGGGCACCAAACGTTCCTTGGCCACGAGGGAACCTATGGCTATACGGCCACGGTGCTCAATTCTTCTGAGAGTCAGATTTTGCGTGAGAATTGGAAGCGAACCACCGGGCAAGAACTCCCTGAATAGCTCGACCGAGCCCCGCTAAATTACCAGCTATTGGCTCAATGTATTGATTTGTCAACCAAAGTACTCTTACCATGTGGTGGGTTTTTGCTTATGAAACGAGAAATGAAATATCTCGTCGGGGTTTTGGGTCTGTGTCTTCCGGCGACATCGCACGCAACACTGATCACATTCGAGGAATTTGGCACACAGCCAGCGCTGTTCGATTCGGCCAATCCGGTCAACAACAAGTACTTGTCCTACGGCGTCCAGTTCCGCGGGCCAGGCGGATCGACGGTCGATGGCGGCGTCCTACTCAACGACAGCACCTTCACGACGCATGCCCATAGCGGCAACAATTTCTTCGCCTTCAGCCGTATCGGCGAGACCGACGCCGGGGGCGGGTTACCGATCGATCCCGAGCAGTTGACGTTCACGACCGCGGTCACCTCGGTCTCCATTTTTGCCGCCAGCGTCGATTCGTCCAAGGGTGGCCATTTCACGTTAACTGCGTACAACAGCGCGGGCGCGCAGGTCGACTCGAATTCAATTTCGCTCGCCGTGCTTCAATGGGGCCAGCTTTCGGTGAACGCCAATTCCATCAGCAAGGTCGTCCTGACCGAGACGGGCAACGCCAACACGTTTGTGTACGACGACCTGAACTTTAATCCGGTGCCCGAATCGGGAACGATGGTTATGATGCTGGCTGGAGTTGGATTGTTTGCCATGATACGTAAGCCGCGCGGATAAAAGTCGCTCATAGGGAAGGGTGCTCCCTTATAATGTCGAAGGGATGGCAGGATTCTGGACAGATATTCGCAAGGAGATTGCCGAGATGGGGCGTCCCAAGCCCGCGACTTGCACCTACGAACGTGTGTGCGATATTTGGCGACTCTTGCTTCCCGTCACCTTTAGTTTGCTTGGCACACGAACGCTGTGGATTTTACAACCGCAACTGCCGCTGCGAATCTTGGCGATTGGATGGCTCATCGCCATGGTCGGGATCTACGTGCCGGCCATGGTTAAGAATGTCCAGCGAAACGGTTTTCATCATGCGGACTTTGGTGTATTTATTCTCTGCGCACCGGCATTGCTCTTCATCGGAAATCCTCGTTCGGACATCTTTTCGTACCACCAAGGTTCATGGCAGCCATTCTGGAATGTGCTGATTACGTTGGGAATGGGCACACTTCTCGCCTGGGGAATTATTCAACAACGTCGGTCGCCCATCGAGGAGGTCACGAATGGCTAAAGACAATCACCGGAGCCTGTCTACTTGGCAAATGCGAACGCTCATCTATTTGCCCGGACCGATTGCGATAACTGTGATGAGCCTCTGGACGCGATCCTTCCGAATCGATATGTTCGCCTTTTTGGCTGTCCTGATTTTGATGTTCCTTCTCGGAGAACGCAAGTTCGGACTAACCGCACCGAGCGATTCAAAGCGTTTTATGGGGCCCGCCCTTATTCTCATCCCTGGACCTGCAGCAAAGCTATTCGAACTCTTCGACAATCACAACCTAAGCTGGGCAACTATGACCACAAATATCTTCAACGCGAAGTATTTGCGTGTGCTCTTGATCGTAGCAGCCTGCCTTTTGCCTTCTTATCTATTCATCAACTTTCAGTTCGGAAGGATAAAAGGGAAGCAGGGGGTTCAGTTTTGAGACCGTGGGTAGGAAGCGTCATCTTCGGCTGCGTTTTTTTGACGGGTTGTGCGGTCGAATCTTCCCCCGCCGATATTTGGCTCATGGGATCCGACCAGCCAAGCGAATTCGCCTACGATCCAGCGCCTGTGAAGTACCACGTCGATATCGCAAGCCATATTGGTGAGTTCAAGAGCATTTCCGCCAAGATCAAAATTGGAACAACTGGCAATGGCATGTCGCGATATTGTCAAACCGAATTCGACGATGGCTACGGGAGCAAGCCGGATTCGATCAAATGGTCAGCCGAAGGTTTGGAAGTCACGTTCAAAAGCGGTCAGAACGCCTTCATCCCGAAGGAAAGCTTCAACGACCACGGCTAGGA
>CAMFIS010000272.1 GCA_945952345.1 uncultured Fimbriimonas sp.
GCGTTACTTACAGCTATTTCGATAGAATCGCCAAATGTCCTTTCGAGAACTCGAGGCTCGCCAAAAAGCGATGATCTTCGTCAAATCCGTCTACCTTGTTACAAAGAAGCTTCCGGATAGCGAAAAATTTGGTTTGGTTCAGCAATTGAACAGGGCGGCAGTGTCTATTCCTTCGAATATTTCCGAAGGATACGGTCGAATCTCAAGGTCAGAGTTCGCCAGATTTCTGCTCATCGCATTAGGCTCACTTCGAGAAGTTCAGACTCAACTCGAACTATGTGAAATGCTCGAGTATTGCAGTTGCGATGCCGAGTTGGACGAAGCCGATCGCCTTGCGCAGCTAATCTACAAGCTCTACTTGTCGGTGAAACCGAAAGGGAAAGGCGAAACTAGCTGACGTCGCCTTTCGGATCCGGGTTTTCGGTTCTCGGCTCCCGGCTAATGCCCCATCTTTGACTTCATCGCCTTCATCGCCGCTTCTGTTCGGCTGTTGACGTGAAGTGCCTTCAGAATGTTGCTCACGTGATTTTTCACCGTCTTCTCGGCGATACCAAGCTTATCGGCGATTTCCTTGTTTCGCAGGCCTTGCGCCACGAATTGGAGGATCTCCTGTTCTCGGTCAGAGAGGACGAGCAGTTCGCCATCCGCCTCTTCGGATCCGCTTTCGGTCTTTTCGAATCGTCGGAAGTCTTCCACGATCTTGGTGGCAACGCGAGGCGTGATCTTCGCCTCGCCTTTGGCCGCCAAGCGAACGCTCTCGATGACTTCTTGTGGCGTCGAGGTCTTGAGGAGGTAGCCCAGAGCGCCAGCACGGAAAGCCTCGAAGATCGAATCGTCGTCTTCGCGAACGGTTAAGATGACAATCTTAACGTCTTTCTCCTTTCGCAGGAGCTTCTTGGCGAGTTCGATACCGCTTTGACGCGGCATGTTGATATCGGTAAGGAGGACGTCTGGAGCCTCGGCAAGGCAGGCGTCGAGGGCTTCTTGTCCATCTCGGCATACGGCGATGACGTCGACATCCTGGGCGAACCCGAGGGTCTTTTGAATTGCTTTGCGGTAATTGTCTTCGTCGTCGGCGATTACTACGCGGATTTTTTCAGCCATTTCTCCTGAGATTATACGGAGTCCAGATACAATCATGCCAATGTCTTTGCTCAACGTTCGGGACTTGCACGTTTCATTCGGGTCGACCGAGATTTTGCGCGGGGTTTCGTTTGAACTCAAACCAGGTGAAACTCTGGGCGTTGTAGGTGAATCGGGATGCGGAAAATCGATGACAGGATTCGCGATTATGGGCATGCTCCAAGCGCCCGGCCGTGTGACTAATGGCTCAATAACTTTGGAAGGGCGCGAGATGGTCGGCATGTCCGAGAAGGAGTTGCGGACGATTCGCGGACAGGATATTGCACTGGTGATGCAGGACCCATTTACGAGTCTCAACCCGATGATGCGAATCGTGGATCAGATCGCGGAGGTGTACACGCTGCACCAAGGCTTGGGCATTGGCGAAGCGCGCCGGCTGGCGGTGGAGATGCTGGACAAGGTTGGGGTTCCCGCTCCCGAGGCGAGCGCTCGGAAATATCCTCACCAGTTGAGCGGTGGGCAACGACAGCGCGTGGTGATCGCGATGGCGTTTGCGTGTAAGCCAAAAGTTTTGATCGCCGATGAGCCGACGACGGCATTGGACGTGACCCTTCAGGCCCAGATTCTTCGGTTGCTGCGCGAGCTGCAGGAGAAAGAGGGCACGTCGGTCATCCTCATTTCACACGATATCGGCGCGATAGCGTCGGTGGCGCACCGCATCGCGGTGTTTTATGCGGGACGGATAATCGAGATCGGCACTTCTGAGCAGGTTTTGCGGCATGCTTCGCACCCTTATACCCGTTCGCTTTTGATGTCTTTGCCTCGGGCGGGCCAGGATCGACTCGAAAGTATTGGCGGCTCACCGCCCGATTTTGCCAAACTGGACAAACAGTGCTCGTTCGCTCCTCGCTGCATTTTGCGGTACGAGAAATGCGCAGAAGAACCAGGTTTGTTGCCGACGGCGAATGGAGCTCAGTGCGCTTGTTGGCGACGTGACGAAGTCCAAGAGTTGCCGTTTGGCAAGAGTATTTCTGAACTGATTCCGGTGAAGTAGTTTTTGAGCACTTAGCGTTTAGCGTTTAGACATAAGCAAATCAAACAACACCCACGAGAACGGGTGCCAGAGATGGCCTGGATAGCGATAATCACAGCTTCGCGAGTTCATCGGCCTCTTGTAGGAGGAGAGAGGCGATTTAGGCGGATTTAGGCGTGAAGCTGGTTCCGCAGCCGCAGCTTCGAGCCGCGTTGGGATTTTCGAAGGCGAAGCCGCCGCCGATGAGGTTACCGGTGTAGTCGAACTTCGAGCCGCTGAGGAACTTGGCGCTCTTGGTATCGCAGACGATGGTGACTCCATCGACGACGAGCTCAAGATCGATCGGTTTTCGCTCCGTGTCCAGCTTCATGAGGTACTCGAGGCCGGAGCAGCCACCGCCTTTCACGCCGAGGCGGAGGAAGACGTCAGGACGTCCGTCCTTTGCGACCAGGCGCTTAACCTGGGCGAGGGCAGCATCGGTGACTTGGATTGGGAAGGCTTGGGTTTCCATGGTTATTTCGCGGCCGCAACCGGTCGCGTGTCAAAAAGAGTTACGTTGGGCTTGTCGGTGACAAGCATGTCGGCAAGGGTCAGATTGTCGACGACCTCGTCGACGGCTTTCTGAACTACTTGCCAGAGACTGCGAACACTGCAGTCCACCGCGTGGGTGCAGATGTCGAGCGCACCGCTGTGGCGCTCACAAAACTCATCGTCGTACAACTTGCCGCCAAGGCTCTCAAGGACTTTACCGATCTGAATTTCGCTCGGCTTGGCCGCGAGTGAGTAGCCACCGGATTGTCCACGCGCGCTAGTGATGTAGCCCTCCTTGCGAAGGATCATCAGGAGCTTCGCCGCGTGAGTGCTGGTGAGACCTTCCAGCTTGGAAATCTCAGGAATCGTCATGCTTCCGCCCTCGCCACGTTTGGCGATTTGGATGAGGCAGCGGAGTCCGTATTCTTCCTGAGCTGAGAATTTCATTTAGTCAAGACCTAAGATCAGTTTAGCTTCTTCGCTCATCATCTCGATGGTGAAGGGTGGGTCCCAGGTGAGTTCGAGGCTGGTTCGCCCGATCCCGGGCGTGTCGCGCAGGGCTTGCTCGACCTGGCCCGGAAGGATTCCGGCGACCGGGCAACTGGGCGAGGTGAGCGTCATGAGGACGTGAACGTTTTTCGCGTCATCGATCTGAATGTCGTAGATGAGGCCGAGATCGTAGACGTTGACGGGGATTTCAGGATCGTATACCGTGCGAATCTGCTCGATCACTTCGGATTCGAACAGGCTCCTTTCGATGGTGGACATGGCCCTGGGTTCTGGTTGGCTTTCGGGCACAGCTTTCGGCATACCTAAATATTCTACGCCAGGAGGGTAGCCCTTAATTGCCGGTCAGATGCCAGGAAAGCGAAAGAGGTGGGAGAAGAAGACTCTTACACAGGCGACACGCCTATGCTCCCTCGGGCCTATAATTGCCAGTGAGATGGCGGGAAAGCGAAAGACTTGGGCGGAGAAACTGGAGAACGGCAAGGAGCCGGAGGTAGGCGTGATGAATCGGATGGTCGGCGGCGTTCCGGCGGGAGGCAAGATGCTTATCCCGACTCCTCGGCAGGTGGATTCTTACATTCGCTCTATTCCCCGGGGCGCTTCTCGAACGTCCGCTGAGATGGGTTCGGATTTGGCGAAGGAAGCTGGAGCAGATATTACGTGTCCGCTGTGCTGTGGAATCTTCGTTCGAATCTCGGCCGAAGCGGCGCACGAGGAGATGCTGGCGGGGCGTTCGGCTTCGGAGGTGACTCCGTTCTGGCGGATCATTCCGCCGAAGGCGCCGATTCGGAAGAAGCTCGCTTTTGCGGCGTTGGTGGATGAGTTGCGGGCTTCTGAAGGATTGGCGGTTTAGTCAATTTGGGATTGCCTACCTCACCTGTTCCCAAGCTCGCGTGGAATGTTTCTGAAAAGCGAATTTCGCCAGCCGCCGCTCGCGGGAACTTCCTCTCCTAAGATGTTCGACGACAGGACATGGTTTACACAATGAGACAAGACATGGTTAACACTTTG
>CAMFIS010000273.1 GCA_945952345.1 uncultured Fimbriimonas sp.
CCTCGGTCTCGTGGGCTCGGAGATGTGTATAAGAGACAGGTCACCACCAATGACGCGGTTGATCGTCACACCGTCAGCCTCACTCACGCTGGTTGGCACAAAAGAAAAGGCAGCAAGTCGAGAACTCATGCCCTTACTCTACGCCCTAAGTTCGATGAGGATTGTATGTACGGATACGTCCTCAGAAACTATGACGTAGAACGTGAATCACTCTCCGACGCTCGGAGGCTCTCCGGAAATATGAATGCACAAAAGTTTGAGGTTGTGATCGTCGGTGGTGGTACTGCGGGTGTGGACCTCGCCGCGCGCTTATCGCGCCACTTCTCGCCGAGCCAAATTGCCATCCTGGAGCCCAGCGAGCGGCACTTTTACCAACCGCTGTGGACCCTTGTCGGTGGCGGGGTGGCGACGAAGCAGCAATCCATGAAGCTGGAAAGAGAAGTACTTCCGAAAGGCATCGAGTGGATCAAAGAGCGGGCGATTGAGTTTCGTCCCAAGGACAATTTGGTACTGACCGATGGAGGGCGAGAGCTAAGTTACATGTACCTCATCGTTGCCCCTGGGCTCAAAGTAGATATGGCCGCCATCAAGGGCCTGCCCGAAGCGCTGAAGAACGACCCGCGGGTCTCGACGAACTACGACTTTGATCTCGCGGAAAAGACCTTCGAGGCAGTCAAGAATTTCAAGGGTGGCCAAGCGCTCTTCACTCATCCAGCCACGCCGGTCAAGTGTGGAGGAGCTCCGCAAAAGATTATGTACCTCGCCGAGGATTACTGGCGGCGCCATGGCGTTCGAGCCAGATCCAAAGTCGATGGATACTTTGCGACTGGCTCAATATTTCCCATCGCTCCCTTTGCCAAGACATTGAACGAAGTGGTTAAGCGAAAGGAAATATCGATGCACTTTCGATTCGATCTTGTCGAAATCCGCCACGAGCTAAGCGAAGCGGTTTTCCAGAACCTGGACAACCCGGACGAAAAGGTCATGGTCAAGTATGACTTCATGCACGTCACGCCCAAGATGTATCCGCCCGACGTAGTTGCACAAAGTCCGTTTGCGGTGCAGGAAGGTCCGAGCAAAGGCTGGTTCAAAGTTGATAGTAAGACTCTGCAGAATCCGGATTACTCTAACGTTTTCGCCCTGGGTGACGCTGCTGCTCTACCAACCAGCAAGACCGGAGCTGCCATCCGAAAGCAAGCCGTTATCGTGGAAGAAAACCTCCTTGCTTTGGTCAAAGGTCAACCCATGACGGCCGAATACAACGGTTACACATCGTGCCCAATCGTCACCGGTTACGGCAAATTGGTGCTGGCCGAGTTCGGTTACGACGACAAGCTCATGCCCAGCTTCCCGATTATCGATATGACGAAGGAGCGCTGGTCTATGTACATGTTGAAGAAGCACGGCTTGCCAGTTCTCTATTGGGACTTCATGCTAAAGGGGAGAGCATAGCTACTCTGCCCGAGTCCGGGCAGAGTAGGAATTGAACTATTTGATGTCCTTAACCGCTCCGGCGTTCGTGACGTAAAACACGCGCTGGTAGTAAGTCGTCAAATCGGTCCTGCCCACTGCGGGTGAAGATCCCATCGTGGTGCTTGAGTCGAAGTGGTGTAACACTGAACTGCCGTTTGCGGCAACATGAAAGACGCCATCGGTGTCCGTACTCACCATGATTGTTCCGTCGTTACACACGGCGGGAGCGCCCTTGATCGCCGAGCCGAGGCTGATGTTCCACACCAGAGCGCCGGTTGATGCGTTCAAGCAATAGAGATAGCCGTCGTCCGAACCGATGTAGACCTTCGTATGATCTGTGGACTGTGACGGTGACGAGTCGACGGCGCCGCCCGTGAGATAACTCCAATTCAATCCGCCGCTTGTGTTGAGGGAATAAACGTAGCTATCCCGGGCTCCAAATACGAGACTTGAGTTGCTCGAAACGTATGTTGGAGAGGACCGGATAATGCTGCCGACATTGTATCGCCAGGTCAAAGTTCCCTTCAACGCACCCGACTGATGGATCGCGTAGAAGTAACCATCGTCCGATCCGACGTAGACGTTATTGCCATCGATGACCGGCGACGACTCGACGGGGCCACCGGTTGAATAACTCCAATCCAAGCTCAAACCGCTCACGGTGGACAGGCTGTAGACCTTATAATCATCCGATCCAAAGTACACGTTTTGACTCGAACCGCATGCCGACGAGCGGATTGCTCCGCCGGTGAGGTAGCGAGCGATCAAAGTTCCTTGAGGTCCGGATATTGGCGCGTTCGATATTCGGTAGAAGTAATTATCGTCCGAACCGACATACACTTCATCCGCGTTACCGAAGACGCCTTGGATGTGCGGAGTCGCTTTGATGGCTCCTCCTGTGGAGTACGTCCACGCCTGAGTACCGCCGGCTGAGATGGCGATGCAACTGATAACACCGGAATCGTCGCCGACGACCAAGGCACCACGCCAGAGGTAGCCACCTGACGAGAACGAACCCTGGGTAAGCACGGGGGAACTGTAGTTAGTTCCGACACTGCCAACGGAGCCGTTGCTGTAGCTGTTGAAGAGCGCCCCGCCGGAGTTAGAGTTACCGGTGTGCCCATTGTCGGCGACGAAACTCGGCCACGGACTTGGCGCCTGTGGCGCGTGGAATTTGGCAACCGCGCCAATCCCAACCGCGGATAGTGCAAGCAACGAAATCGAAAGCTTCGATCTAAATTTCATGGTTTTCCCTTCTCACCCTCGCAACTTTGCCGGGTGGATTAGCGACATTGTATGTCGTCTTTGTGGGACAAGAGAACAGCAATATTAAATAAATTTGATCATCAAAAGATATTTAAAGATTTAGTTCGAAAGGGGCAGAAAGATTTCGAAAACGAAAAAACATTGCTTTTGGCTGAACTAATTTACGTGCCTCGCGCCTCGTTTTATCGCCTCGGGCCAATAGGCGGGTTGAATGAGGCTATTAATTGCCGTAACAATCAGTGCCAAGACAGCACAGATTTTCCAAGAGTGAAGGGGGAGGCTTAAACTCGAAAGCCTATGCCCGGACCGCGCCCGCCAACTGCTCCAGCAACTCCACGGTGTCCTCAAATCCGATGCAAGCGTCCGTCACGCTCTGTCCATAAACCATCTCCGCCGAGATGTCCTGCCGACCCTCGACCAGATGGCTCTCGATCATCACGCCCATGATCCCGTGGTCCGAAGACTGCAGCTGAGAGCAGATCGAGTCGATCACCAATCGCTGATTCCGATGATCTTTGTTGCTGTTGCCGTGGCTGGCATCGATCATCACGCCAGTAGGCAGCCCCTGCTTCTTCAAAAGACCAACCGCCTCGGCAACATCCGAAGGCGAATAGTTCGGACCTGTCTGCGTTCCGCCACGCAAGATAATGTGGCAGTCCTCGTTGCCCCGAGTCTTGAAAAGGGAAGAGACGCCCTGCTTGGTAATCGACGGGAACCAGTGCGACTGCGAAGCCGCCATGACTGCCTCGACCGCGCGCTGGACATTCCCCTCGGTGGTGTTCTTAAACCCCACCGGCATCGAAAGGCCGCTGGCCAGTTCACGATGGACCTGACTCTCAGTGGTCCGAGCCCCGATCGCCACCCAAGACGTGATGTCCGCGATGTGCTGAGGAATTTGGAGGTCTAAGAACTCCGACGCCGTCGGCAAGCCTAAATCGTTGATGTCAAGCAGCAGTCGACGAGCCGCCCGCAATCCTTTATTAATGTGGTACGTCTCGTCGAGGTCTGGGTCGTTGATGAACCCCTTCCACCCCACCGTCGTCCGCGGCTTCTCGAAGTATGCGCGAATGACCGTGATCAACTTGTCCGAAAGCTTCTCGGCCACCGGCGCCAGTCGCGACGAATACTCAAACGCGCCGGCCGGATCGTGGATGCTGCAGGGCCCCACCACCACCACAAGCCGTCCGTCGCGGCCGTGCAAAACGTCGGCGATCGAGTGGCGGGCTTTATCCACAACTTCCGAGACTCGTTCGGAAACCGGATGCTCTTCGTGCAGGATCGCCGGCGGAATCATCGGCCGGGCATCGGTAATACGTAAATCGTCCGTCAAGCGCATAACTGGTGTTTGCGGACGTCTTTGTTCGCCTCCCTAGTATATT
>CAMFIS010000274.1 GCA_945952345.1 uncultured Fimbriimonas sp.
GTTCCGGCGGGAGTTCCCGGGTAGCCGATAGCCTTCGGAAGTTCGGCAATTTCGGCCTGCCAGAGGAAGGGCTTACCAAACTTGTCTTCGGGGATTTCGAAGTAAATCTTATCTTCGACTCGGTGGACCTTGAAGACGCCGCTTTGCGACTTCAGCGCCGGGTTCTTCATCAGCTCGTCGTATTTCTTTTGCTCAGGAGTTCGTTTGTCCTCCTGCTTCGGAGCTTCGGTCTTTTTGTCGTCCTGTTTGGTGTCGGTGGCGGGAGGAGCACTCTGCGACCAAACGGTGGAGGCGGAGAACGCCAGGGAAAGGGCAAGGAAAAGAGCACGTTTCATAGTTTCTTTAAACTCCAACTTTACGCTTTTTGATGCCTAATTGGTTTCGTCTCAGCGAAGGATTTTTGTAATGCCTCGGCATGTCACAATGATGACCTGGAATCGATGAGTCAAGATATTCGGATTGGCATGCTCGGGTTTGGTACGGTGGGGACGGGCACCTACCGGATGTTGGTCGATAATCGCGAGGCGATTACCAAGAAAATTGGCCGAGGAATCGACATTGCAAAGATCGGGATTCGCGACCCCAAAAAGGAGCGAGCGCTCGATCAATCTCACTTCACCACGGACCTTGAGAGCATTGTCACCGATCCTTCCATCGACGTGGTCGTCGAGCTGATCGGCGGCATCGATCCGGCGGCCGACTTGGTCGAGAAGGCGTTACTAAACGGCAAGCACGTGGTGACGGCGAATAAAGAACTCATCGCCAAGCACGGGTCCCGGTTGGTGCATCTGGCGAAGTCGAAGAACCTTGACCTCCACTACGAAGCGGCGGTGGGTGGCGGCATTCCTTTGATTCAGCCTCTGAAGCATCAACTGGCGGGCAACGACGTGATCCGGATGATGGGCATCCTGAACGGGACGTCGAACTACATCCTCACCAAAATGGAGCAAGAGCAGGCGGACTTTGCCGATGCCTTGAAGGAAGCCCAAGCGGCGGGCTATGCCGAGGCCGACCCGACCAACGACGTCGACGGTATCGATACGTCGTATAAGATTTCTATCCTTGCCTCCATCGCATTTGGCAAGCAGGTTCCGGTCGAGAATGTCTTCCGCGAAGGCATTCGAAATATTGGGATTACCGATATCGAATACGCGCGGTCGTGGGGTTACAAGATCAAACTCGTTGGCGTGGTCGATGCAATCGGTAAGGATGCGGTGTGCGTTCGCGTCCATCCTTCAATGATCCCCGGAGACCATCCTTTGGCTTCGGTGAATGGTGTGTACAACGCGTTATGGCTCCACGGCGACTTCGTGGGCGACGTCATGTTCAGTGGTCGTGGCGCGGGTTCGGATCCGACGGGTTCGGCGGTGATGGGCGATCTCATCGACGTTGGACGAAACATCGTCGGCGGCGGATCGGGCAGCGCGATTCCCTACGAGGCAGGCATGAAGGTCGTGCCGATCGACGACGTGCATTCTTCGTTCTATTTGCGACTGCGGGTGAAGGATCGACCCAAGACTCTGGGCCAAATTTCGATGGTTTTCGGAGAATACGCGATCAGCATTGCGGAAATGCAGATGAAGACGCTGCCGGATAACCTCGGCGAGATTGTATTCCTGACCCACCGGGCGTCGGAAAGGAGCTTTGCCCAGGCACTTCGTGAAGTCGAGAATCTTGAAGCGGTCGACCAAGTGGCGGGAGTTATTCGGGTCGAGGACAAGCAGTGAAAATCCTCATCACGAATGATGATGGAATCCATGGACGTGGCCTCAAAGAACTCGCCAACGTCGCCCGTCGCTTCGGCGATGTTGTAATTGTCGCGCCGGATCGCGAGCGGTCTGCGTGCAGTCATGCGATGACTTTGCGCGATCCTTTGCGGGTTCATCCGGTGGACTTCGATGGCCTTGAGGCTTACGCCGTGAACGGCGTTCCGGTGGACTGCGTGAACGTTGGTCTCACGGTCGCCTATCCCGACGGCTGCGACCTGGTCCTGAGCGGCATCAACCTTGGTCCGAACCTGGGCTTCGACATTACGTATTCCGGCACTGTAGCGGGGGCGATGGAAGGTGCGATCAATGGCATTCGGTCCATTGCTTTCTCGCTTGCGGTGTTCGTGGCCGAGGCTCCCGCCCATTGGGAGACGGCCTCGAAATGGCTAGAAGATAACTTTGAGGCTTTGGCCGCAGCACCCTGGGAGGATCTCACCTTTCTCAACGTCAATATTCCTTCGATTTCGTACAGCGAGTTGCGCGGGACGAGGGTCGCCGAGATGGGCAAGCGAGTGTATAAGGACCGCGTGGAGAAGCGGGACGACCCTTGGGGCCGGCCCTACTACTGGCAAGGTGGGATGGCGCTGATGTCGGCTAACCAGCCGCATTCCGACGTGAAAACGGTGAGCGAAGGATTCGTGAGCGTGACTCCGCTCAGCCTTAACTGGACGCAGCGAGCGTTGGCCGAGCAGGTTGCGCGAAGCGGAAACTGGCCCATCGACCTCAGTTAACTTCGCAAAACGTTCGCAGGCGCTCGATGTCGTTCTCGGACTTCAGGGCCTCGCGAGGGACGTAGATCATCTTGAATTTCCACAGCTCGATGACGAGATACTCTTTGCGCACCACCACATCACGGATCGACCGTTTGTTCACTCGGTAGTTGTGATCCATCGGATCGGTGATGAAGTAAAGGTGTTCACCTTCAGCGACCATTCGGGTTGGACTCAGGACACGCTTGGCGGCTCGGCCGGTGAAGATGATCGAACGGGCGGGAATGGAGAACGGCCAGAGAATGAGGAGCGTGCCGAAGGCCATGGTGAAAGGCATCGGCATGAAGAGGATGAGCAGAAGTCCGGTAATGGGGAACGCGGCAAATGCGATCCAGAACCGGCGAACATATTCGTTCGAGGTCCAATACACGAGCTGCGTCCGGCTCAGGCGATAGGTTTCCGTCTCTATTCTTTCCAATCCCAACCAAAGTATTATGAAGCCATGTTGAAAGTGGATCGCGAGGGAGCTGTACTTCGCGTGAGATTGAATCGTCCTGACGTTCGAAATGCCCTCAACGATGAGCTGATCGATTCCATCTATCAAGTCTTCTCGACCCTTTCTTCCGAAATCCGTGTAGTGGTCATTTCTGGCGAAGGCGCTTCGTTCTGTGCAGGTGGCGATCTGGAATGGATGCGCAAGGCGGCAGGTTATTCCGAGGCTGAGAATGTTGCCGACGCGATGCGGATTTCCAAGATGTTTTCCTCAATTCGCGATTGCCCGGCGGTGACGATTGCACAGGTTCATGGCGCGGCTCTTGGTGGCGGAAGTGGCTTGGTGGCCGCTTGCGACGTAGCTCTGGCGACCGAGGACTCTAAGTTCGGGTTTACGGAAGTGAAGCTGGGATTGATTCCGGCGACGATCTCTCCGTTCGTGATCGAAAAGATTGGCCCCGGGCATTCTCGCGCATTGTTCGCCACGGGTGAAGTCTTCTCGGCGGTTCGGGCTCATGCGATTGGTTTGGTGTCCGAGGTTGTGACTTTGTCGACAATGGACGCGGCGACGAATGCAAAGCTTCGAGCGGTGCTTGCCGCTGGTCCGCAATCGATCGCGGCGGCGAAGCGGCTGGTGCTGGACGCTCCTCTTCCTTATGAAGAGACCGCAAAGCGGCTGGCAGCTGCGAGAGCGAGCGAGGAAGGGAAGGCGGGGATCTCTGCGTTCCTGGAAAAGAAGAAGGCGCCGTTCGTGGCTGAGATAGAGATCTAGATTGTGGTTGGCTCAGGTCCAATGATTCTTTGCAATTATCCGAAGCAATCCTTGGCTGCTCTGAGCCTCGGGATTTTCTTTTAGCCTCGGGGCGGCGGCAGGGGAATTCGAGATGTAGGACCCACTCCTTCGACCCGAGGCAGCGAATATCTATCCTCCGCTGCCTCAGGTCCAATGAGTCTCCGCAATTATGCGAAGGAGTCTTGAGCGACCCTGAGGCTAAGAAGGGATACAATCGCCCAAATATGTCGGAACGAAAGCATTACGTGAATTGCAAGATTCCTGGCCAACAGTGCTTTGTAACCACCACTTGCCTCGATTTCGCTCACATCTTCATGCGCCAAGAGGTTC
>CAMFIS010000275.1 GCA_945952345.1 uncultured Fimbriimonas sp.
CCTCCCGCTTTCTTTCCGTCTCCGCCGTTGATGGGAAGGTACACCACGTCAACGTATTCAATCAGTTGACCGTCCGCTTTGATCCAAAGGTCCAAAACACCATCGCCGGCCTCCTTTGTGGTGATTCCGTTGATCTTGTAGATGTAGTGCTGTCCATTTCCGTCCTGGACCGCAACCTTATTAGCAAGCATCGCCTTCTTCATGCTGGCGAAGCGCTCTTTGGCCGTAGCGGCTTGGGCGTTTCCGGAGATCGACCCGACGATGATGGTCGCCGCGATCGTAACGAATGCGGCCGAGAATGTGAGTTGTTTCATCAGTTTGGTTTTCCTGTTCGATTGCATCCAGGAAGTCCGGGCGAGAGGCTGTGAAATGTTCTCCCGAATCGCTCCGAGGAGATGGGGCGTGTCATTATTCTGATCCTCGTGAAGAGCTTCTTGAAGCTGCCTATCGAAGGATAAAATGTCCGCACACTTGCGGCACGTATGAGCGTGTTCGAGAGCTTGCTCGACCTTACTCGGTAAGATTCCGCCGCTCTCGCGATTGACGAGAATTTGCTGCGCTTGATTACATTTCATGGCTCTGCCTCGCAGGTTTTCGAAGGCACCGGAGAATCCACCTCTTCCTCTTCTCCCAACTGGACCCGAATGGACCGAACAGCCTGGAACACTTCGTAGCACACCGTGCCGATCGGCCTTCGCAGGATTTCGGCGGCTTCGCGAGAGGTCATTCCTTCGCTCTTCACGAGCAGAAACGACTCTCGCTGATGGAGGGGCAACCGTGAGATTGCCGATTCAATCGCTATTCGGTCCAGAGCGTTCGAGGGCAACGCGGGCACATCGTCGGTAAGGGCTACGGGTCGGTTTCGATTCTTTCGTCGGTTCATCCGGTGGCGGTTCACCGCAATCCCATAGAGCCAACTCAGTCGTGAAGCCGTTCCGTGGTAGCCATCCCACTTTCGATAGGCTTGAGTAAAGGTTTCAACCACGATGTCTTCGGCGTCGTCACGGTTTCCGCACAGCCTCGTGGCAAATCTGAGAAGGCTACAACCATATTCGGCGTAGGCCCGTTCGATTTCCGTAAGTGTCTGTGCGTTGGGTTCCGACCCGCCTGTCTTCATGGATGATTTGAGGATCCTCACTTCATTCGTTGCACAAACTACGCAAATTCTTGGACCATTCGCAATTACTTTTCTTTAAGCACCTTCGCTTGGAGCCATGCCCGAAGCGACGTCCTCTATTCCTACCGATGACCGGGCTGATCAGATATCGGTGGTGCTTCCATCTCGACTTGCAACCCGTCACCATCCACAAAAGTAATCATCCTTGTCTTCAGCCAGCGCGATTGGGCCGCCTCGGTCGGCGGTTCTGCCTTCGGATCTACGTGTGTGACTGGGAGTGGAAGATAGGTCTTAGGATCGAGGCCAAAAATGTATTCCTTGGAAGAGCCGATCTCGTTGTTATCACTCAACTTTCCGTAAGCAAGGCTTAGGCTATTGTCCTTGGCCACGACCTTTTGGTCGGCATCTGAACTCGCCCAAAGGGTCGCCTTTGATTGCTCCCGGTTAATGAAGGTTGAGAACGTCAAGACGAGCGGACATTGCTTCGAAGTGACTTGAACGACGGGCGAACCAAAGGGAGTGACGACGACCGTATTCAACAAAAAAAGTCCGCCAGTACGATTGCCTTTCTCCTGGCCAAAATGGATCACACCTCGATTGCCCGAACAGTTGGGATCCTTCACGATCCTCGAAGAAATGATCACCGCGTTGGAATTCTTTCGATCGGTATCCGCCGATTCAGGGAGGTCGATTTCCCGATTCGCAGAGTCATGAATGTAGCATTCTTGAATCCGGATGAAGTGGGCTCGGCTCTTCACGTTATGGCCGGTTAGGGAATGGTGGATGTTGCACCGGAAGAGAGTCACGCTGTTCCCGCCGAGGTATAGGTTATGGTTATATCCTGGCTGCTTTTCGCTGCCATTGCTAAATATCTCCGAGTAGAGAATCGCTTGTCCCCTCCCAGCCTCGGGATCTTTGTCGCTTCCGTTCGACATGATTCCCATGTCGTTCCCATGAATCCTGCAGTTGTCGACGGTAATCCTGGAGGCACCTTGGATTCGAACGCCAGCCCCATTAAATGAAGCATTATGGGCTCCCGATAGATCGAAACCGATCAGCTTGCTATCCTCCGATCCAGGCTCGAATTGGAAAATCGCTCGGGGAATGCTGCCAACGCCCGAATAGTCGAACCCACTTCCATCGACTTTCACACCATCCTTACTAACGGCAACGATGATGAGCGGTACCTTAACCATCACCGCCGTTTTTGGATAGTTGTTCGGGTCGGGAAACACACGAACCACATCTCGCGGTTTTGCCGCTTTGACCGCATCTTCGATTCTCGCGAAAGCATGCCCCGGTCCCACTTCTAAAACAGTGGCCGCACAAGCAAGGCCGAGGGTAAGAGCGAGCATGAAAGTATCGTACTCCGAATTGGCGCAACCAATCGGCAATTCGGCGCATACTACATTTCGATGCGGTACTTAATGCGACAAAAGCTCTTCTCGTGGGGAGACGACTTCATTATTCAGGATGAGCATGGACGGGAAGCCTTTTTTGTCGATGGCAAGATGTTCACGTTTGGCAAGCAGCTGTCATTCCAAACCATGGACCGACAAGAGCTTTGCTTTATCCGCCAGCAAGTCTTTGCTTGGGGACCGACTTATGAGATTTACCGCAACGGACAACTCTACGCCTCGGTGAAGAAGAAGCTATTTACCTTCTTCAATTGCACCTTCGAGATCGATATTCCCGGTCCTTATGACATTGTTGCCGAGGGCGACTTTACCGACCACGAATACCGCTTTATCCAAGCTCCAAACTACATCGCACACATCTCCAAGCAGTGGTTCACATGGGGCGATACGTATGGTGTCGACATTGCACCTGGTCAGGATGATGTCTTCCTCTTGGCGTGCACCGTGGTCATCGATATGGCGTGCCATGGTGACGGCGAGCGGTCCGGCATCGGCGAGATCGGCGGAGGCATGGGCCTGCTCGGTGGGCTGCTCGATGTCGATTTCTGATGAAGTCTCACGAAGAAATTGCGACGGCTGAGGGAGTCAAAGTTGGACCTCGGTGATCCTGACAGGCTGACCAATAACGACCTTTGGGTTCTTTGCGCCATCTTTTATGGCAACTCGGGGAAGGTTGTCGTCGGGAGAGACGGAATCTACAAGGCAGGCGAGTACCTCATGGATGGACCGCTGTCTTCCGATATGCTCGAGTCTGGAGCAGAGAAGCTGCAACGGGCTGGATTGGTCACCATTGACATTGAAACCAGTACTTTCGGGCTAACTCCGAATGGTTTAAAGCTGATTCGCCGATTCCATCGGCCATGGAAGGGTGTTCGAGGAATCATGTGCGAAGTCTGGGATCACTATCGAGATAAGTCAGTCGATGCCGTAAAACGAGAATTTTCGTAATTTTACACAAAAGATGCCAAATTTTTGGCGTGTTGCTGTATGATGATTTCAGGATGCCAAGAAATTAGCATCTTTGTATCATGAGCACTGACGATCTTCATTCGGGGCTGAGCCGCCGAGAGCGACAAATCATCGACGCGCTGTATCGCCTTGGTTCGGCATCGGCGGCAGATATTCACGCGGCAATTCCAAACCCGCCCAGCAACACGGCCGTCCGGACCCTTCTCACCATCCTGCAAGAAAAGGGACACGTGAAGTCCAAACGAGAAGGAATGCGCTACATCTACGAGCCCGTCGTCTCTCGCGACGAAGTAGCCAAGACAACGATCGACCAAGTTGTCCAAAACTTCTTTGGTGGCTCGATCGAGCGCGTGGTGGCTACCCTCGTGAACAACAAGGAGGCTGACCTCAGCGATGAGCAGATCGAGAATCTAAAGGGAATCATTGAGAATGCGCGGAGGCAGGGCAAATGAGCATAGAATCTGCGATCGAAATCTTGATCAAGGTCACGATCCTATGCACGTTCGGGCTGACGATACGGCTTTTTCTTAAGAAGT
>CAMFIS010000276.1 GCA_945952345.1 uncultured Fimbriimonas sp.
CCACTGCCCTGCGCATGTTAACTCCCTTTCGGGCCGCGCACGTAGACAGGGCCATGACTTGATCTGAATCCTGAAGCTGACACCTGTAGCCTCCCCTTCTGGGAACCATTCTTCCCGCCCACGGGTACAATACTAAGCAGTGAGCGAGAAGCGCCCCGTCACCCCCACCAAGTACTCTTGGATGAAGAACACCTATTTTTGGATCGCCGCCGTGCTGTTCTTACTGGGGATTGCCGGATTGATCAGAGGAAACGATTTCATTCGTGACCCAGGCCAACGGCACGAGGACAAACTCTGGGCCATCTATCTGGTTGCTTCGGTGGTCATGCTCGTGAATGGATTGATCTCCCACAAGCTTTGGCTCTCCTCGTTTGCAGAAAAGGATTCGAATTAATGGTCACATGCTCCTGCGGTAAGCAAATCGAAAAAGTGCCGGACTGGCTGCAGTCGGCAAATGTCGAGTTTGTTTGCAATAACTGCCCAAATCGTCAACTCAAAAACATTGCCTTCGTCGACCTCGACGCAGGATTGAAAAACCCAGGTAAATCCATTGATGGCGACGAAGAGCCCGATTTCGCTGGCGAAGAAGAAGAGGAAGCGGAGTAACCGACCAACTAAAAGCATGAAGGCGACGCAACAATGCGTCGCCTTTTTTGTTTCGCAAGAATCGCCATAAGCGGCGATTGAATAAATCGCTCGGCTTATGCCGTTCGCGCAAAGACTCGATTCGGTCTCGAGGTCATGAGGAGGATCCGATCTGGGCTCCATCCTAGCCCTTCTTCACAGCGATTCTTTATGGTGTTCTCTGACCAAGTGCTGGCCTGAGGAACTGTTACCTGAACCTTTAGCTCTTCTCTATCGATCAGGGCAACAGCATTAAGAACGCCATCCTGGAGTTTCAAGAACTCCTCGATTTGTTTTAGCTCTGTCCCGTTCATTGGTTTTCACTATCCTATACAAGGATGATCGGTATAACGTTGCCGAGCCCATTAGGTTTAGTGCAGAGGTCCTAATTCTTTCTTTATGAGGAACATTGCAAGGCGAAAGACCTACACCTCGATAACCGAAGCCACGATGAGCGGCCGTAGTTTGCCCCGCTTCGCCATGAACTTGCGCACGATGGCAGTGGAGTCCAGCTTTACGCGATTCAAGTCTTTGATTTCGGATGGATTCAAGGACGCCAGCGCATCGACCATTAGGTCCTGGGCATCTTCCAGCAATCCCTTAGGACCATGAAAGCCCTTCGAAAGGATTGTAGGATCACCCACCACTTCGCCGTGGGTCGTATCGACGGCGATGCTGAGAATGACCACGCCATCGTTGGCGACGTTGTAGCGGTCGCGCAGAACTTCGTCGGATACACCTGGCGTACCGCTATTGTCGACCAGCACGCGCCCGGTGGGAATCTCCTCGCCGAACTTCGCGTTCTTGTCGTCCATTTCAAGGGGAATCCCAGCCTCGAGGGTAAAGATTCGGTGGTCGGGATAGCCCATGCCCTTGGCAATTTGGTTGTACATGAACTGGTGGCGCGGTTCGCCGTGGACCGGCGCAATATAGAATGGCCGCGTGAGGTTGATCATCATCTTCAACTCCTCCTGGTAAGCGTGACCGCTCACGTGGATCGGATATGGAGCTTCGTAGATGACCCTGCAGCCTTGCTGAAAGAGGCGGTTGATGGTTCGCCAAATCGCACCCTCGTTCCCGGGAATCGGCCGCGCCGAATAGATGAGCGTATCGCCTTCCTGGATCTGCAGTCGTCCGTATTCGCCTTTACTCATCTGCACCAGAGCGCTGAGTGGCTCTCCTTGAGAGCCGGTGGTGAGAATGGCGACTTGGTTGGCTGGGAGTCTTTTCGCTTCGTCGAGTTCGATCGAGATACCGTTGGGGATGCGGACGTAGCCGAGGTTCCCGCAGATGTCGAGATTGCGTTCCATGGAGCGGCCAACGACGGCGACCTTTCGGCCCGTCTCTTTCGCCATGTCGTAAACCTGCTGCATGCGGTGGATGTTCGATGCGAAGGTGGTGAGGAGGACGCGGCCCTCGGCTTCGAGAAAGACTTTGCGAAGGCCATCTTTGACCGTGCTCTCGCTCGGTCCCCAGCCTGGTCGCTCCACGTTGGTAGAGTCAGATAGAAGGAGAACCACGCCTTCGTCTCCCAACTCGCCGAAACGCTTGAGGTCAGCCAGCTTTCCGTCGACTGGCGTGAAATCGAACTTAAAATCGCCGGTGAACAGCACGTAGCCGTGCTCGGTGTTGACCGAGATCGAGCAGTTTTCGGGGATCGAGTGAGTGACGCGAATGAATTCGACTTCGAGCTTGCCAGCCTTGGTGATGTCGCCGGGTTTGACGATCTTAAATTCGATCTTCTTGTGCGGGAGGCGCTCATCCATCTTGTGCTTGATGAGTGCGTGAGTGAACTCGGTGCAATACACCGGACATGTGATCTGTCCAAGCAAGTACGGCAACCCGCCGACGTGGTCTTCGTGGGCGTGGGTAAGGAAAACGCCACGGACCCGCTCTTTGTTTTCGACTAAGTAGGTGAAGTCGGGCACGACGATGTCGATACCAAGCATTTCCTCATTGGGGAACGAAAGGCCGCAGTCGATGACGACGATATCGTCTCCTTGTTCGACGATGCTGCAGTTCTTCCCGATCTCGCCAACCCCTCCGAGGGCGGCCACGCGAACAAGACTCACGCTTCTAGGGTACCAGTGTTGGCTCTGGACAGTTCAGGTTAAGCGTGCCACTGTCAATGACCCTGCCTCGAAAGAAGTGAGGTGCAGGAAGTGGCACTGATACGCGTAACGAGGAACGAGTGGAGCTTATCAGTGTTTTTTGTCCATGTCGATCCTTGCCTTCCCTCGCGACTAGAGGCTAGTGGCTGACATGGGATAATTCTATCGTGCTCAACAACCTGCTCCACATCCTTGCCGATTGCCCGCTGATCGTTTCGGCCCAGGCAAGCGAGGGAGCAGCGGTCGACGATCCAGAGACCCTTTACCGAATGGCAAAAACGTCGGTCGACCAAGGCGTGGAAGTGGTTCGACTCCAAGGTGCAGACAACATTCGGCACATCAAAGCCAAGCTTCAAGTGCCCATCATCGGCCTCATCAAGAAGAACTATCCTGGTTCAGAGGTGTACATCACGTCGACCGATCAAGAGGTCAAGCGCCTCCTCGCCCTGGGTTGTGAGATCATCGCTCTTGACGCGACGCCCCGTCCTCGTCCGAACAATGCCGACCTCGACGCGATGGTGGCCCTAATCCACAGCAGCGGCTGCCTCGCCATGGCAGACTGCGATTCGCCCGAGGCGATCGACCATGCGATCAAGCTCGATTTCGACCTGATTGGAACGACCTTGGCTGGTTACACGAAAGCTCGGCCAATGACTGACGGTCCCGACTTTGACCTTGTTCGATACGCGGCCACGAAAGGCAAACCAGTGATCGCCGAGGGTCGTTATTCTCAACGATGGCAAGTCGAAGCCGCGCTCAGAATGGGGGCGAAAGCGGTGGTCGTCGGAGGGGCAATCAACGACCCGCTGAAGCAGACGAGGGCAATGATGCCGACGGTTCGTACCCGTGAGAAGGTTGGTGCGGTCGACCTCGGAGGAACCTGGATTCGCTTCGGACTCTTCGAGAACGGCGAGTTAAAGAACATCGAGAAAACCCCGCGACCCGATGGACGCGAAGAACGCGTGGCATGGATTCGGGAGCAGGTGAAGAGGGCCAAGGTCACCCGAGTTGGAATTGGAACCGGAGGCACCGTCGATCCCAAATCTGGCGAAGTCTGGGAAGCCAAGGAAATCATTCCGAGCCATCAAGGCACGATTCTCAATTCCGAAACCATCGGCGTTCCCACGAGGGTCCTCAACGACGGACTTGCGACTGCTTGGGGGCATGCGTGTCACCCTTCGCTGGCAGGCTG
>CAMFIS010000277.1 GCA_945952345.1 uncultured Fimbriimonas sp.
GCCGTTAGATTGGCTTTATCCAACAGCTTCTGAATGGCCGCAGCCGGTGCGGTCGTAAATTTAGTCGGCTCTTGGGCGTGGGTGGCGTATGCAACGATGCGGCCAAGGGGTTTCAGTCCTCGCTTCGAAGCTTCCTCGGCAGACATCAGTACCATCGCTCCTCCACCATCGTTGATCGAACTGGCATTGCCTGCCGTCGTGGGGCCCTCTTTGCTGAAGGCGGGACGCAGTGCGGCCAGCTTCGCAGGATCGCCACCTCGACCGGGTTGCTCATCGGTATCGAAGACGATCGGGTCGCCCTTGCGTTGGGGAATCTCGACAGGGGCAATCTCATCGCTGAACTTGCCGGCGGCTTGGCCGGACTTTGCCCTCGCAAAGGACTCTGCGGCGAATGCGTCCAATTGCTCCCTTGTGTACGCAAGATCATTCGCGGTGGAATCTCCGCAGTTGCCCATGTGGCAATTATTGTAGGGATCCCAAAGTCCATCGTTGATCATCGAATCGATCAGAGTTCCATTGCCCATTCGATAACCGGCCCTGGCTTTGTCGAGAACGTATGGCGCGTTCGTCATGGACTCCATGCCTCCCGCGACAACGATCTTGGAATCTCCCAGTGCGATCGACTGTGCCGCGAGCATGATGGCTTTCATTCCCGAACCACAGACCTTATTGATCGTAAGAGCCGGAACGCTATCCGGCAATCCTGCATAAATCGCCGCCTGTCGAGCCGGAGCTTGTCCCATTCCGCCGGTGAGGACGCAACCCATAATCACCTCGTCTACGTCGGACCCAGCAATTCCCGCGCGCTCGACCGCCGCCTTGATCGCCAGCGATCCTAATCTTGGAGCGGTGAAGTCGGAAAGGGAACCTTGGAAGCTACCAATGGGGGTACGGGCTGCGGAGACAATCACTACGTCGTGCATGTTTAACTCTTTTCCAAAGGGTACCGCACGATGCAACGGTCCAAGCCTTGCGGCGCGTATGGACAAAGTGGTATCCTACAAATTCGCGCTTTTTGTCCTATGCTTCCCAATCCTGACGTTTTAAACGATTACTCCCTCGGAAAATTTGTACTGTCGAATCTCGCTGCAAAGCGGGCCAAACAGCTTCGAGAAGGAGCCCTGCCGCTGGTTCAAATTGAATCGCGACACCCGCTGACAATCGCGCTGGCCGAAATCGCCGCCGGTAAGATCGAACCTCGAATGTTCTCGGCGGTGGCAGAGCCGATTGGAGAAACCTTCGAAAGTTCAGTACTGGGCGAAGATATTGTGCCGGGCGAATTCGGAATGCTGCTTCCGGCCCTGGATGAGAACGAATCCGTGCTCATTGAAGCCGTTGGCTTGGAAGAGGCTGATGCTGAACCCGATCACGAAGCTACTGAGGATGGCGATCTTAGCCTTGCCGATCTCGCAGAAGCTGACGAGGAGGAAGTCGTTCCGGCCGAATCCGACGACGATACGCTCTCGCTGAGCGACATCGCCGAAGAGGAAGAAGCTCTGAACGACGACGCGGCTGCCGACGAGGAGTAATACCCAGTGTCCCAACGCGACCCTTATGAGGTGCTTGGGGTCACGCGCAGCGCAAGCGCCGACGAAATTAAATCCGCGTACCGACGGTTAGCCCGCCGGTACCACCCGGATGTTAATCCCGACGATCCCACCGCCGAAGAAAAATTTAAGGAAGCCTCGAACGCATACGAAATCTTATCGGATGCGGAGAAGAAGGCGCGCTACGACCAGTACGGAACCACGGACGGAATTCCGCAGGATCCATTCTTTGGTGGAGCGAATGTCGGCGGCATTGGCGATCTGTTCGAGATGTTCTTTGGCGCGACCCAAGGCGGAGCCCGGCGCCGCTCTTCGGCGATCGATGGCGACGACCTCCGGGTCGACGTCATGGTCACCTTGCAGGAAGTCCTGACCGGCGTAATTAAGGAAGTCGACGTTCGCCGCGAGTCTGAGTGCGAAAGCTGTACTGGAACTGGTGTCGAAGGTGGCGGTCAACCCCAGCAATGTCCAAACTGCCAAGGCAGCGGAGTCGTCACCGCAGTCAAGAATACGTTCCTTGGCCAGATGCGGACGCAAACTCCTTGCAACCGATGCGCGGGAACCGGAATTCTCATTACGAATCCATGCAAAAACTGTAGTGGCCGCGGAGTCCGCCCCGTTACCGAGAAGGTGAGTATCAACATCCCGGCCGGTGTGGAGAAGGGGATGATGATTCAGATGCCGGGCCACGGCAGCGATGGTGTACGTGGTGGCCGTCCTGGCGACCTGCACGTCGTTCTTCATGTCGATGAAGATGGGCCGTTCGTTCGACGTGGACAGCATTTGATCACGGGATACGACATCACGGTCGTCCAAGCAATCCTTGGTGACGAAGTTTCCATCGATGGGGTCGAAGGTGAACTCACCCTCGATATCCCGGCTGGCGCTCAACCAGGCCAACAGATTGTATTAAAGGGCCAAGGCCTGCCGCCGGTGCACGGTGGCAAGCGCGGTGACCTCGTCGTCGAGCTGACGGTTGTGATTCCTAACAAGGTTAGCGAAGCCCAAGCTCTGCTGATGCGTGAGTTTGCCGAGCTGCGCGGAGAACGGATTCCCAAGGAAAAGGGCGGATTCCTCGACGGAATATTCGGCAAGAAGAAATGAACTGGATCGTCGTTAAAGTCGTCATGCATGAGGCACCGGGCGACTGGTCTCCGATCATCGATCTCTTCCGCGAATACGGCATTGAGAACACGCTCGAAGAAGCCAACTGTTTGACGGGCTGTTACGTGGACGTCGATGGAGTCCAGACTCAGATCGAGGGCCTTCGTCAATCCTTGGCGCCTTTCGCGATCGACGAATTTTCCGCCGAACCTCTCGTCGAAATCGACTGGGAGAACGAGTGGAAGAAGCACTTTAAACCTCGCCGGATCGGCAACTCGTTCGTAGTAAAGCCCACGTGGGAAGAATTTGAGAGCCAACCTGGAGATCACATTATTGTTCTCGATCCGGGCCAAGCGTTTGGCACGGGAGACCATCCCACCACGCGCATGTGCCTCGAGTTCCTCGAGAAGTACGTTCAATCTGGCCGGTCGGTCCTCGATCTAGGCTGCGGCAGCGGAATCCTCGCAATTGGTGCGCGCATGCTTGGCGCTGGCCGCGTGCTAGCCATCGACATCGATCCTCTTGCGGTCGAAGTCGCCAAAGAGAATTTCAAGCTTAATCAGGTGGAAGTTGAGGCCGAAGTCGGCGATGTGACAGAGCTGCAGCTGGAGAGCGGCTGGCAGATCGTGGTCTCGAACATCATCAGCGCGACTCTGATCAATCTCGCCCCCGATGCTTCATATGCGCTGAAAGACGGCGGATACTGGATCGTGAGCGGAATCATCGATCAGAACTGGCTTGACGTTCAGAAGGCTGCGTTCAAGACCGGTTTCCAACTGATTACCTATCGACAGGAAGATGGTTGGACCGCAGGCGTCTTCCAGAAATGAAATCCATCCGCGCCTTGCCACGACTTTTCATTCCAGGAGCCGACATGACGACTCCGTTTGAAATCCCTCGTCCGGAGTATGACAAGCTTCACAATGTTTTAAGGCTGCGGAGTGGAGCCGTCATTGGCATTCTCCCCAACGATGGATCGTTCTGGGTCTGCGAGCTCGATGGCCGAGTCGCCGTTCCGAAAGAGCAACACGCACCGCCCACCGAACCCTCATGTCAGATTACGGTGGCGCAGGCGCTACCAAAGGGCGACAAGATCGATGAGGTTGTGCGGTCTTGTACTGAGTTGGGCGCTTCTGGGTTCGTCTTTTTCCCGGCCGACAGATCAGTGGTGAAGTGGGAAGACAAGAAACTCGACGACAAGATGCGCCGAGTTCAAGCGGTGGCAAGGGAAGCCGCCGAGACTGCGTTTCGAATGCGAATCC
>CAMFIS010000278.1 GCA_945952345.1 uncultured Fimbriimonas sp.
GGTGAAAGGTCTGACCTTGGCCAACGAAGCCCCCGAAATGGTAAAGCTTCGCAAGTCGATCGCCGTCACCAAAGAACAGCTTCAGTCGGAACTTACCAAATACACGCAAGCTGCCCTCGAGGGTCTCGTCGACCCAACCGGTGGAACCTCCAAGCTTCCGTCGTACCTCACGCAGAGAGTTGCCCTCGAAGCCCAGATTGCCGCGGTAAAGAAGCTGGCAAAGCTTGCCCCTGGCGAAGCGATCAAGTTGTCTCAGCTCACGAGAACGGTGACCACACAGAGTGCGATCGTCGCCCAACTTCAGGCGCAATATCAGCTCGCATCGCTGCAGTCTGACCGTGACCCGAACAACTGGGAAGTGCTGGACGAACCGCGTGTCGATGACAAAGCCGTCAACAAGAGTTTCTCCAAGAACCTCACGCTGTCGATGATCGGCGGATTGGCTCTTGGCGCACTCTTCGCGCTGTTCGGACCGCGCCGCAAGGTCAAGACCGTGGTCAAAGAAGCTCCGCTCAAGCTCGACGAAGCGGCCTAACAACACAATGTCTGCGCCGGAACCCACCGTCAGCCGCCAGCGAGCCGCATTCGCGACCTTCGCCGGTTCAACCGCCACGACCTTGCTCGTGTCGGTTCAGGCTTTGGTGCTCATGCCCATGTACCTTTCGCACATCGGCACGAGAATGTACGGCGCGTGGCTGGCGACCGGAGACTTGCTCGTCCTTATGTTGGCGTTCGATATGGGTATCCCCAATATCCTCATCCAGCGCATCGGCGCATCGTTGGCCAAGAACGATAAGCCTGCCATCGGTGCCTACTTCGGCACGGGAGCGACAATCCTCTCTGGTTTCGCCCTGACCCTCGGGCTTATCCTCGCATCCATATCTCCGTTCGTTCCGCATTGGGTCCATCTTTCGGGAAGCGAAGCGTCACTCCTCCAGCGCACCTTTCTTCTCGACGCCTTCGCCATCTGCATGATGCTTATCAATTTCATCTTCCAGGGTTTGGCGCGCGGACTGCAAGAAACGACCATGGTGAACGCAAGCTCGTTTGTCGCCACCCTCATCGGCTTCGGCACGACGCTTGGACTCCTGCTCACTGGCCACGGACTCTGGAGCATCTCGATTGGCGTCGCGATTCGAGGTGGATTCGCCTTGCTAGGAAGCATTTTCTTCTTGCTTTTTGTCGTGGACGAAGAGATTCGCAAAAGTCTCCGATTCGACCGAACCGTGGTTCGCGAGTTCTGGCAATTGTCACCCACGATGTTCCTTGCCGGACTCGGATACAGCCTGATGAACAACTGCCAAGTGTTCCTCGCCGCCCTCGTACTCGGCCCCGAAAGTTCGACCATCTTTGGCCTCACGCGAAAGGCTGCCGACCTAGGCCGAAACGTTCTCGATGCAGTCGGAAACGCCAGCTACGGCGGATTCGCACACCTGTACGCCTCGGGCGACAGGGCCAAGAGCCGTTCGATCTACCGCGAAGTCGTTGCCATTTACCTCGCCGTAGGACTCGCGATCATGAGTGCGTACGTCGCCGTGAATCCGAGCCTGGTTGGAGTCTGGGTAAGCCAGAAGATGTTTGGTGGCACGCTCCTTACTGTCCTGCTCGCCCTTTCTACCTTGATCGGTGGCTGGTCGTATCTCACACTTTCTCTTTATCGTTCGACAGGGAATCACCAAACCGTCTCGCTCGCGCTGCTTTCAGAATGCGCTTGTCGACTACCGGTGATGCTCGGCCTCTTGTACCTCTTTGGACTCCCGGGCTTGCCAATGGGTGCAATCCTGACCGGATTGGTCAGCGGCATCTGGGCCCATGTTCGAATCCAACAACAGATTCGATCGGACGAACCCTCGATTGCTGAACCCGCCACCGTCTGGGTAGCTCGGGCGGCCATCTTCGCCATTGGCGTCGTGCTGTGTGCCTTTGCATTCAAGCCCACTTGGAGCTTCGTGGTGAGCGTTGGTCCCGTCATTCTCATTGGCGCAGGCGGAGTGTTCCTCAAAATCGATCCGCTCCTCGCACGGTTCCGATCGAAGATTGAACGGAGGGTGGCAAGATCGATATGAATCCGACCCTGGACCTCACGTGGGGCAAGAGACTCGCTCCAATCATCTTTGTTCAAGCCTTCTTGTGGCTGACCTTCATCCTCTTCGCTTTCGGTCCGTGGACATGGCCACTGCGGCACCCCAACGAGCTCGCCCTCTTTATTTGCTCGGCCCACATCGCACTGCTGTTTGGCTATCTCTCGGTGGCTCATCGAGCCCCGCAGCCATCGAAGACGATCAAGTTCGACGCCGAGAAGATGCTCCGCACCAGCCTGTGGATCACGATCCTCATCATGCCTCTCACAAGCTACGCTCGAACGGGACATTGGATGCCAGACTTCATTGGCGGCTTGAAGGACTCCGGCCAAGCCTACGCCGACGCCCACGAGTACGCCGAGAACGCGAACAACTTCGCTTCCTATCTCCGCATAATCGCCTCGCCTTGGCTGGTGATTCTCTTCCCCTTGGGCTTCTACCTCCGACGCCAGATGTCCAAAGGAACCTGGGCGCTGCTCATCTTCGCGATGATCACGGTAGTTCTCATGTCGATCGCCACCGGCCAACGCCGCGACATGGCCGACCTCATGATCACGCTCCCGTTCATTGTCGCCGCCGCGCATTGGGCCGGGAAGTCTCGCATGAGCCGCAAAACAATGGTCGCGAGCCTCGCCATCATCCTAGTTGCTACCGTCGCCTTCACCGCCTACTTCACCTATTCACACGTGAGCCGCGTCGGAAAGCAAACGGCCTCATACGGAGCGAACCCAGCCACCCGGCAATTGCCAGACATGGACAACGTTTTCCTCCAGCCGTTCCCAGACGACGTCAAGCCCGGAATCCTCGGTTTGGTCAACTACCTCACGACCGGCTACTACGGCCTTGGTCTCTCCATGGACCGCGACGTCGAGCCGATGTATGGCATGGGGCACAGCATGTTCCTCACCCGAAACTTTGGCCGAATGGTGGGTGACGAAAGTTTCGAGTCGAGATCGCTGCCGGTCAAGATTTCGGAGAAGGATGGCTTCCGCTATCCAGTTCTTTGGTGTACTGCCTACCCCTACTTCGCCAGCGACATCGGATTCATCGGCACCGTCATCATGCTGTTCTTCGTCGGACGCGCTCTCTGCACGACTTGGCTCGATATGATCGGGGGCAAGAATCCCAGCGCGGTGATCTTCTTCAGCTTGCTCCTCACCCTCGTGTTCTATCTTCCCGCCACCAACCGAATGCTCCAGGACGGCGAAGGTGTCGTCTCGTTCTACGCATGGCTGCTCATCTATTGGGCCAGCCGCAAAGTCTTCCAGCCCAAGATGGCCCTCCAACCCGCATGAAGAACTCCGCCGAACGACCGCAATATGCCTTTCTGTATTTGGGTGCTTTTGCCCCGATGGGAAGTGGACTCCAAAACTCCGCGACCAGCACCGCGGGCGATCTCTTCCAAACCAATTTCCTCAGCGCGTTAACGACCTCAGACTTGCCATCGCCCGAGGTTCACGCCTACGTTCCCGTCGCTTCGTTTCCCAAGAACCGTAAGCTCTTCTTCTTCGGCACCAAGACTTCACTTCCAAACGGCCTCGTGGTCCAAACTCTCAGCCACATCAATCTCGGTGCCCTCAAGATCGCAACCCTGGGACTCTCTTCTGCGCTTCGAACGATCAAGTGGGGCTGGCGAAACCGCAGGGCGCAGAACCGAATTGTGATTTGCTACAACCTCACCGCACCTCCAGCTTGGCCAATCAAGGTTGCGTGCAGACTCGCCAAACTCACCCTGGTTCCATTCATCGGCGACATCTACGTTCCCGGCGAGGTGGTGAAGGACACATGGCTCCGACGCCCCGAATTTGCCGGACAAAAGCGAATC
>CAMFIS010000279.1 GCA_945952345.1 uncultured Fimbriimonas sp.
AATCATAGGCGTATTTTGTTATTTTCAGGGGCCACCTGCGATTTATCTTTATCGTCAGAAGAAGTGTCCGCTACAGCTTCTTGGTTTCATTTGCTCGACTCATTTCTAAGTCTATCCGAATACGCAGACAAGATAAATTTGTCCACAACATTAGTCGCGAGACATTTCGTCACGCAAATAGTTCGAGCTCGTCGCTCCTCAGACTTCATGCGACTGGCTACTAACGTAATCAAGAGTGTGTGGAGGAGAACATTGAATAGTAGCGAGGAAGCATTGAAGGACACTACGTATCGTCAGGTACTTCTTGCTGAGAAGCTTCTAACGAAGGGATTCTCCAACGGCGGAGGACACGGTGGTCACGGTGGAGGTGGGGGTGGGGGCAGAAAGCCACCGCCAGACCCACCGAAAGGCACAGGTCTCCAAATCTATATAAAGCAACCGATTTTGCCTACCGTGCAATACAGGACTGGCACTAAGCGGAAAATCATTATTCAGCGAAAGGCTGCACAGCCAGATGTTATGCCGGGATTTTTACCGGCAATTAAGCCGAAACGGGAAAGGCTTCCCCATTAGTAATGGCATTGCCAACGCAGTACTGTAGCTATTAACGAAACTTTGAGTCGGGAAGAGATAACTACCTGGAGCGCGTATTGTTTAGATTCCTTCGAGTTCTGCTGGTATCACTTGACCCTGTAATCAATGTCTAGCCCGACTCTAAGAGGAATCGATCTGCTTACGTTATGGGAATCGATATAGTGTAGGCATGACTCTATAGTTGTCAAGTCTTTCGGCTTAACTATCCCTGTATCGCCGAACCATCTTTTCGACGTGTGCATTGATCTCCGTGATCTTGTCGGCATCAATCTCCGTAGACGAGAGCTTCTTACAGGATGAGCACCACCAACGTTTTCTTCCTTCATGGTCCGTGACCATTTTCGTTTCCTCACCACAAAGCTCGCAAGGCTCACTAGGAGTGGGCTCGTATCCCGAGGTGATATTTTCAATCGCTTCGTCGAAGAAATGGGTCTCAGGTCCAACATCGACTCTAAGCGCTGGATGAATTTTCTTGTCTGGGAACGAGTCCAAAAAGAAGTTCTTCGTTGTGCCTACGGTCAAGATGCCTTGATCTCTTAATCTGCGTAGCAAAATGATTGGATTAATTGCCCGACACCGTATCGCGAGTATTGACAGGTCTTCCGAGTGGATAATGATTGGCCGGCTCACTTCCGGACCCATGCCCTCAAATAACTTGGCGCTCTCTCGAACCGCATAGGTGTATCCGCCCGCGTTCGTAAGTGTTTCATCTAGAACGATCAAACACGGTATGAACTGAGTAATACCATCCAAAGAATAGCGTTTCTTCATCTCGGACAAATTCGAAAGGTTATCTGCAATCTGCTTAAATCCCTGTTTGTTGCCAAAAGTTCCAGTAATGAACTTCTGGTTGATTGACTCAGCGAGGGTATCAACGCTCTCTCCGAAGACGCTTGACACGGGAAGCATGCCTGACTTGAATTCGAAAACGACCGCCGTGTCCCCTTCGACATATAAGGCATCGAAGAACTCTTTGTCCGTTTTTTCCGGTCTATATAATTTGGCACCTGACTTCTTGCGGTTCTCTTCCCATATCTCCAAGCGACTGGCACAGTATTGTTCGAAAGCATAACCTGCATCCGAGTCGAATTTCCCCTCGATGCCACCGTCCTGAGCAACCTTTCTAGCGAGATTCCACAATCCTCGCGAAACCTTGTCTTGAAGGAATTCCAGGTCCATGCAGATTAGCTGGCCCTCTCTTAATGCCAACGGACGATCCGCGAGAATGGACATAAAATTGCCTTCCCGGTTGATCGGCACTCCGTCAGGAATAGCAATTGAATAAGTAGATCGGATGAATTCTCCTGCGGTTGATCTGACACCTGCCTGAGCCATCAAGTATTCATAATTTATAGCGGTCGAATTCGATTGAGACGCGAACTCCGCAGTTTGACCGTGGACATGAGCCAAAATGGCTACGATACCGGTCAAGAACTGTCGTTGGTCAAAACCGAGAGTCTGCTCAAATCTCTCCCGGAGTTCAGGAGAACTGAGAATCTCGTTCATTACAAATCCCTTCTGCGACATTGCTTCCAACCGGCGTTGGTCGGTCGCATAACCGGTGTGTCGCAAGGATAGTTCCAAAGCCAAAATGCCATTTTCACCCTCGAACTCGGCTTCGCCAAAATGCTTTAGAAATATATCTGGACCCTGAAATATGAGCTTGCCTAGATAATGACGGACACTAGGTTCATCTAGGGAATTTACTCCCGTGTCGCTCCCGAATCGGATCAAGGCAGCGATTGCTGTTTTGAAATGAAGTGGCGTGAGACAAATTTCGCTTCTCCTTGTTTGGAGTTCCCTCGCAACCCTTGTCGAAAGGTCTTCATCGAAAAGGAATTCATGGAGTTCGCGGAAGTCCCTATAGGAGTCGAGGCCACTTGCCTGGAGGCCCACGTTTAGCCTAGACAAGTAAGGCAGCGCCACGGCAATATCGATTTCGCTCAGGAATTGTATTGCAGATTCCTTTGTCTCGATCTGGACCCCGATGTCCTTAGACGAGAGATATGTTCGATATCGTCCAAAGTCAGGTATGGCCGAACGATCCGGTTGCGGTTTGCGAAAACTCTTCGGCAACTTCATGGAACTTTCTCTTGTTTGGAACTGTGTGTCGACGACTACCGGTTCATTGTCACAACTACATTTCAATGATACCAGACTGGTGTATACTATTTATACTCAAAATCCATGGGCTGGGAAAATGTCAAGGGTCGGCGTTACTTCTACGAGATCACCTACACGAACGGAAAGCGAACTCGCAAATGCTGGGGCAGCGGCCCCGAAGCGCACCAAGCCGAGGCCCGCGTCAACCTCGCCCGGGCCCAGCGACGCATAGCCAAAGCGAGGCTCGAAGACGCCAAAGCCCGAGACCGCCACATCGATAACCTCGTCGCAAATTTCAACGAGGACGTCCAATCCATCCTGACCAATCACTTCAACCGCGCTGGCCTCTACTACACCCGTGGAGAATGGCGCGCCGCCCGTAACCAATGAACGCAACCGAACCCCAAACCAACCCCGAAGCATTCAAACAACTCGGCGAGGATCTGCGCCACATCGCCGTCGAGGCGCTGCGTGGCATCCCCTCGCCCGACTCCCTGCCCTACGGCCAGCCCAAAGTCACCGTCTCCTGCGACATCGAAAGCACCATCGCCCAGATCGACGTCTACGTGGAGGAACTCCGACAAGAGCTCCAGTACGACGACGCCAACCCGTTCGATAAGCTCCTCATCGAACAAATCCTCGTCGCCTGGGTCCAGTGGTACGTCGCCGGTTGGCTTCTCGATGGAGAGCTCGCCCAGAAACGCTCCTGGCGCGAAAACCAATACTTCACCCAACGCTACCAACAGTGCCAGTCCCGCCTCACCCGCGCCATCGCCCAACTCAGCAAGCTTCGCCTCATCCACCCCTGCCGACTGCGCATCCAATTCCGTGCCGATGGATCGTCCATCCCTCAACGACGAACCCCGCGGAAAGCCAATCTCGCCTCTGCCCTGAGCCGTTAGGAAGCTTTTTTGGTGTTAGCCGCTTTATGTTCGTCCCCCGAACAAAGCATTTCATTTTTGGGGGCGGTGGGCGCCTGCTCGCCGAAGCGCAGCGAAGGCTGGGTCTCGCCCACCATAGACTTCTTTGTGAGCGGGACGCTCACAGCTCCCAGCGGGTACCGCCATTACACAGGCGGGACGCCTGTCGTCCGACTATTACGCGGGCTGGAAGCCCACGCCCCCAAATTGCGCTCCACCAAGCTAAGTTCACCGACAC
>CAMFIS010000280.1 GCA_945952345.1 uncultured Fimbriimonas sp.
GTTGGAGCCGGAGGCGCGGCTTCGATTTTTGGCGCTTCTTTCTTCGTGTCGAACATCGTGCCGATGTTGGGATTTTGTGTGGCGAACCGATACAATGCGAACAGTAGCCCGCCCGCGCCAAAGAAGATGGTTGCGGGAAAGCCGGGAATGAGACCAAAGGCGGCAATGGCACCGGCGCCAACGAGCATCGCTTTGGGCTGGCCAAAGAACTGGGAAGCCACTTCACCTGCCATCGTTCGATCTTGACCCGCTCGAGTTACGAGCAAACCACTGGCGGAGCTGATGAGAAGAGCGGGGAGCTGTGAAGTGAGACCTTCGCCAACGCTCAGCAGTGCATAGGTCTTGAGGATCGTCATGGGGTCGCTTTGACCCTTAAAGAATCCAACGGCAAAGCCACCGATGATGTTGATGACGATGATGAGGATCGAGGCGATGGCGTCGCCCTTCACAAACTTGGAAGCGCCATCCATCGCACCATAGAAGTCCGCTTCTTGCTTGATCTTCTTTCGGCGCTCTTTAGCCATCTCCTCGTCGATGAGTCCGGCCGCAAGGTCGGCATCGATCGCCATCTGTTTGCCGGGCATTGCGTCCAAGGTAAATCGAGCGACGACTTCTGAGACGCGTCCAGCGCCATTCGTGATGACGACGAATTGGACAATTACGAGGATTAAAAATGCTACAAATCCGACCACAAAGTCTCCGCCCATGACGAAGTTGCCAAAGGTTTCGATAACGTGCCCGGCCGTCCCTGTACCGAGAATAAGCTTGGTGGCGGCAATGCTAAGCGCGAGCCGGAAGAGCGTGGTAATAACCAGCAGCGATGGAAAAACGGAGAATTGAAGCGGATCGCTCGCATTGACCGAAGTCAACAAGATCATCACCGATGACGTGATCGCGAGAACGAGTCCAACGTCGACCGCCCAATGAGGCAGGGGGAGGATGAGCATCGAGACGACAAGCAGCAGGCCGACGCCAAGCAAGATATCGGTGTGCTTTAGGATCTTGGCAAAGAACTGCATGAGTCGGGACGCAAATTGCGCTCATTGGTATTTTTGGTGCCGATGCTCCAATTCCTCAGGCCATTTCACGCAATTCGCACAAGTTCCAAAAAGATTCGTGAAATTGTGACATTCACGTTCGAATAGTTGGGCGATATGTGGAAGAAAAGGCTTGGGGTTCTAGAAGATCGTGGACTTCGATCCCCTGGGTTATGAGAGCACCTTGGCGCAAAGACAAAAAGCGCTTTAATACTGGAGCCAACAAGCGAAAGCGGTTTGGCCAACGTGACGTTACCGGACGTCAGGTGTTCAGTGTCGCCCTCTTTGTCCTCCTCGTTTCCTTTGTCGGTGGGTGTATTTCAACCTACATCATGTACCGCAAGTCGGTCGACCAGGTGTTCGATACCCGGGTCGAGCACGTTCAGAATGCCTCCTCCTATCTGGCCCGACTCCTCGATGGCAAGTCTCAAGAGACGATCGGTATCACCAAGAATCCGAAATCGAAAGAGTATGTCGGCACGAAGAAGATCTTCTCAAACTTTCTCCGTTCCTATCCCAACGTTTTGCGCGTATCGACCCTTAGGGTCAAGGGCTCGGAAGTTTTCTTCGATGTTGACGCTCGTCAGCATCGGAAGAATACGCCCCCACCCACAGTAGCGCCGATCGACATGCGATTGAAAGCGCCGACGGCCGAGCTTTACCGATGCGCTCGCAAGGGAGTGCCTACCATTGAGCGCACGACGAAGGTCGACGTGTCGGGGCTCTATGTAACGGCATATCGGCCCATTCGCTCTCAAGATGGCAAAGTGACCGCAGTCTTAAGCGTCGACATGAGATTCGACGGATTTGAGGCAGACAGCGAAGCGCTTCTGGAAGCATTGCAGTACGGCATGTACGCAACCGCCGTCATGTCATTAATCCTCGCGATCTTTTCGGTCGGGTTCATGTGGGCTTACCACCGCGACAATCTGCACCTCACCAACGAGGTATTGGAACATCAGCGGAAACTGACTAAGACCCAGGAAGACCTTGTTCAGGCTGTCAGCGAGAGTGAGCAGATCAGCGATTCGCTCATCTATACGTTGAACACTGCGGGGTGTCTGGTTTGGTATGGCCAAGCCTGGAAAAACAACGGACGGATTCTGTGGAAGGGTGACCTCAAGTACGACCCCCATTTCGATTGGCTCATCAGCGACCTCAAAGAAGGCATGACATTTGAAGAGTCGTGGGATGGGCGCCGCAACGACGAGGACAAGATGGTTTGGGAGAAGCTGCTTGGATTCGCCTTTGATAGTCGTCTAGCATCGCTGACTTCTGAGTACCGAATCAATGCCAACAATGAGGAGCTTTGGTTCGAAGAGCAACTCGAATTCGACTATGAGCCGGATGGCAGCGTCTCGATCCATGGTTTCGTTCGGGACGTATCGGAATCCAAGCGCCGGAACGACGAAATCCGCCGACTGGCATACTACGATACGGTAACCGGACTCATCAACCGAACTCGAATCAACGACGTCATCAATGAATTGTTGGATAAGAATCATGGCGTGGGAGTCATCAGCGTCGAGATCGGAAACTTCCGAAACGTCAACGAGTCGTGGGGAGCGGAGGTCGCCGACAAACTTCTCCTCGAATTTGGACATCAGCTTAGCGATGGTGTGGGTACCAACGGCATCGTTGGTCGCCTCGCTGGAGACGACTTTATCGTCATCGTTCCCGAAGAGTCTTCGATTTCCTGGCTGGTAGGGAAGGTGGACGAGCTGTGCCAAAAACCGACGATCATCGATGGCGTCGAGATTGCGAAGGTATGCCGACTTGGCTATGTGACCTCGGTGGACGGCGACACAGCCGCCATGCTGCTGAGAAAGGCAAATCTTGCCCTCGAAAACGCTCGCAAGAATCTGACCAACTTCCCGGTGGCCTATAAGCCCGAGATGAGCTTCAAGGCCAAGATGCGGGTTGAACTAGAAACCGCGATGCGCCAAGCCCTCATCGATCGAGAATTCTATCTCATGTTCCAGCCGATTTACTGCAACAAGACCAAGCGTTTGGTGAAGGCTGAAGCGCTGCTTCGATGGAACTCGAGCCGGTTTGGACCGATCTCGCCAGGGACCTTTATCCCAATCGCAGAAGAATCCGACTTCATCAATGACTTAGGCAACTACGTTATCGACGAAGCCGCTCGAGCGATAAGCCAGTTCGCTGAGCAAACCGGCAACACCGGAATCGTGATCAGCCTGAACATGTCCATTCGGCAGCTAAAAAATCAGTCGACCCTGAACGTTTTCCACTCGGCGTTAGATCGATGGGGCATCAGTCAAAAGAATGTTCTTATCGAGATCACCGAATCGTCGATCATGCATGACTCCGGCGAATGTGTTGCCATGCTGAGTCAGCTTCAGGAGCGCGGATTCTCGTTGGCGATCGACGACTTCGGAACCGGATACTCTTCGCTAGCCACGCTTGCCAGCCTGCCGTTCGACTGCCTTAAAATCGACAAGCGATTTGTCGATGGCATTGGTGTAGATCGTAAGCAGGAAGAGGTCTTGGGCACGATCGTACGATTGGCTCGCGCCTTAAACCTTCAGATCGTTGCCGAAGGAATTGAACACGAGGCCCAATTTGAGTATCTCCGTTCTCTCGGGGTGGAGTACAGCCAAGGATTTTTCTTTGCTCGTCCCCTCGCTTTCGAGGAGCTGGTATCGCGGGCGAAGAGCGAACGGCAGCAAGCAGCCTAGGCTACCCTTAGGTATACTTATTGGCTCACGCGCTCGTAGCTCAGTGGATAGAGCATCAGCTTGCGGAGCTGGGGGTCGGAGGTTCGAGTCCTCTCGCTGTCTCTTAT
>CAMFIS010000281.1 GCA_945952345.1 uncultured Fimbriimonas sp.
CCTCGGTCAATCGGCCAGTAAACGTGTTCTGCTGGCTCGGATGATAACTTCCCACCACCCGGGTGGAACCCACCATCGACACAACGCCGTGGCCAAACTTCGGCGCCTTGCTCCCAAGGGCCCGGTGCACCGTCTCCCAACCAATCGAGCCCAGGCAAAGGATGCCTCGCCACTCCTTGGCCAGGATGACGCCGTTCGACCACACCGAACAGTTGCGAATCTCCTCCGGAGTTGGCCTGTTGTCGGGCGGAGCGCAGTGGCACGTCGCTACGATCAAAGCTCCAGTCAAAACCAGTCCATCGTCGTCGGAAACCGAAGAAGCCTGGTTAGCAATTCCAGCTTTATGCAACGCTCGATACAGCCAATCACCCGATCGATCACCCGTAAACATCCTTCCGGTGCGGTTCGCGCCATTCGCGGCAGGAGCAAGGCCAACGATCAAATACTCGCCCGATGCATCGCCAAAGGGAGGCACCGGCCGCCCCCAATAGGTTTCGCCCACATGCCGCTTCGGCGGGTTCGCCGCAACCTCGGAGCACCAAGCTCGAAGACGAGGACATCGCTCGCACGTAGGAATCTCTTGAATGATCCGCAGGATTTCGCTGGACACTGAGACTAAACTATAGCCGACGACCTATGCCGATTTACGAGTACGAACCATGCGATTGTGACTGCCTTATCTGCGAAAACAAATTGCAGCTGATCCAAGGCATCCACGAGGACGCCCTCGACCTGTGTCCCTTCTGCGGGATGGAAATCAAGAAGATCGTCAGTCGAGCCACCTTTAACGTGAAGAAGCATCACGGGGCCGAGGATGCGGGCAAGAAGGGATTTAGTACCTACAAGCGGTCGGAGAAGGGTGTGTGGGAAAAAGTTGGTGGCGATGGCGCCGACTATCTGGTTGGCAGCAAGGAAGACATTGCCGCGGTTGAGGCGGAGAAGCAGAAACCGGCAAAGAAGATCGATCTAGACAAGACCGACTGATTCTTCGAATCCCGCCATCACGTTCATCGCATGAATCAAGTGACCTTCACCCGCTTTGCCGTGCACATCGGCCATGAGGTGGATTGCGAGCAGACTATGCTCCTCACCTTCGGTCAGTTCCAGTCGGTAGCATGCCCAGGGCTTACTCTCGACTAACTCGCGGGACCATTCCTTTTCTTCCTCTCGTCGAACAAAGAACGAGCGTCCATAGCGCTCCTCGTAGATGTCGTCGAGTTCGTCAAAACTTTGCGGATTTGAAATCTTGGCGATGCAATACACGCCGCGAACGGTGCCAAGGTCATGATCTTCGCAACTGAACGTGATCCCACCCGTGTAGCCCGTGGTTGCCAAGGCTGCCAAAACCGGTTCTTCTTCGGCCAGGAAAGAGGTCAGTACTGCAGGTGGCTCGATGACCAAGCCTGCTTCCAAAATCGGTCCGAGAGCCAATGTCGCCAGGCATCCTGCGGCGTTGGGAACCCAGGCGCGGGTGGCGCAAACGAGCGGATTGTTGTCCATCAGTTCAATGACCCCGCCAACCTCGGTTCCGTCGGAATTAAACGAAACAAACCGGGAGCGATTGGTGACGAATTCGATGCCCTCGAAAGACGTCGTGAGGGTGGCATCCACTTCGGGATGATGCTGCAAGAGCCGTTGGAGGACAGGATTGGAAGAACCAGCGCGAATCATATCAAGCGTGCGCCTTAATGTTCATTTGCATCTTCAACGTCGTTGGCGAGCCGCCGTCGTTGAACTGGGCCATTCCGAGGTTAAATACCGCGCTATCGAGTTGCCCGTCCCCAACCTTGATATAAATCACTCCTGTTCCTGCCACGTTGAACTCGCCCGTAACATCCAAGAATGTCCGGATCGCCGCAACCTGCTTTCCGTTGACCGTCTTGATGCCTTCAAACTTGTATGTCCCTGTCATCGTGCCCTTACCCATGTTGGCATCGCCGAGGTTCATGTCTCCCTTCCACGACTGCCCAACCTTGATCGGCTTATCTGGCCACATGAAGGTGCCATTGAATCCGCCGAAGGTTTGGCCGACGGGCTTACCGTGGCGGTCGACCTGCGCTTGCTGAACGTCGGGCTTGTTGTTCGATCCTCGCGGCGTCGTCACTTCCAGCGTCGCCACACCTTTCTTGTCCACCGAGAGGCACTTGGTCTTGATTTGCACGTTCACGGCTTTCTTGGTCGACGAAGCAATCATGCTCATATCGATCTTGGTCACTTGGCCCTTTGTGAACTTCAGTTGGAACAGATAACCACTCTTAGTTTTCTGGACTTGGGCGGGTGCGGCGATTGCGGCAGATGCCACAAGGATGCCGACGAAAAAGCGAATTGAAACGCGCATGGACGATAAGAGGATATCCGATCTACTGGTTTTCTTGACCGATCCCGCATCGGAAGAATCAAACCTGGCCCGGAACGACGTACAATTGTAACGCCACTCGGCAAATCCCACGATGCTTTCCTTCCTCATTGCGGCTGCTTGCCAACAGCATTACAGCGAGTCGGACCTCCTCAAGACCCCGCTCTCGAACGGTGCGACGATCATTTGCGAAAAGCGCGAATCGAAGGTTGTATGCGTCGATCTGATGCTTAGCAACCGCGACACCATCGATACACCGGCTACTTATGGATATCGACACCTTCTGGAACACATCGTTGCCAGTTCGATTCCTGGCCACGACCGCGAAATTGAGAAAGTCGGCGGCGTGCTCCTTGCGTCCACCGGGCGAGACTGGATGCAGTTCGAATGGCGAGTACCGGCCGATCAGGTCGCCTTGGCATTCAGAGGTATCGACCGAATGCTCCGCGACTGTGGCGCAACCGAAGACAATATTCGGCGCGAGTCACTCGCGATCGGACACGAAATTGATCTGATGAATTCTTCGCAGTTGCTTTCGAGGCAAGCTTGGAAGTCCGTTTACGGCGAGGAAGGTCTCGATCCCCTCGGAACCAAGGATTCGGCGTCTACGGCTAAGCCGGAAGACCTCGCTGCCCTATGGAAAAAGATGACGCGGGGCTCCAACGTGGTGATTTCGGCGTGTGGCAACCTGGACATCCGAGCGTTTACGACGTCCTGTAAAGCCATCCTCTCTGGCCTTGCGACCTCCAAGGCGACCCCATTTAAGACGAGAGCAATCGACGGCAGCTTTGGTGCGCGCGGCTCGGTTGCGGTTCCAATCCCACCCCTCGCCGCAAGTTCCGACGCAGCATCGGCGGCCTTGGTCGCGGCGTTCGGACTCACCACCCGCCTCAACGTTCCGTTCATTACCTACACACCCAGCGATCGGGGTGGTCTAGCCATAGTTGGCACGCTCGATCCATTTGAATCCGTCAAAGACGTCCTTGAGAAGGAAGATCCCGCGATCATCTTCTCGCTTGGTCGCATCGGTGCGCTGCTTTGGCTCGATTCAAAACTCTCAACCCCGGAAGGGGCTGCTGAGTTGAACGGGCAGTTCTTGTCTTTGGCGCCATCGTTCCGACCCCAAAAGCTGGCGGATAACATCCGCTACACCACCTACAACGATTTTCTTCGCAACTGGAACCTGATGAAAGAGGTGGCTCGATGATTGCTGCAACGATCTTCTTGCTCGCACAAGTGAAGCCAGCCGTGCCCGAATTGGTCGAGTATCCCGACCAGACCAAAGCCAAGGTGTACATCGAAGCCATCGTCGATTTGCCGCCGAAGCTCAACGCATCTCAGCGCTACGTCTTGACCCGATCCTTGGGCCTCGCAACCCACATGACTCAAGAATATGGCAAGCGGGACGTCTTCAATATCCTTGCATC
>CAMFIS010000282.1 GCA_945952345.1 uncultured Fimbriimonas sp.
GCCGCGAATCCGTCCCCGCCGACCGGATACAGATTGCAGAGCATGTAGATCTCGGTGGTCGCCGTCTGATTAAAAGAGAGCGTCCCCGAGAACCCAACCGAATTTCCTCCGTGCGTAATCTGGCGATGGCCCTCGATCTTGTTCGTCATCCAGCCAAGGCCATAACCCGTCGAACGTCCACTTGTGACTTTCGAAGGCACCTGCATCTGACGTACAGAATTCGAGCGGATAATCCGTCCCTTCCGGACCCCATCGGCCCACTTTCGAAGATCGTAAATCGTCGAGAATTCGCCACCGTCGGAAGGTGTAGGGGAGACTCCCCCGAGTCCGGCATCCTGGAGTTTGTCGTCGATGAAGAAATAACCTGTCGCACTACCGGCGGGCAGTCCCTTTCCAGCCTCCTTAAAGCCAGTGTCCTTCAATCCCAGAGGAGTAAAGATTCGCTCTTGCACGATCTCGCGATAGGGTTTCTCGTAAATCTTCTCCAAGATCATTCCGAGCAGGACGAAGTTGGTGTTGGAGTACTGATACATCCGCCCGGTAGGGAAGTCGAGGTCTAACTTGAACATCGTGTCTTTCCAAGTCTTCTGGTCATAGGTATCGTTGAGTCCAACTCCAGGTACCAGCGCGTAGTCCGGCAGACCCGACTGATGCGACAGAAGATGGCGAATCGTGATGCCTTTCCATTTGTCGGGAAAGTCGGGAATGAAATCCTTCACCGGCTGGTCGATCTTAAGCTTCAGCGTTTCGTAGGCTTGGATGATCAGCGTCGCCGTAAATGTCTTGCCGATCGAACCAATATCGAATCGATCCGTCGTTTTGACCGGAGTCTTCTTGTCGACGTTCGAGACGCCATACGCCTGCTCCTTGATGACCTTTCCATCCTTGACCACGAGGAGCGCAAGACCGGGAATGTGCTGAGCCTTCATCTGAGCGTCTACAAACGCATCGATTGGGTCAGCTTTCTGGAGAGCGAACGAAATAAGAAGGGTGGCAAGAGTCATCGATTTTCTTACGATTATGATCCGATTTTTGGTTCCGAACAGAATTCGTGTCGTGCGATGCCGCCTCAATGAACTTTATTCAGAATCCACGTCCCAACCCTGAATATTTTCTGACGCCAATAAGTCTCCCCTCCAAGTTGGAGGGGTGTCAGTCTTCCGCAGGGATTTGAGAATTTGAAGCCTTGGAGCCATCGACGGGGTGGATGATTGAGAGCCTGTCCAAATACGTCTAGAAGCCATCCAGCCCGCTTGAAGGATTCAAGGGCAAGATGTCCTCGCCCCCAGGGAGGGCTACTCTCGCCGAAGTGCAACAATCGGATCCAGCCGCGACGCCGACAGCGCCGGATAGAACCCGAAAATCACCCCGATGAACGCCGAGAAGAGCATGGCCAATACCGCCGCCGTAAGCGGGAACGGAGTTGGCAATCCTTGCTCATTGGGCCAATGCGTGGTCTGCGTGATGATCGTCACCGCCGAACCCATGCCGTAGGCGATGCCCATTCCGATGAGTCCGCCCACCAGCGATAGCGTTGCGGATTCAACAATGAATTGCATCAGGATCAAGCCTCGCCGTGCGCCTAGGGCCTTTCGAAGCCCAATTTCACGTGTCCGCTCGGTGACCGAAACAAGCATGATGTTTATGATGCCGATGCCACCTACGAGTAAGCTGAGCGCGGCAATGGCGGACAGGAGCAATCCAGCTGAGGCAATGAGACCGTTGAACACGCCGAGAATCGACTCCGCGCTGTCAACCCGATAAACCTTCTTGTTTCCGCTCTTCAGCATCAGCGCTTTCCAGATATCGTCCATCGCCGTGTCCGGTTTCACATTATCTTTAGGCGTCGCTTGAATGTAGTCGAGCCTGTCGCCACCGACCCATTTGCTTTGGGCGGCGGTGTAGGGAATGTAAATATCTTTGCCATTGCTTTGGCCGAAGACGGTCTGCTTCTTGGCCACGCCGATTACCTCGACGGTGATTCCCGCAAGCGTGATGAGCTTGCCTTCGGCCGGAGATTTGCCGAACAATTGATCGCGGACATCGATGCCGATTACAACTAGGTTTTGTCGTGCTTCCAGTTCCTCTTGCGTGTAAAACCGTCCGCTCTCGAGCTCCGTTCCATTCAGCTTGAAGCTTTCAACACTTCCGCCGTACACACGCGGGCCGTCCAAAGTCTTGTCGTTGTAAGTTGCTTTGGATGCCTGCACCATGACCGAGGGGGAGCTGATATCGAGGCTCGAACATCGGTCGCGGAGATATTGAATGTCTTCGGAAGTCAGACGTCCGATCTTGCCCATGCTCTCGCCTCGGCGACGGAAACCAGGGTCAAACATGACCGTAATCGTCTTCGCACCGATCTTGCTGAACTGATTGGTCATGTACGACTGAAAGCCGTTCGAGATCATGACCGTCATCGTGACGGCCATGACACCGATGATCACGCCAAACATGGTGAGGAATGCGCGCAGCTTATGCAGCCGGAGCATGTCGAGCGCAACAAGTACGCTCTGAAACAAGCTCATTTCTTTTCTCCATCACTCTTCTTTGCGTCGTTATTACTGCTCGACGAGTCATCGTCCGGTCCCATCTGCATGAAGCCCTTTCGCGACGGACCCTTATATTCCGGCTTCACCACTTGGTCGCCATCTTTCACTCCGCCCAGAATCTCGATTCGGCTCGAGCTGACGATTCCCACCGTCAGCTTAACTTCGGTCGGTTTCGCCTTCGGGTCCTTGGGGTTCGCGACCGGGAGGTATGCGTAGTAGTCGGTGCCGCGCTTTTCGGCGTATTCTGTCGGCAGGAACACTACGTTCTTTCGATCGGCGACACGCATTGTACATTTCGCGCTCATGCCCGATTTCAAGTTCTTGTCCACGCTATCCAACAGGATTTCGATCTCGTACTTAACGACGGCGTCGGCACCGATAAGAGTTGCCGCGCCCTCCTGAACCTGCTTGGCGGGAGCGATCTTGCTAATCTTTCCGTGCAGAACTGTGTTCGGTATCGCGTCGACGGATACTTCGGCTGGCATCCCGATCGAAAGGCGAGCCACGTCGATTTCATTGACGGCCAACTTCACCCGCATCTTTGTTCGATCTTCCAATCGAACAATAGTGGTTCCGGAGCCAAACTGGCCAAGACCGGTCGCGTTCTCACCCACCTGCAACAGCTTCTTGGTGACAATTCCCGATATTGGCGAGCGCACTTGGGTCTCGTGCAGGAGGCGCTGATTCTCTTTAAGTGCGGACTGCAACTGCATAACGGTAGCCTTGCTTTGCAGCTTGCCCTTCTCCAAAAGAGCGGGATCGGCCAAACCGGCTTTCGCCTTGTCTAGGTCGGCTTTCGCGCTTCGGAGGTCTTGCCGCTTGGTATCCAGCGTGTACAAATTCGTTTTTGCCCGAACCAATGCCGCGCGGCTCGATTTGATTGTTTCTTCGGCGTGGAACAGTTCGGCGCTAAATCCAGCATCGATTCGGTCGTACGCCGTCTTCATATTGTCGTACCGAGCCTGGGCGTTGTCCAGCGTAAGCTTGGCATTCTCGACAACTCTTGTTGCCACGTAACCTTTCTGCTCCAATTCTTGCTGGCGCTTGTAGTCGATCTGAGCGTTATCCAGGTTCTGCTTGGCCTCATTAAGGTTGGCCTTCGCGGTGGCCAACTGAGTCGGCTGGGAATTCTGAATGAGCCGATCTTTATCGCGAATCGC
>CAMFIS010000283.1 GCA_945952345.1 uncultured Fimbriimonas sp.
CAAGAATATGTTCACGAGATCAATCCGAGCCACGGCTATCCAGACCGATGGCTGAATGTCGGCGCACTCCGCGATGAGGTCCTTGTTGGCATTTGTTTGGTTGGTTGGCTTGCTTGCATCTTCATGGCATGGTGCCTCGCACGTGAACAGCACATTCGTCTCGCTCGCTCGGTAGGCTGCGTTCCGGTTGCAATTTTTCTCGCCTACCGGTTTCTCGGTTGGTTTGCGGCTTGGAACGGCGTCCAGCTCTGGTGGCTCTGGTTCTCGCTTCTCGCGCTCGGAATCTTTGGTATTTGCTTTCTATCGCTTCCAAGTCAGCCCGGAAAGCTTAGTCGGTTCGCATCAGGCGCGTTGTTGCCGCTGGTGTTTCTCTCACTTTTCGTCAACGAGAATTTGTCGCCGTTTGGACCAGCGTTCTCGCTTTCCACGCTTCCAAGCGGGGAGATTTTGGTCTTTAATGCCTTGGCGTCGACTTACCTCCTCATGAAAAATCGGGGATCGGAGGGACCGACATGGATTGCGACGATCCTCCTGCTTCCCATCGCGATCGGGATCAGTCTTTGGCCCCCGAGTAAGGGGCTGAATATTCTGCCTGCCCTTTACTACCTCTCCATTCTGTGTTGGATTTCAGGTCGTAAGTTGGTTCAGATGGCGCCAGTCGTTGGGATGGGAATTCTACTGGTCTACCTGGTGGTCGAGGAAGACTTTGTCTGGAAAGTCGGTCCAGGATCGCCGGGATTTGTCAATTTGCACCGGGTGATCGACGGAATGTTCCGGCCCGAATGGATGATCACGATCATTTCCGGACTGGCCCTCGTAGCCTTCTCGTCTCAATTCTTTCAGTACCAGCTGACGAAGGCCTGGAAACTGATTCCGGAGGCGCAACGAATGCTGCAAGTTTGTGGCATCACGGTGCTTGGATGCGCTTTCGAGCCCGCGATGGTGATCGCGCTGCCGTGGGCCGCACTCTTCACCATCACGTTTTGGCTGCAGGAATCGCTCGAAGTTCTTTAGGCAGGAATCTTGAGCCACTCCGCCAGACGACTCTTTTCTTCATCGGTGGCAAATGGATTGGCTGTGAGGCGGTAATCACCGGCTTTGTAGGATCGCCCTGGAACGGTCAGCGTGACCGGTTGGCCGTTGCGCATGAGATGAAGCTCGATCTTGTTTTCTTCCACGATCTTGGCGCTCTGGACCACATCGCCGTCTTTGATTCCACCCTGGAGATTCGAGATCGTAGCGTTGGTGACTTTGCCGTTCGCATCGAGCAGGTACAGAGGATCAACATAGGTTTGACCCGGGATCGTCAGTCGAAGACCCATTTTGCTCAACAATTCGTACGGCATTTCTCCCGTCGATCGAACCATCTGATCGTAGTAGGTACCTCCTTTCGAGTCGGTCATCGCGATCAATTCTTGCTTGATCGCGTCGTCTTCAAAACCGGGTTTCGGTAGCTGATACTTCGCGTAGAAGGATCGCATGAGATCATCCAACGATGACTTTCCGTGCGTCGTCGAGCGGATGTAGGCATCGGAGAGCAGGCCGATGAGAAGACCTTTGGTGTAGTAGGACAAGTCTCCGTATCCGAAGCCCGCATTCGGACCCGGATCGTTCCACGTCTTTTTGCATACGTCTTCCAAGGTCATGGTCAAGCGAGTCTTGCTTTCTTGAAGCTCGGATACCTTATTCGAGAGGACTTCGAGGAGTTGAGATCGAGAGAAGAATCCGGCTTGATAGGCGTGCAACTGGGCGTAATAGTCGGTAACGCCTTCGCTAAACCAGATGTTTGGGCACCGCTGTTCTTTGGTGTAATCGAACGGGCCCAGCAGCACCGGACGAATCTGCTTGACGTTCCAGGCATGAAAATATTCGTGAGTGGCCAAGTCATCGAGGTGAATCGTCTCCGAATTCGCGACCGCGATTACGTTGCAGGCGCGGTGCTCGAGGCCGCCGTTGAAGTCTCCGACTTCGAGGTGCACGATGTACAGGTACTTCTTGAAGCTTGAGCCGCCAAACATCTTCATCGCGGGAATCGAGCCTCGTCGGAGTCGCTCGGTTTCCTCGTCAATGTTGCAGCGAATGGACGGATCGCCGACCCAGATGACTTCGTAGGGCACGGTTCCCACCATGAACTTCTTCCGGGTGAAGGCGCCCATTTGGATGGGGTTGTCGATGAATTCGTCGTAACCGCCAGCGGTGAAAGTGCCTTTGCCGTCGGTGTCCATCGCGGTCGCGATATCCCAATCGGGAGGCAAGTCGAAGGACGCCTTTACGGGCTCGGTCATGTGTCCGTCGGCGTACATAAAAGCCGACGCTCCGTTGATGAAGCCGATGTTTTGACGCAAGTGGCTGCGAAAGAATCCAAGGCCGGAGTCGCTTCCAACGATGCGATAGCTGGCAATGACCGGCTTGCCATTGGGATTTTGAACTTCGTAGCTGCGAGGGTCGATTTTCTTCGCGCGAAGGTCGTTTCCGTCGGAGTCGACGGCCTTAAAATCGAACAGCTGCTTGTTGTAATCGAGCAGGAAATAGAAGCCGGGACACCACGCAGGAATCCGTATCGTCTCCTTGTCCTTCGCGTTGGTGATCGTCATCCGGATCGCGAACGTCTTCGCGGCGAGGTTTGGCTTAACGCGGTACTCAATATCGGCGTTGGCGGCCGTCGCGAACAGGCCCAAAGCAGCGAGCACGAGTGGGCGTAAGGAGGGCAGGGATTTCATGCTTCCGCTCATTCTGACGGATACTTCTTCGCGCCAGTACTTAGAATTGGTTCCGAAATGAGCAATTCATCCTAAAAGAAGTATGGAAAGGATGCCTCGACAACTAGAATGCAGGGGGGTTGTGAGGGCAGTTAGGCTTGGTGCATTCGTGATGTCGAGGCTCCTATCTGAACCGTTTATGATGCCCCGACCCGGAGGGAGCCTGCGAGCGGAGCGTCGAGGATATTGTAAAAGCCTCAACGCCTCGCGGAGCTCGTGGTTGAGGCATCCTAACTTAAGTAGGTCTTCACGTTCTGAATCGCCTGCTTATGATGCCTCGACCCGGAGCGGGCTTGCGATCGAAGCGACGAGGCTAAAGCTAAAAGCCTCAACGCCTCGCCAAGCTCGTGGTTGAGGCATCCTTCTAGAAGTAGGTCCTCACGTTCGCAATCGCTTGCTTGTAATCTTCTGGTTCCATGCCATTGCACTCCAGGCTCACACGCTCATCGTAGCCAAGCTCGCGGAGTCGAGCGAAGAATCCTTGAAGCATTGGGTCGCCGGGTTGAGGAAATCGCCGACCTTCGAGTTGCGCCAGGTGCAAGTGGGTCGGTTTGTGCGGCATCTGGTCTTCCCAATACGACTTGGTCGGAATATCTTGCCCCGCCTCGCGTCCGTTGGCGTCCCATTCTTTCAGGAGGTGGTACGCATCGGCGGTGTATCCCACACCATGTTTGGCGAGGATGCGTGAAAATGAGGCGCAGTCACCACCAACGTTGGTTTCGGATCTTTCCAAAGATTCAGGGGCGAAGACGGTCGTGCCGGGGGATTTCATTCCTTCGGCAAGCCAACCTGCAAGGATATCTTCTGCGGCGGTGGTCGCGATGCCTGCATGTGCTCGGCGCTGATTTCCGCTGCCGACGACTCCTAGCGGAACGCTAACTTCTGTCAGTCGAATTCTGGCGGGTTTGATGTACGCCAGTGCATCGGATTGTTCGGCCGGATCGGCG
>CAMFIS010000284.1 GCA_945952345.1 uncultured Fimbriimonas sp.
CGGTAAGGCCGAAGCCGTACGCGTCGTGATAGAAGGTCTCGACCGCTTCGGGTAGCAGAGATCGAACAACCGCACAAAGCGCGTCGGCTATCTCCAAGAGTGACGGGTCGAGATCAGGAAAAAGCTCGGAAGAAGAAGGCACGTTCCTTGAGTATTGCACTGGGACATGGAAACACCGCGGGCCATGAGCGTTTTCTAATGGCTCAATTCTGGTCTGTTCGATTCGCCAGATACAGGTTGGTAAAATGCCCGAGATGAATCATGCGGACATTCGCGGCCGGTGGGCCCTCGTAACGGGAGCCAGCCGGGGCATTGGCCGACAAGTGGCGATGGGGCTGGCATCGCACGGCTGCAATCTTATCCTACATAGTCGTCAGACCTCGGGTACCGACGAACTCGCCGAAGAACTGCGCGAGACGGGAGTTTCGGTTCGACAGGTCATGGCCGAGCTCGACGACCAGAACCAGGTTGACCGCCTTATCGCGGAATGTGGCCCGATCGATATTCTCTACAATAATGCCGCGATCATGACTCGCTACACGCCGGAGTGGCTTTCGACTCCGGCCGAGGATTTTCGATCGAGCTTCGAGGTCAATACCATTTCGGTCATCCGCCTTTGCCACGGCTTTCTTCCCCACATGATCGAGTCGGGTTGGGGGCGGATCGTCAACGTTACCTCCGGTATCCAAGAGCAGCCAGAGCTGCTGGCCTATTCGATTTCCAAGGGCGCCTTGGACAAATATGTCACCGATATTGCCCCTTCGCTCGCAGAAAAGGGAGTGTTGGTGAACCTGCTGGATCCGGGTTGGTTGAGGACGGATTTGGGAGGTCCGAACGCGCCGAACTCTGTAGAGTCGGTTTTGCCAGGCGCGCTCGAGCCTGTCCTGGTCAACGACGGAACCGCCGGAAAGCTCTTTCGAGCTCAAGATTATCGGTAGCAAAACCGAACCTCAGGCTGGATTTTTCAGGGTCCAGCCGTCCTGGGCTAGCGCATTCGGGAGCACTTCAACTCTGGAGAGTACAATTCTGCGCATGACGTGGGTATTCGTCATCGCGTTTCTCGTTCTCGTCGTCATCGGCTTTAACTATCTTAGGGCTATGAGTATGCCGATCACCCTGACCAGTGTCGATCCGAACGATCCAGAGATTCTCCAAGCCTCGGCCGATGCGGTCCGGACGCTTCCATATTTTTGGTCCAAGCGCGACGCGGCCATCAATCCCGACGATTATTTCATCAAGATTCGAGTCGTGGGTGAGAAAAAACCCGAAGCGATCTGGATCAGCCATCCAAGCATGGAAGGGGATATGGTTTCTGGCATCGTGGACCAAACACCGGCTTTCATCGACGTGAAGGAAGGCGAGAGAATTACGGTTAAAGCGGCGGACATCTGCGATTGGATGTACACCGAAGGCGACAAGATGCACGGAAACTATGTGGGCCGTGTATTAACCAAGCCGCAGGCGATGAGCAAGCGCCAGTTCGAGGCAGTTCAAAACTCATTTGCACCGCTGCCGACGGACGAAGAAACGGCAATTTAGACACTTCGTGGGCTGGGCAGATGCTTTGACGCTTGGGCGGTTAGCCACTGCGTGGGTTTAGGCAATTTCGAATTCTGTGCAGGTATCTCCGCTCGACCTCGCTCCGATACCCTGGCTACGAGCTGCGATCTACCGGATCGCAGTTAGGCCCTTCCCCCTCCCAAAGAGCAAGGGGAAGGGGCTATCCGATCCCCACCATTTCCCCCTCCGAAGAGCAAGGGAAAGGGACTTACTCCGCCACGGCGCCCAACAGCTCCCGCAGTCCAGCCATGCTCGTCACCCGAACGCTGCCGCGGCCGCCGCTATACACCGTGTTCAACCTTAAAACACCACAACCTCGCAGGTCATCCGGAATCCCCACCAAAGATCGATCCAGATACGCGCCGTTGGTTCCGTCGTAGCGAAACAGGTCCTTGGCAACCCGCGAAGAGTAGGCGTCTGGCCGCTTGAACTCGACGCCAAAAAGGTCCTTAACCGTAAAGGAACCGAGGTCTAGATACACCGGCTTGCGAGCATGCAGCCATGAGGAGCGCATGTGCTTCCATTTGAATGCGAAAATATCGGGACCCATACGCTTGGTCAAAAAGAGACGGTCGGCAAACAGCTCGGCGTTCACCACCCACACCATGCTGCCGTAGAACATCTCACGTTCGCGAATCTCGGCTGGCGAGATGTTCGAGTTCTGAAGCTCGATGACCAAACCCGCCCCATTCCGAATATCGGCTCGGTGTGGACCCATCGGAACCTCGACGAGGAGTGGGTCGAAGTAGGTCTTCCAACCCCGATGCCATTCTGTTTCTGGTTCGGTCCAACTGTCGCAATCAAGGTCCGCCTCGTGTGCCCAGTGGTGAATCTTGATCTGTCCGCACCGAGCCAACACGGGCTCACGGCACACGGGGCAGAACGCCTCTATGCCCTTGACGGCTTCAATCTTTTCTCCGCTCGCCGTCTCGGCGTACTTCACTCATCGAGGTTACTTGAAACAGGAGAGGCAAGGTTTGGGGAGGGACAAGCAGCAGCCTATAAATTGCTCAGCGGACGACTCTTCGGCCTGCCGCAGCACTTGGTGTACTGCTTGTTGCTTCCGCAGGGGCAGCGTTCCCAGTTCCGCACATCGCGAGTCAGAATCCGATTCGCCATCGCTTCGACCTTCTTAATCTCTTCCTCCGGAACTGCGTCGTCCGAGCCGTACTGCTTGCGCAGGCGATCGTGCATTTCGCCCGACTTAAACATCACCCGAGAAAACAAGCTGTCGGAGAGCGCCAGTCGCTTGTTGCCCACCGGACCGCCGTCTTTCCAGATTCCTGCTTCCTCCAAGAACATGATCTGCGGCGGCTCGCCTTCGCGAGGAGTGATGTCGACCAGTTCGCCGGTCGGCGATTTCCAAATCGCACATGCCTCCCCTTCCACAATGACGCCTTCCTGATACCAAATCGCCCAGCCCTCGAGGGTCTCGCCGCCATCGGCCTTCACCTTGGCGTCGACGTTCGCCTTCCATTCCCCGATCTTCGCGCCTTCGGCGGGCTTGATATCGACGATGACGGACGTCGAATTCGGATTCAACCGGCGGCAGAAATCTTGAACGATCTCCTCTTGAACTTTGCTCATGCGAATTATGATGACAGATGATCGGCACGGAATCGCCTAAGCGATGACCGCCATCCGGCGCACGGGTTACCTCATTCCCTGGATCTCGATTCCGACATACAAGAGCTTTCGGACATACAACCTGTGCCTCGCCATGCCAGGCAAGAACGCCGAGTGAATCGTGTACTCGCCCGTAACCTGATCGTTGCTGTTGGTTAGAAAGTCTGAGAACAGGCGTAGCCGGCCCTGTGCAGGGCGTTCATGAGGGCGGCTTCGTCGTCGAGCTTAACCCAAACTCCATTTGTTTGTGTGTCTCGGCGGAGCGGAATGCGGGAGTCAGCGAGGACTTTAGCAAATGGTTGGGGCTTTGCAAACCACGCTAAGAGAAGGGCGATGCCTATCAGCGAGGCGATCCCAATCTTGATACTCATGCCCCGTTCCATCTCAACAATATCTACCCTTAATAATCTTGTGCGGTTTCCATAACAGTAGTACAATCCAGCCCATGCCGCAACTGGTCGGTTGTTTGGTCCTCGCCATCGTTGTACTGATCGCATACCTCGTTGGTCGATCAA
>CAMFIS010000285.1 GCA_945952345.1 uncultured Fimbriimonas sp.
ATTCAATAAGCTGCTTTTGATTGCTTTTGATTTATTTTGATTTGTTGCTGTTTGCTTATATCTTTGTGAAATCTTCTTCTAGATCATTGAAGTATTTACGAACTATTCATATCAAAATCGTTCAAAGTTAAAAGATGTTCAGCTTCCCGGCTTGGTCTGGCGTATTTCCGGCGGTGACGACCCCCTTTCATCAGGACCTGTCCATTGACTACACGGCGCTGGAAAAGCACCTCGAAGTCTTGCTCGATTCCGGTGTGACCGGCTTCGTCATGCATGGCTCCCTCGGCGAGAATCTCGCCCTTACTTGGGATGAGAAATTCGAGATTCTCAAGCTTGCGAAGAAAGTCGCCAACGGCAAGATCCAGGTCCTCAGCGGAGTGGCCGAGTGCGCCACCAAACAAGCCGTCGAGTACACCCAGAAGTGCGAAGCGATGGGCATCGACGGCATCATGCTCATGCCCGCAATGGTCTACCGAGCCGACCGCGACGAGTCCCTCGCTCACTACCGGACCGTTGCGAAAAATACAGGTTTACCGATTTTAATTTATAACAATCCGATTGCTTATCACGTCGACCTCACGCCGGAGATGCTTGAAATTCTCTGTAACGAAAGCGACAATTTCATAGCCATCAAGGAATCTGCAGGAGACGTCCCCCGCATCACCGACATCATCAACCACATGGGCGACCGGCTCACCATTTTCTCCGGCGTGGACGACCTCGCACTCGAGAGCACGTTCCTCGGCGCGAAGGGATGGGTAGCAGGCATCGGCCTCGCCTTCCCCTACGAAAACCAGAAACTGTGGGACCTCATGATGGCGGGCAAATGGGACGAAGCCCGCGAGCTCTACCGCTGGTACACCCCGCTGCTCCATCTCGACGTCGGCCTAAAATTCGTGCAGAACATCAAGATGGCGACCCAGGCAACCGGCTACTGCCCCGAGTGGGTCCGACTACCGCGTCTCACGCTGAGCGGAGCCGAACGAGCCCGAGTCGAAAAAATCATTGCCGACGGCCTCGCCAAGCGGCCTAAAATCTAACCACGATGCAGATCGAGATCATCGACTCGCACACTGGCGGCGAACCCACGCGGGTTGTTCTGGCTGGCTGGCCCTTTCCGGAGGGAGCAACTCTCGCCGAACAGCGCGAGTACCTGGCGACCCATCAGGATCACCTGAGGCGGGGCGTCATCCTCGAGCCGAGGGGCTCCGACGTCATTGTCGGCGCACTATTGGTACCGCCAACCGATGATCGCCACTGCACAGGAATGATCTTCTTCAATAACGACGGCGTGCTTGGAATGTGTGGTCATGGCACCATCGGCGTGGTCGAAACCCTTCGCCATTTGGGCCGAATCAAAACCGGCCGTAGCACCATCGAGACTCCCGTTGGCGTCATTACCGTCGACCTCGAAGAGAACGGGAATGTCACGCTTACGAACGTGGAGTCCTATCTCGACCAGACCGATGTCGAAGTCACGACGCCATCCTTCGGAAGAGTCAGCGGCGACATCGCGTGGGGTGGTAACTGGTTCTATTTGGTCCACGAAGCCGACAACGCACCCGAGGTCACCTTCGAAAACCGAGACATCCTCACCGACTTCACCACCGAGATTCGCCGCGAGCTGGACAAGAGCGGCGTTCGGGGGCGCGACGGCCACAAGGTCGACCACGTCGAAGTCTTCGGACCACCAAGCGTCGAAGGGGCTACGAGCAAGAACTATGTGCTTTGCCCGGGCAATGCGTACGACCGCTCGCCCTGCGGGACCGGAACCAGCGCCAAGCTCGCAATGCTCTACTCACACGGGAAGATCAAGCAAGAGGAACGGCTTGTTCAAGAGAGCATCACCGGATCGACCTTCACGGGCTGGGTGACCATCGAGGACGGCAAAATCATTCCCCACATCTCCGGCCGCGCCCACATCACCGCCCAAGCCGCGCTGCTGTTCGACGAGGACGACCCCTTCTGTTGGGGGATTGTTTGAGCAAGCAAGTCACGATCATTGGCGCTGGAATCATCGGCCTCTGTTCCGCTTATTACGCCCGGCAAAAAGGGTTCGACGTCACTGTTCTCGACCGAAACAACGAGAGCGACGACAACTGCAGCAGCGGTAACGCGGGCATGATCGTGCCGTCGCACTTTATTCCTTTGGCGGCGCCCGGAATGGTTGGGATGGGATTGAAAATGATGACCAATCCGCGCTCGCCGTTCGCCTTCCACATCCCGCCGAGTATCGACCAAATGCTGTGGTCATGGAAGTTCATGCGCAGTGCGAACGCCGCCCACGTGAAGGCGAGCGAACACATTCTCAAGGACCTCAACCTCACCAGCCGCAAGCTGTACGAGTCGCTCACCGAGGACATCGGCGTTGGCTACCAGTTCGTCAAGAAGGGCCTGGTCATGCTGTGTAAACAGCAAGCATCGCTCGACCATGAAGCAGGGATTGCAAAGCGGGCGAACGAACTCGGCGTCGGTGCTTCGGTTCACGACCTGAAAGGACTCCAACAACTTGATCCGGCGATCACCCTCGACGTTCTTGGCGGCGTACATTTTCACGACGACTGCCATCTCTCCCCTCGCGAGCTACTGACTGCATTGGTCAACAAGCTGGAGGAAGACGGTGTTCACTTCTTATACGGCACCGGCGTAACCGGTTTCAATCAAACCCAAGAATCGGTCGAGGTCATCACATCTGACGGTTTCGGGATCAAAAGCGACCAAGTCGTGATCGCGGGTGGCGTCGAATCGCGCGATCTCGCCAAGCAACTCGGGCTCAAGCTCCCAATGATGGCGGGAAAAGGATATTCGATGATGGTAAAAGACCCCGTCGAGCGGCCGGAGCTTTGCTACTTGCTGAACGAAGCAAGAGTCGCGGTGACGCCAATGCAGCAAGGCGTAAGATTCGGTGGAACCATGGAACTCGGCGAGCCAAACCACGATATCAACCGTAATCGAATCAGCGGCATCGTCGACTCGATCCCGCAGTTCATGCCCAAATTCCAACCTTCCCAATTCAAAGATTTGCCCGTATGGCACGGCTGGCGACCATGTTCACCGGACGGCTTGCCTTACATTGGCAAGCTCAAAAAGGATATGCGCGTGGTCCTCGCCACCGGACACTCGATGATGGGCCTGAGCCTCGGCCCGGTAACCGGTATGCTCGTCTCCGAGATTCTCGACAACGCCGCCACGACTTTGCCCATCCACCAACTGGACCCCAACCGATATGCCTGAGATCACCACATCTGCCCCTAACGTTCTCGAAATGTGCCAGCGCGCAGCGGAGGCGGCCTCTGCCCTGCGTCGAGCGAAACCGGAAACCATTGCGGGCTTGCTCGACGCAATCGCGGATAAGTTGGCGGCAAAAGAAGCAGAGATCGTTCCGCTTGCAATGGAGGAATCTCACCTTCCCCAGGCTCGGCTCACGGGTGAATTGGGACGAACCACCGCCCAACTACGGATGTTCGCCAAGGACGTTCGAGAAGGGGCATGGACGGATCGACGAAATGTCGAAGCTCTTCCAGATCGGCAGCCGTTGCCACGCCCTAGCCTTGAGCGGTTCATGATTCCCGTTGGACCTGTCGCAGTCTTCGGCGCGTCGAATTTTCCCCTCGCCTTCTCGGTCGCGGGTGGAGATACAGCTTCCGCGCTCGCCGCCGGTTGTCCGGTCGTAGCCAAGGCTCATCCCGCCCAT
>CAMFIS010000286.1 GCA_945952345.1 uncultured Fimbriimonas sp.
ACGATTGTGACCGTCCCAAGATGTAGACGTTGCCCGAAGTATCGGTGGCAACCGTGGCGCCGCCGATATCGAATGCTCCAGTCGAGTGAGTGTGGAAGATACCTTCCGTAATGTCGGTGGAAGCACCACCAACAAGTCCGGACCAGATCATTGCGCCGCTTGCATCATGCTTGCGAACCCAAATGTCTTGCTGTCGCTGAAGTCGGCCATTTTGCCAAACACCAGCAGTTGTCGTGAACTTCGGGTTGGCAGCAGCCGTGTCCGAGTTACCCGTGGCATTCAACGTTCCGGAGAGGAAGAAGTTACCATTGTTGTCGAAAGCCGATCCAGTCAATGTGGCGCTCGTCGCACCATTCATGGCTTGGGGAAGGCCGCATGCTCCACCGATGAGTTGGAAGCCATTGACCTCGTCATAGTCCAACGTCGCGTAATAGCTGCCGGTTGCCGATCCGGAGAATAGCCCGGTAGGACCGACCGCCTTACAGGCACCCGTGATAAGAAGTCGCACCGGTGCACCCTGGGCTGGGTTCAAGTCAGGTCGAATGCTAAACGAAGTTACCGAAGTAACATCGGGGTTCGCCGTCGTTCCACCGAATCGCATCAGGACTGCGTTGCTGTTGAGGAAAGGAGTCAGAACTGTGGTTGCATCCGAAGCAAACCGCATGATCCACATATTTCCAGAAGTGCTGTTACCGCAGAAGGTAGGTGACGTGGTTGAACCGAGTACCCAAACGTTACCGAACGCGTCAAGCTTAATGTAGTTGCCTTGCTCGTCACCCGAGCCCGTCAACAAAGCTGAATAATCGTGGTTATAAACGTCGCCCGTCAACCGAGAAACGAAACCTTCTTTCCCACCAAGCGAGTTGAATCCAAACGGTCCATAAAGGACAGGATAGATAGCCGACCGGGTGTAACCGGTCATGTACACGTTACCGTTTGAGTCAGCAGCTACGCCGCGAACTTCATCGAAGCCTTGGTCGCCGCCGTAGTAAGTGCCGTATACGAGCGGGTCGATGACGAGGTCACGGCTCTTGTCATATGCGCCGACAGTAAAGCCAATGTGAGTTGCATCGATTTGCTTAAAGCTAACCGGAACCGGAACCTTCTTGCCGTTCAGCATCTGGTATGCAAACAGGCCTTCTTGGAATCTATCCCCGAGGACCGTCTTCACTTGAAGCTTATTGTTTGCAACGACCTTCGCGGCCGCGCCTTTGAAGTTGAACCGGATGTCTTCGGATTTTGCGCCGGGATGCAGAATGAAATCGTAGCGAGGAGCCTTACCGTCAAAGTAAGCCTTCGCGTCGATGTTCGCGTAAACGCCCTTCAGGTCAACCTGATGGTAGTTCTGTGCGACACCTTTAAGTCCCTTGCCGATAAACTCTTTTGTTCCTGCCGCGTCCGTGCCTACGGCAACGAACGGCTTGGCGTGATCAAAGAGCATTCCGACCGTGTGGCCAGCGTAGGGCGACTTAGCTTCATTATCAGCATTGAAATACTGGAAGACAAATCCCTCCTTCGACACCCAGAAATCCATTCCGGTGGCATGGCCACCAAACAGAGCCCGAGAGTCCCACTGCCCGATATTCTTCGTGAACGTGGATGGTCGGGCCTTCATCATAGAATTGCCTCTTTGGAGATCCGCTGTTTGCGCACCAACAAGCGAAGCAACTCCGAGGGTTAAGGCACCGAGCCAAGCCCGATTGCAGATTGTTTTAGTCATAGACACTAACAAGACACCTCTAACATGCATCCAATTCTGGCGTGACCGCGCGCGCTCGAATTGCACACGCATTTGCACCAGCTTTGCCATTATATTGCAGAACCGCCGATTAAGCTAGCCCTACTTACGAAAACTGGACGATGTAGAACGAAGAATTGTTTCTTCGCCAGTATTTTTCCGTGGGTCCCCCGGCAATTCTTATGGCATTCCTACCAAGACATGTTTTGGAAGAGGACTTCGGAGTGGGCGAAACTAGCACCAAGCAGCCCATCGGCGGTCAAATTTGGCGTCGCCAGCGCAGAAGGCTATAAGAAATTGGTCCTGCTGCCACAAGACCCCGCATCCGAAGAATTCCTGACTGAAGTGGATCAAATTTCTGCCGCCGCGACCAAGCCAGAAGTGTCCGAAAATCGCTTCGAAGCGCTCGTCGCCGACCTCGAAGGGGCCGTGGCCAAGTTTTCCATGGTCCAACGCCACAGCATCGAGACCAGCCTGGGTGCCGCGCATGAAGGACTTCGCTCGATTCTTAACACGCTGGAGTCCGCTATCGAGTCGAGCCACAACTTGGAAGCACAAGCCGAGCAATCGAGCGCCAGGCTGTCTCGCCTTCAGGCGGCGAAGTCCTACGAGGAGCTTGTCTCGGGAGTTCAAACGGAAGTCATTGCCCTGAACCAAGCCGTAAAGACCCACAAGGACCGCGAGAAATTGATTCGTGAAGTTGCCTCAAAGTGCGCGAACGACCTGCGGGGAAAATTGCGGGTGGCAGAGCAAGCTGTCAAAACCGACCACCTGACTCAACTGGGCAACAGAGCTGCGTTCGAAATCTACCTCGCAAACGCACTCGCCAAGGTTCACGAAGGCGAGGCGTACTGCCTCGGCGTTCTGGATATCGACAAGTTTAAGGAGATCAATGACAAGTACGGTCACCTGGCCGGTGACGCGGCGCTAGCAGAGGTTGCGAAGCGACTCAAAGAGACCTTCTCACTCAATGGGTGCTCCGTCGTACGCCTCGGTGGTGACGAGTATGCAGTTCTATATAAGGGCAATTTAGTCCAATTGGAAGCAAAGCTCGAACGTGTAAACAGCGTACTCAGCAAGGCTGCCATCCGCCACGAGAGCCATACCTTCTCGGTGCACATAAGCTTCGGCGTCGCAGCGCTTTCGCGTAGCCACACCCAAGAATCGGCAATACAACAAGCCGATCAGGCGATGTATAAAGCGAAGCGAAAAGTCGCTTAAATGTGGAATTCTTCGATCGCGTTGAGGGCCGCAATCTGCTGATTGGCTTTTCGCAATCGATCGCAAAGCACGGTGCTAAGGTTCACCAGGGCCTTCACGGCCATCGCTGGCTCGTCTCGCAAGAGCGATCGCAATGGCTCTTCTGGGATATGGATCACGGTGCAATTCTCTTTGGCAACCACGGAAGATGAACGGCGGCGACGATCGAGAAACGCAACTTCGCCAAACGGCATACCGGGCCTAATGTATCCAATCGTGTCTCCTGTGATCCGCACGATCTCGGCCAAACCTTCGGCAAGAATCATCAGGTCGGCCGTCATGTCGTCCTCGTGGACGATGAACTGACCATCGCTAAAAGTGCGGATCTCAGAAATGGAAGCAACTTTTTCAATAAACTCGGGTGTAAAGCCCTCGGCCAAATAGCTTCCTTTGATAATGCGTTTCAAATCCATGAGGTCCTCATTATATTTCGGTGTGGGCAACATAATTGGATAGACTGCGAAAATGCCATTCGGGATCGTTTTCACCGGCAAGGGCCAGGTCGAAGTCCAAGAATTCGAATTGGGTGAGCTCGCGCCCGATCAAATCCATTTGAGGACAAGGACCTCCCTCATCAGCACCGGTACCGAAGGCATCTGTCTCCATCGCCTCTTCGATCCCGGCACCCACTGGGACAGTTGGGTGAAATATCCGTTTAGGACGGGATACTGCGTGGT
>CAMFIS010000287.1 GCA_945952345.1 uncultured Fimbriimonas sp.
GATCAAGGAATCTGGCGCAGTCAGCGTTCCGGAAGGCGTCGAAGGTCGTGTTCCGTTTAAGGGGATTCTGAAGGATACGCTGGCGCAGCTCGTCGGCGGCATGCGTAGCGGCTTCGGCTACGTTGGCGCGGGTTCGCTTTCCGACCTCCACGAGGTCGCGGAGTTCATGAAGATCACCGGCGCGGGCCTTCGCGAGAGCCATCCTCACGACGTTCAGATCACGAAGGAACCGCCGAACTACTCGTCGCCGTTTGCGGGCAGCGAGAACGACTAATCTGCTTTGAGCGATTAGCAGTGAGCGTTTGGAGCCGATTCGCTCCCTCAACCTTGCGGGGATTGAGGGAGCGGATTCGAGTTCAATTTTGGAACTCAGAATTAGCCTGACCTGTTTTCTTGGACAATGCGGGAGTTTGGGGCGTTTGTTTGGAAGCAAGTCCAGGCGTCGATGTTCGCGTTCTTCGTGTTCGCGATGCTCGGCATCTCGTACCTCGTGCCGTGGATTCCCCGCTACGATTTCATGCTCGTCACCTGCCTCAGCATGCAGGTCTATATGGTCCGTAAAGGACTTGAATCTCGCCGGGAGATGATCGCGATCACGGCGTTCCACGTCATCGGACTCATCCTGGAAAGCTACAAAGTCCGGCACGGTTCGTGGACCTACCCTGAGTTCGCCTACACCAAGTTCTATGGCGTGCCGCTATATTCCGGGTTCATGTACTCCAGCGTGGCCAGTTACATCTTCCAAGCGTGCAGAGTGTTCGACCTCGAATTCACCAAGATGCCCAAGCGGCGGTGGGCGCTGGCAGGCGTGGCGCTGATCTATCTCAATTTCTTTACTTCCCAAGTACTTGGTGACCAGCGACTCTGGATCATCCTCTGCCTGCTCGCCATCTTTGTCCCGGCGTGGGCGAACTTCACGTGCCGCGAAGGGCGTTACCGCCTACCGCTCGCGGTGAGCTTTGGCCTCATCGGGTTCTTCGTTTGGGTGGGCGAGAACATCTGCACGTTCCTCGGGGCGTGGGTTTATCCCAACCAAGTCGACGGCTGGGAGCCGGTGCACTCCTCGAAGATCGTGAGCTGGTCGATGATGGTGATGGTCGCTTTTGTGGTGATTTGGGTTTGGCGGAGTAGAGACGCCGACTCCCTTGGCTCATCGTTGCCCGAGAGAACCTACAATTGATGTCGAAAAGAATATCGCGTACAATTCCACTCAGTGATCGAGTCAAAGCAGCCAAGAACGATTGCGTCAGCGACCTCGAGGGCATACCTATTCGATAAGGTCTACGCCGGTTTCAACTTGCTCGGCTACGTTGCTCTGCCAGTACTCTTAACACTGGGATTGAACTTTGTCTCAAACAGTACCGTGACCGTGGATTCGCCGACCAGCTCACTTTCCTTTGGCCTTGGCTACAACATCAACTATTTGTACTCGGCTTGGATGGTGCTCGTTTTCTCAATCCTTTGGATAGGTATCTGGAGCGGCAATCGGTGGGCGTTCGTGATTAATCTTGTCCTCAGCGCATATTTTGCCGTCGATTGCTTGATCAACAAAACCAGAACGCCATTCATGGAAATTGGAACGATTGTGTATTTGAGCCTTAGACTTTCAGATTCTCTCGGGCCCGCATTACGCAGAAACACTAAGACCGACTATCCCATGTAATTGAGGTGTCTACGGAAATGCCCTCCGGGGTCAGAAGCGATAATGGCCAGAAGCTTTCGCATTCTGGCCATTCAAACTGAAGCCTGATGCCTGAATCCTAACCTACCAAGCGTAATGCTCGGGCGAGGTTCGGAACGCGGGGAAGATTTCGTCGAGTCGCTCGTTTACTTCCGGAGTGATCTCGATTTCGAGGGCGCGGAGGGAACCGTCGAGTTGCTCCAGAGTTCGCGGGCCGATAATTGGCGCAGTGACGAACGACTTCGAAAGCGTCCAAGCCAGCGCGACGTCGGCCGGATTCTCGCCCATCGATTCGCAAAGGTTCTCCCACTTCTCGAGTTTGTCGCGATGCTTCTCGATGGTTGCCTTCGCTTGATCGTTGTGTCGGCGCTGACCATCGGAGGTCTTGATGACTCCACCAAGGATTCCGCCCGCCAGCGGCGACCACGGGATGATGCCCACGCCGTACGCCTCGCAAGCAGGAGCGACTTCCATTTCAATCTCGCGCTGGAGAAGGGAATACTTCGACTGCTCGGAAACGAGGCCGACCGAATTCCGCTTCGATGCAGCTTCATTGGCTTGAACCACATGCCAGCCCGCAAAGTTGGAGGAGCCGGCATAAAGGATTTTGCCTTGCGACTTCAGCACGTCATATGCTTCCCAAATCTCGTCCCATGGCGCTGCACGGTAGATGTGATGCATCTGGTACACGTCGATGTAATCCGTCTTCATTCGCTTCAGGGAGCCTTCGCAGGCGCGGCGGATGTGGAGTGCAGTGACGCGGTTGGTGTTGGGCCAGTCGTGGAGTTCATCCTTGCCCATGTCGCCGTACAGTTTGGTGGCGATAACCACTCGCTCGCGGCGATTGCCGCCCTGGGCGAACCAGTCGCCGATGATCTGCTCGGTGATGCCTTCGCCTCGCTGCCAGCCGTACACGTCGGCGGTATCGAAGAAATTGATGCGGTGCTCGAGGGCTTGATCCATGACCTTAAAGCTGTCTTCCTTCGAGGTTTGGGGACCGAAGTTCATGGTGCCGAGGCAAAGACGAGAAACTTGAAGGCCGGTCCGGCCAAGCGAGGTGTACTTCATGGGTCTGTTCTACCCAATCTACGTCGCAGGGCAAGTACCAATTGCGACTTTTAACTTATTTCGTTTCGGAATTAAGTTAAGCCGCGACCGTTCCAACGAATTCCACGTCGGCTTTAGCAGAAATTTCGCTATACGCCAACACGGCAAGGTTCGGCAAATGTCGGTCGAGAAAGCGTCGCATCGCCAATCGTAGCTGAGCACCGCACAAGAGAACCGGTTGGTAGCCTTGCATCGTGAGTCGGTCGTATTCCGATTTCAGTTTATGGATCAGCTGGGTTTGGGTAACGGGATCCAGAACCATGGCGCTGCCAGCCGAAGTGAGCGTGACGCTCTCGGTAAGCGTGCGCTCAAGCTGAGGATCTAGGGTGATACAGCGAAGCTTGTCTTCGAAGTCGAGATACTGTCGAGTGACCGTGCGAGCGATAGCCGATCGAACGATCTCCCCAAGCTGCTCGACATCCTTCGTACGGGGCGCAAAGTCGGCCAGCGTCTCGATGATCGTGACCATGTCGCGAATCGGAATGCGCTCACGGAGAAGGTGCTGGAGAACTTTCTGAATGTCGGAAAGGCTGATCTGGTCGGGAATAAGTTCGGAGATGGCCGCATCATTGACCTTCTTGACCTCGTCAACCAGAGTTTGGACGTCTTGACGGCTGAGCAGTTCGGGAGCGTGGTTCTTGACGATCTCGGAAAGGTGAGTCGAGATGACGGCGGAAGGCTCGATGACGGTGTAACCCACTCGCTCGGCCAACTCGCGCTGGTCGGGATCGATCCACAAGGACTCCATATTGAAGACCGGATCGGTGGTGGCAATGCCAGGAATCGATTCGATCGCGTCGCCGCTGTTGACCGCCAAATGCCGATCTGGCATCAACTCGGCGCGAGCGACTTCCTCGCCACGGACTTTGAT
>CAMFIS010000288.1 GCA_945952345.1 uncultured Fimbriimonas sp.
GGAATATCCACATTCTTGTGGATGACCTCGTTCTCTTCGGGCGCGACAAAAGGATAGAGGGGAAGTGAAGGGTCGTACTCGGCCGTGATCCACCCGTCGCTGATCATGGCTTCCATGGTGGAGAGAACCATTTGGACGCCCTGTTCCGGAGTGGGATAGATCGGATTGCGCTGGAAGAATGCTCGAACGCGTTCGATGGCGGGAACAATCTCGGACTCTTTCTCGAGGAGAAGCTGAACGATATCGAAAACCCCGTACTTAGGTAGCGTCTTCCCACCCCGCTTGAGGCACTTCTTCGGCCAGATTTTGCCTTCGAAAAGGATCGGAACTTCGGCCACTGCTGCGCCTTCGAGATTGAGTTTGAAGATATTGTTTTCCGCGATCTTCCAACTGATTTTTTGTTGGGTGAATTTCTGAATTTGGACCTTCACGGCGGTAAGACCGAAGCCGCCCAAGTATGGTGCGGCCAGGTCCTCATGCGAGAACCCTCCCGTGCCGAGCCATCGGAAAGCCTCGTCCGGAGTTAGGTCGAGCCCGGCTCGCTCAGCGATCTTGGCCGTGTTATCGATGAGGTCGGTGAATTGGCCGTTCGAGGTGTACCAGAAGTCGGCAAATTGAACATGCTGTCGGATGCGTGCCCGGTGAGCATCGTCGTAGTACTCTCGGAGCCATTCTCGGCCGTGCTCACCATTCTCGATGGCTAAAATCGAGTACGCGATCTGGCGGGCGCCAGCCGTGGCGAGGGTCATTCCCGCAGACAGGATCGGGTCGGCAAATCCGCACGTGTCGCCAATAAGGAACCAGTTCTCGCCAGAGAGCCGACCGGCGATGTAGGACCAGTCGTTGGTTGTGAAAAGCTTATTTTCGATCGTCGCATTGGCGGTTAGCTTGGTCACCAACGGCTGATCGGCCAGGGCCTTGCGGTAGATCTCTTCCGGCTTCAGGCCCGACTGTTTGTAGTATTCGAGAGGAACGACAAATCCAATGCTGGTTCGGGTGGGGGTGATGGGAATGAACCAGATCCACCCGTATCCCACCGACGTGACGATGATGCGTGTCCCCGCGTTGCCAACCGTTACCGCCCACTCCGCATTTTGCCAGTAGTCCCAAATCGCAATGTTTTTGAGATTGGTTGGATATTCCACCGGTACATCGAACTCGCGCCGGATGACGCCCGAAACGCCGGTGGCATCGATATAGTAGCGAGCCGTAACCGTCTCGCCATTGCTCATTACCAACCCGGTGACCGAGTCGCCTTCCTTCAGGACTTCGACGACGCGAACGCCTTCGACAACGTCGCAACCGAGGCTTGCCGAATGGTCGAGCAGGATCTCATCGAAGATGGATCGGTCCACTTGAAAGGCTGTCATGGCTCGCATGCCTTCGTATTTAGCGGGACGAGGCACGTCTACGTACTCTTTGCTCTGGATGAAATTGAAATCCCATAATTCGTCGGTGGCTCCCCAACGATAGGTCGCCCCGACCTTTACAGGAAAATCGGCCGCCTCGACCTTTTCCCAAGCGCCGATCTCGGCTAGGACCTTGCAGACCGCCGGCAAAAGGCTCTCTCCCACGTGGTCGCGTGGGAAGACTTCTCGCTCGTAGATCGCAACCTTTAGGTGCGGAGCGTACTTCTTCAACATCGATCCGCACGTACTTCCGGCCGGTCCGCCACCGACAATAACAACGTCAACCATAGGGATAGGTTGAGTATAAAGAAGTTGTTAGAATTGGTCAATGTGGAACAATCGGCCCGGGGATTCCGTACGGCCCGTGCCGCATTTTCGGCCACTACTTTAGACCGAAAGTTCTTTTCGCAATAGCTAGTGGCCCTTCTTCTTCATTGGGTTTGCTTTGGGAGGAGCACTCATCTTGGTGAGGTCAAACGGCTTGCCGTCCATCGTCATTGCCTGCTTGACCCATTTCATCGAGGTCATTTTCCAGGTCTTGCCTTCTCTCACCCAAGTTTCGTTTGAAGTGCCCGTCATCGTCACGCTGTGTGGCTTGTTGTCCGGCCCCATCATCGTGCCATCGATATTGTGCTCGCAAGCTGAGGTGGCTTTCTTCCCCATTTCCTTGCTCGTCACCATATGGACGCTGGCGGACTTTACCGTGCTCATCATGGCAAACGTATCTTTAAGATTGGCGATCATTTGATCGTAAGTCATCGGCTTGCCCTGGTCGAAGAACTTGAAATCCTTGGCCATGAGTGGGCGCGTGGCCGATTCAAACGCCTTGATGTCCTTCTTCATGAACGCCGCATCGATCTTTTTATAAGTAGGTGCGGTGTCGGATTTCAGGTCTGCCTGCGCCATGAGGGCGAGGCTGCAAAAGGAGAGAGCAAAGATTGCTTTCATGTGCGTATGTTATCACGGATGACTGGTAACTCGAATCAACTCTTAACTCGATCTACTTTCCGGTGAATTGTTCTCTGATTTTTCGTTGGTCTTCTGCCCTTGGTTAGCATTATACTTTTCGACTGCTTGGACGCCATCCGCAATGGCGTTCGTTCCAGCAGCAAAACAAACGATTCCGGCTATAACGAGGCTCAGCGTTAGCTTCAATCGATCGCTCCTCTCTGGCAAACTGGACTTTAGTGTCTTAACTGCAATGATGGGCGGGACGAATATCGAAATTAAGAGCATCGCCAGAAAACCAAATGCGTTGACTGAACATTCAAAGATGAGGAAGGCCAAGGCGGTATACAACGAAAATATCATTGCTACCGTCGAAGTCACATACGAGCTCCGCTCGTTAAGCTTGAAGACGAAGAGACAGATGCTTGCGATAATGCAATAAATCGTAACATATGCAATAACGCCGAAAAATACTGCGTAAGCAGCCGAATCGATTTCATGGCTTAGAAGTAACTTAAACGCTTCTTTGTAAAGGCCGAATAGAATGAGCCATATGGCAAGTAGTCCAAACCATGTGGCCTTGAGTCGTTCCCATGCATCTTCGAGATTAAGATAGGGGACACCAAAAGCGATGTCTCGAATCCCAGACAAAATTCCCTTTCCCTTTTCAGCAATGAATTTGATAATTTCCTCGGGCTTCATAGTCCTGCCAATGCTGCCGCTAAGCCCGACACATTCTCAACGTTTGGTATCGCGTGGCATAATGCGCGAATAGCTCTCTTCCTAACTTCGAAATTCTCTTTGCCGCGCGCCGCCAAGTGCACTGGAACAATCAAGGAAAGAACGTAGCAACCTTTGAAGAAGCTACCTGGGGGGGCAAATGTCGCTAACGCTTGGCGAACCTTGTCTCGGTTGGGGAAAAAGTAAATTGCGGCGTAATCTTTGGTATTTAAGCCACCATAGAAAACCCTGATATACTCGATGATTCCTTCGAGGAGCAAGAACAGATTCGCCCAAAATTCAGCGTCCAAGGTGATCTTCCTTGCCTTTTCCGTTTGGTCCTTCTTCGCCTTTATGCTCTCAGTAATCTCTGTCTCTTATACACATCTGACGCTGCCGACGACTCCTTACGTGTAG
>CAMFIS010000289.1 GCA_945952345.1 uncultured Fimbriimonas sp.
AGTCGTCGGCAGCGTCAGATGTGTATAAGAGACAGTCACGTATCCGCGTCGGAAGACCTCCCCCTGCCGAATCGGCAACCTTACCATCGGGAGCGGGCACCACGTAATGGTCCAATCGATGATCACGGAGGAAACTCGCAACATCGATGCCTGCGTCGAGCAGATTATCGAACTCCATCGCGTTGGCTGTGAGTTGGTCCGCGTCACCACACCTTCGTTGGACGAAGCCCAGTGTTTGGAAGCCATCCGGGCCAAGGTCACCGAGCGGTATCAATACGTTCCGCTTACCGCCGACGTCCACCACCAAGGCACGGCCATCGCGGTCGAAGCCGCCAAACACGTCGACGAGATCCGCGTAAATCCAGGCCTTTTCGTTTTCCGTCGCCACGGTAGCCGAGCCAAAGTCGACGTCCGGGGCAGGGAAGGGGATGAGATCGATCAGCTCCGACAGGAGTTAGCTTATTCGGAAACCGAACAAGATGACGAATTGCAAGCGATTGAAGATAGCTTCGTTCCGGTGATCGAAGCATGCAAGAAGTTCGATCGAGCCATGCGCGTCGGCGTGAATCATGGTTCGCTTTCCGAACGACTCCTCGTAACGTACGGTGATACTCCAGAAGGCATGGTGCAGTCTGCGCTTGAATACCTTCGCCTCTGCGAGAAGCACGGCTACACCAACCTCAACATCTCTTGCAAGGCCTCGCGAGTGCAAATTATGGTTGCGGCCAACCGCCTCATGGTTCAGCGCATGAATGAAGAGGGAATGGCCTATCCGCTCCATCTCGGCGTGACCGAAGCTGGCGATGGGGAATATGCTCGCATAAAGTCAACCGCGGGTATTGCGACGTTGCTGATGGAAGGCATCGGCGACACGATCCGCGTCAGCCTCAGCGAAGACCCCAAGAACGAAATTCCGGTTTGCTATGACATCCTCCAATCTCTCGGATTGCGGAAGACGAAGGTCGAGTACATCGCGTGCCCATCATGCGGACGTACGAAGTTCAATCTCCCCACCGTTCTCCGCGAAGTGAGGGAAGCGACGAAGCATTTGGTCGGCCTCGACATTGCGGTGATGGGCTGCATCGTGAACGGTCCCGGTGAAATGGCCGACGCGGACTACGGCTATGTAGGTGCAGCGGGTGGAAAGATCACGCTGTACCGAAAGCGCGACGTGGTGAAGAATGGAATTCCGCAGGAGAATGGCGTCGACGAACTGATCAGCCTTCTTAAGGCCGACGGCATGTGGACCGAGCCCGCCGAAGCAGGGAAGACCCCAACCACTCCGCTCAACGTCCTCTAAATCGTCATGGCCTCCGAGACCCTCACCCGACTACGCTCGATCGGTCTCAAAGCCGCGATGCCGACCGAGCTCTTGGCGCTCGCGGTTTCTGCGAGTGACGACGATGTCGACCGATGGGTGCCCGTCGCGAGGGAACTCATGCTCGCGAACCGAAAGTTGCGCAAGCTTGCCGACCTTTCAGTTGAAGAACTCGGACGACTCTTCGAAGTCGAAGAGGCAACGGCGAAGAGACTCCTCGCCATGTTCATTCTTGGGCAGAAGGTTGGTATTGCTGGTGCCGGCGAGGCCGATGTCGAGACGATCGACGGCCCCGAAGATGTTGCCGCACTCCTCGACGACCTGAGGCACGAGCGACAAGAGCACTTCGTCGCGATCTATTTGGACGCCAAGAACGTCATTCTTCGCATTGCAACCATTCACGTTGGAACCGCCAACGCATCGATCGTTGGCTTGCGAGAGATCTTTCGCGAAGCGGTTCGGGAAGGAGCGGTTGGCATTATCGTCGCCCACAACCACCCCAGCGGCGACCCCGATCCGTCACCCGAGGATATCCAGGTCACGAAGAAGATCGTCGAGGCAGGGAAGCTGCTTGACATCAAAGTCTTGGATCACGTCATCCTCGGCGAGCGACGGTTTGTGAGTCTGAATCGGCAGAAGCTGATGTAGTATCGGAAGGCATTCATCCCTTCCGTCTCGACATCGCCGATCTTGCCCAATATCAAAAGTCTTGAGAAATTGGCTTCGTCGAGCCACCTTCCCAATCTTTGGGAAGGAGCTTTTTTGACTCTCGAAAATCTAAGCTCCTCGGCTCGGACAGTCGAGAATTAGTTGTCATGCATTGACAGTCCTTAGATCCTTCCCAAAGATTGGGAAGGTGGCGAGCTTGCGAGCCGGAAGGGATGATCTAGAAGCACAATCGAGAACCGTACATGCTCACAAATTCGTCCAGATAGGTTGTGGCCAACACATCAGGATGGGACGATCTGCGCGGACGCGCCAAGGAATTGCACGAAGCACGGGAGCAGATTCTCGTCCTCTGCCGCAAGCTGGGCCAGCTGAGCGCCAAGGCGATCCGCCACATCCACCGCCACCAGTTCACCGAATCGCAAGCCCTGATCGATGAAGCCCACGGCGTCGCCACCGAAGTGCGCAAGCTGATGGCTCCTTATCCCGAAATTAGTCTCTCGTACCTTCATGATTCGGAGAAAGAGATGGTCGAGGCCGCATGCGTGATGGCGATCGTCCAGAGCCGCGAACTGCCGTCTCCGTCTTCCCTCGGCTCGCAGACGATGGCATACCTGCATGGAGCGGCCGAAGCGGCCAGCGAGGTTCGCCGCTTCGCCCTCGATGAGATTCGAAAGGGAAGGATGGATGAGGCCGAGCGGATCATGGAATATATGGACGCGATCTATGAAGAACTCGTGACCTTCGACTTTCCGGATTCGCTCACGAACGGCTTACGACGAACAGTGGATGCTCTTCGCGCCGTGCTTGAGAGGACTCGAAGCGACCTCACGATTACTGCGTCGCAGATGCAATTGGTCGAGGAATTAAAGAAAGCGCGGAGCTAAAACTCACTCAAACGGCAGGTCGACCGGCGGCTTCGGACGATCGACGGGTGAACGCTTACCGCCACCACCTTTTCCGAGCGCAGCGCACTCGAACAGCGCGACCATATAGTCCATCGCCAGAATAAATCCGAGTCCCACCAGCCACATCGAGACATTCAAACTTCGATGGGCAGCTTTGGCGGCGGATGCTTCGGACTGGAATACGACCACGAAGATGATGACCGTGATGACCCAAATCGAGAGGTAGACAATGCCTTTCTTGGTCATTCCCACCACGAGGTGGCCGAGCCCGGGGAGGAAGACCGAGCAAACCGTCGCGGCAGTTGCCGATGCCTTGATGTCGCCATCGACCAGGAACGGAGAATCGCTCAGGCCCATCCGTAACTGATCGTCCACCGAGCCCATCGAGCCCTTGAAGAACGCGACCTCGGCCAGCTTTTTTTCGATCGTTACATTCTTTGGGGCGAGCTCGCGGGCACGCTTGAGAATCGGATAGGCGTTGGTGTAGTCCTTGGCCGAAATGAGCATGTCTGCCTTAAGCTCCAGCACATCCACGTTCG
>CAMFIS010000290.1 GCA_945952345.1 uncultured Fimbriimonas sp.
CGGGTAGCTGCTCGCACAAAAGGAGTCGGATTCGCGCAATGTTTTCACGCATGGTCAACGGCGGGTCGGCGTGCACAGCGAAGATGAGGCACGCAACCGTGAACGCAAAGCCCTGATCAGCGATCATCCCCATCCCCGCGAGCATCCATTCCTCCGTGACGCCGAAAGCGCCAGGCTCTCCACCGAACTGCTGATTCGCTTGTGCGAGGAGACCGGTCGACCTGTCCACATTTTGCACATCTCCACCGCAGACGAACTCCCGCTGATCGCGGATGCGAAACGGAGGGGTCTGCCCGTGACTTGCGAGGTGACTCCACAGCACCTATGGTTTGTCGCTCCCGAGTGCTATGAAACATTAGGAACGAAGGCGCAAATGAATCCGCCGCTTCGGTCCGCAGAACACCGCGAGGCGCTTTGGCGCGCCCTCGATGAGGACCTCTTCGACGTCTTTGGCTCCGACCACGCACCCCACACTCTTGAGGAGAAGTCGCAACCCTATCCCAAGTCACCAAGTGGCATGCCGGGAGTCGAAACAATCTATCCCGTGCTCGCCACCTACGCCTCGCAAGGCCGCTTCTCGTACGAGAAGCTGGTCCGGATGTTTTGCACCCGCCCGGCCGAGATGTACGGCATCAAGAGCAAAGGTCGGGTCGAGATTGGATTCGACGCAGATTTGGTGCTTATCGACCCACACACACACTGGACCGTAGACGAGTCATCGTTTCATTCGCGAGCCGGATGGAGTCCATACCATGGCGAGCAGCTCACGGGATGGGTTCAATCCGTGTACCTGAAGGGCAAGCTGGCCGCACACGACGGGCAACCCGTGGATGGACCAAAGGGCGAGTGCCTGGTATTTGAGGACTAAGATGGAACTACGCGAACAATTCCTCCGGATGGTGGACTACGAACGCCACGCAAACGGCTTGTGGCTAAAGTATCTGGCGTCGGTTGCCGATCGACCCAACGGTTGCCAACTCCGAGCCGAGTCCGACAAATGGCTCTTTCATATTGCTGGGTGCTACCGATCCTGGTTTAATTGGCTCGACGGCAGAGAGTCGGACTGGACCGATGATGTTGAGGCAAATCTAGAAATCCAATATGCGCGGATGAAAGACTATATCGGCCGCTGCGATTTGGACGTCATGCGTTCTCGGTCCGAAGAGCCTCATGGCACTTGGCAGTGGGCGACTCGTGATGTCATCCACCACGCCCTCACGCACGGCGTATATCATCGGGGGCACCTGCGTGCCTTGGCCGAGGCGCATGGCTTCGACGACTGGCCTGACACCGATTGGGACGAGTTCACAGGCAAAGCGGTATCCTAACACCCATATGCCGCAACTCATTCTCGTCCGCCACGGCCAATCGCTTTGGAACCTCGAAGACCGCTTTACCGGTTGGGTCGACGTTCCGCTTACGGCACAGGGCGAACAGGAGGCGGCGGCGGCTGGCGTGAAGCTGGCTGGCACCAAGATCGACGTTGCATACACCAGCACCCTTCAGCGCGCCCAGAACACGCTACGGCTCATCCTTGAATCCATGGGGACCACAGTGCCCACGATCCGAGACGAAGCCCTGAACGAGCGGCACTATGGCGATTTGCAAGGCCTAAACAAAGCCCGTACTGCTGAGAAGTTCGGTGCCGACCAAGTCAAGATTTGGCGGCGAAGCTTTGACATTCCGCCTCCCAACGGCGAATCCCTCAAGGATACAGCGGCACGGACCCTGCCCTTCTTCGAGCGGTGCATCTTGGGAGATATCGCCCAAGGCAAGAACGTACTCGTGGTGGCTCACGGAAACTCGAACCGATCGATCGTCATGGCACTGGACAAGCTCACGCAAGACGAAGTGCTGGAACTAAACCTTGGCACTGCTGTGCCCGTGATCTATGACCTGAGTGAAGACGGTCAGGTCCAGGGCAAGAAGATTCTTTAGTTCTTCGTTTCCAATTCTTTGGTTCGAGCCTCAAGCTGCTCGATCTTCTCGTTCATCTCGTTCATGAGATTATCGGAGGACGTTTCCTCTTTGTCCCCTTGTTGCCGGAGCATCCAGGCAAGAACGCCCACACCAACGCCAACTCCCATAAGCAAGGCGAACGTCTTTTTCATTCCAATCACTCTACCCAAGACTTACGAAAAAAGGGTTCCAGCCGTTGCTGGAACCCTTTCTTTCTACCTTCGATCCTTTAGATGAGGACGAAGAGGGTTGTGGATGCGCTCACGCCATTAGGTAGTGCGCTGCAGGTCGCCGTTACCGTGGTCGAGAGATTTCTCGGAACCGACTTCAGGATCAGAGTTACGATCGCCTTGTTGGAACCTTGCGGAACCGTGAAGTTGATGTAGTTCTGATTGGCCGGGAGGGTCACCAGCGACGGGTTGGAGAAGGTGATCTTTCCACCAGTTGCAACTGGGACGTTTCGGTTTACGGTGACTTGGATTTGGATCTTCGTTCGCTGTCGAGCACGGTTGGAAGGCAGAATCGATACCGAAACTGGCTCCGTAGCCTTGATCGTCAGAGACGCAGTGACCGGAGGCAGAGTTCCTGCCCAGGTCGTGAAGGTTACGATCTTCGTATCCGCGACGATTGGCGTCTGGATCGAGAACGTGCCGACTGCGCTACCCAGCGTGAAGACAGGCTGAGTAAACGTGACCGTGTTATCGCTGCAGGTCAGATTCATCGTGGTGAAACCGGCGATGGCAGGAGCGCTGAGCGTGATCTTGCCTTGAGCCGATGCACCGCCGAACACCGAGTTCGGGATGATCTGGAGCGTGTAGGTCAGGGCCTGGACCGTGATGTCTGCCTTCTTGTCGAGAGCAGGAATCGTCGGTGAAGGTCCTCGATATGCGTGGATCGTCGTCGTCTGATCGCCGTTGAGCGCGAACAGACCCTTGACGTTGAACGTGGCCGTCGTGGATCCTGCCGGAACCATGACTTCGGTAATCGGCACACCCTGGTCGTCGACCGGGAGAGCCAGGCTTGGATTGTCCGAAGAGACGAACACTCGTGCGCCACCGACTGGTGCGGCCTGGGACAGACTAACCGTAGCGACAGAGCTTCCGCCGCTCGGAATTGTATCTGGATCCAGCGAGAGCGAAGCCACGATCAGCGCCTGGACGTTCAGGGTTGCCGTGACCGGACCGTCGATTACCACGTTGCTTCCGTTAACTCGGACAGCCTGAACGACGCGTCCGATGTCGGAAGCTTCGAACGGAATGTCGATCGTG
>CAMFIS010000291.1 GCA_945952345.1 uncultured Fimbriimonas sp.
TCGAATGGATGTGGCGACTGCTTCTGAATCCAAAGAAGTTTGCCAAGGTCAAAAATCTCCCGGCCTTCTACCTAAAGGTTCGCCGTTCCAAGCCCCTATGAGGATTTACACCAAGACCGGCGACAAAGGTGAAACAGGATTGGTGGGCGGAGATCGCATTCCCAAGAATTCCGAGCGCATCGAAGCCATTGGCGCCGTCGATGAGCTCAATGCCTACCTTGGCGTGTGCCTTACAAAATGCACCGATCCGGAAATCAGAGACCGCTTGATCCGAGTTCAATGCCATCTGTTCGACGTCGGCGCTGAGCTTGCTTGTCCACCCGAAGGAAAGTATCAACTCACATCGATTGGCGATGTCGACATCCTGCAATTAGAACTTGAGATCGACACCATGGATGGCGAATTAGAGCCGCTCAAGAACTTCATTCTGCCCGGCGGATCGCCTCTTGCTGCGGACCTCCACTTCGGTCGAACGCTATGTCGACGCGCAGAACGTCGAATTTTAGGACTACACCGTTTAAATTCGGTTCGAAATGAACTCATAATGTATGTGAACCGTCTATCCGATTGGATGTTTTGTTTGGCGCGCCTGGCCAACGCACGAGTTGGCGTCGCCGAGCAGCCATGGTCGAAAGGAAATAACTCATGACAGCAATTTACGCCGCCCTCCTGCTTGCCGGTCAACAATCACAAGGCATGTCTGGCGCCGAAGTCCTCTCAAAGGTCCTCGCAAAGTACGCCGACGCCAAATCCGCCACCGGCGAATTCACGATGTCTCAATCTGCGGGAAGCAAGAAGATCGCAATCCAGACCGAATTCCAGATGGAGCGGCCAAGCAAGCTCTTCATCCACCAAACAAGCTCGAACGTTGCCCCCAACGATTGGCTCGTGGTCAGCGACGGCGTGAACTTTGGTTACGACGCGCCTAACGCTACTCAGCGGCGACGACTCTTCGAGCCGGTTTCCGGAACGGATCCCGTCAATGGCAAATCTCGCTCACTCAGGAATCAAGGAATCTTTATGGCCGCCAAGCGAAGCTTGGGAGACCCAACCAATCCATTCCTCGAGTTTCTGACGCAATCCGGCGGCGACCAAACGAGCGTTCAAGGATTCCTCACTCGACTCTTCAAGATTGGCAGCGCATCGGAAAAGGAAGTTGGCGGCGCTCAGGTGTACTCCATCTCCGGTCTAATGGGCTTCGGCGCCCCGGCGATCGGTCCTGATGGTAAGCAACTCTATGACAACACGTCGAATCACTATCCGATCTTTGAGTCGGCCGGCCGATTTGAATTACAGGTGACCAAGGATTTCGATCTCGTTGGAATGAAGACGACCGAAAACATCACGGCCACCGACGCAGCAACGAACACACCGACGCAAATCGTCGTTATTACCACATGGACAGGAAAGGTGAAGCTTAACGAACTCTCCAATCCGTCCCTCTTCACAGTCAAATAAAATTCTCGCGACGAATCAATACTTTTTTGGGTAGATTAAGAATAGAGCAGCAAAATGACCACTGTTGAATTTGGTGAACTGAAAAAGGGAATGCGGGCAAGAATAGCCACATCCCCTGAGCCGAAGGATCACATTCTTCGCTTTCACGAAATGGGCCTCACGCCTGGCACTGAATTCCAAGTGGTCAAGATCGCTCCCCTTGGCGACCCCATCGAAATTGATTTGAGAGGATACCGCTTGTGCCTCCGCAAGCAGGAAATGACTGGTTTTGAAGTCGAAGTTCTCGACTAAGACAGCCGTAAAGCGAGTTGCCTTGGTCGGGAACCCCAATGCAGGGAAGACCACCCTCTTCAATTCGCTCACTGGCTCGAAGCAAAAGATTGCCAACTACCCGGGCGTCACCGTCGAGCAAGTCACCGCCACCCTCCAAATTGGCGACCAGACGGCTGAATTCATCGACGTCCCCGGCCTGTACTCACTCGACGCGGTTTCGGAAGACGAAGCCGTTGCCGTCAGCGTCATCCACGATCCATCCGTAGATCTCATCGTTTGCGTCATCGACGGATCGAACCTTGAGCGCAACCTCTTTATCTTCACCCAAATCGCGGCCCTAAAGAAGCCAATGATGGTCGCGGTTACGATGGTCGACCGGATTGAGCAGAAAGGTCAGAAGCTCGACCTGGACAAGCTCGCCAAGTTCCTCAAAGTCCCCGTGGTGGGAATGGTGGGGCACAAAGAAAGGGGCCTCGCCGAACTCAAACGAGCCATCGGCGTTCAGTTAGAAGACCCCACCGTTTCATCCCTGGTTATCGACCGTAGCGATGCAGTTCTTCCGCTTAAAGATCGACTCAACCGAATGGGATACGACATCTCCGTCGAGGAATTAAAGGAACGGATCGAAGAAGGCGAGCCTGCCTTCGAGCACTACTTCGACCAATTCCCGGAACTCCGCCACGACTTCCTCATGGCGAAGGAAGGGTTGGAGAGACATCTTGATCCGTCGGCACGATATGCCTGGACTGCCAAGGTTCAAAAGGAGGTTGTCTCGACCGTCGCCAAGCCCAAACGAACCCTGACCCTGACGGACAAGATCGACCTCATCCTCACCCACCGCGTATTCGGACTTATCATCTTCGTCGGGATCATGTTCCTCGTCTTCCTTTCGATCTACACCTTTGCGAAGCCGTTTATGGATCTCATCCAGGCAGGCTTCGATCTGCTCGGTTCGAAAGTCGGCGGCATGCTGGAAGGATCGCCGATCCTGAAATCCATGATCGTGGATGGTCTCATCGGCGGAGTGGGAAGCGTGATGGTCTTCCTCCCCCAGATCCTCATCCTCTTCTTCTTCATTGCGATGCTGGAAGGCACCGGCTATCTCGCCCGCGCCGCGTTCCTCATGGATCGCCTTCTGGGCTGGTGCGGCCTCAATGGACGAGCGTTCATTCCGCTTCTTTCCAGCTTCGCATGCGCCATTCCTGGCATCATGGCCGCGAGAGTTATGCCCGACGCTAAGAGCCGACTTGCCACCATTCTCGTCGCGCCTCTCATGAGTTGCTCGGCGCGGTTGCCAGTCTACATGCTGATGATCGGCGCATTCATCGAGCCTCGCTTCGGACCGTATTGGGCAGGATTCACGCTGTTCGCCATGCACATGCTGGGCTTCGTGCTCGCCGTGCCCGTAGTTTATGTCCTCAACAAGAAGATGCGGAAAGGGGAGCGGTTGGCATTCCTGCTTGAGCTTCC
>CAMFIS010000292.1 GCA_945952345.1 uncultured Fimbriimonas sp.
CACGTAGCCCACGTCGGCCTGGGTCGCGAAGGCCGCGATCGTCATGCCTTCGACCAGAAGGAACGGGCATGTCTCCAGAAGCTGTTTGTCCTTAAAAGTCCCCGGCTCGCCTTCGTCGGCGTTGCACAAAACGTAATGCGGACCGCGCTTCTCTTTGGGAAGTCCGTTCCATTTGATCCAGCTCGGGAAGCCCGCGCCGCCTCTACCTCGCAGACCGGAAGCCTTCACTTCATCGATGACCGCTTGGCGCTCCATCTTGACCGCCTTCTTGAGTCCAGCGTAGCCGCCTGTCTTTTGGTACCCAGCGAGAGTCTTGTACGCAGGATCGTCGGTGTGTTTGAAGAGAAGTTTGTATTCCGCCATTACGCGAGCACTCCTTTTCGCTCTTCGGCTTTGAGCTGAACCTGGACAATTTGGTCCGCCATCTTCACAACTGTGCTCTCCTCTGAGTTTCGGAGTTTCTCAAGTAGCTCGTCAATCATCTTTTCGTCAACCGGACCGTAGTATTGATCGCCCACCTGAACAACTGGGGCTCGATCGCAAGCATTGAGGCACTCAACCTCTTCCAACATGAACATGCCGTCAGCCGTGGTTTCTTTGTTGCCAATTCCAAGCTTAGCCGAGATGTAATCGCGAAGTCGGTAGGCACTGTTGAAGTGGCAGGAAAGGCACGTGCATACCTCGATTTTATGGCGACCTGGATTGTGCTGAGTGTTGTACATCGAATAGAACGTGGCCACACCTTGAACTTCGGCCGCGCTTCGCTTTAGGCGATAAGCGACTTCAGCGATGGCGGCATCGGTAAGCATTCCATCGTATTCGCGCTGAGCGATCCAAAGACCGGGCAGAATACAAGCTTTCCAGTTGGGATAGTGCGACTTCAAGGAATCTAATTCGGCGATGGCATTGTCGCTGAATTTGAGATCGAGGTCTTCGGCTTTGGGCGGCATCGGCCGCTCGTTGGGATTGCCGATTTGCAAGAGGTCGCTCACAAATTATAGGTTACCCAGGGTTATACTATCTCGACAATGAAATCGTGCCCTCGATGCGCCAGGGAAAACGACGATGACGTCCGGTTTTGCGGCCGGTGCGGGCTCGATTTCGTGGACTACGAGAAGCACCAGGCCCGGACGAACTCGGTCGACGCTCAGTTTTGCTACCGTCATCCGAAGGAGCAAACCAACCTCAGTTGTGGTCGGTGCGGGAATCCCATCTGCACGAAGTGCGCTCAGATTGGACCCGCTGGGCCACGCTGCCCCGACTGCGCCAAGCACAATGTAGCTTTCCGCCCCGGTGGCGTGGTTTTGGAGGCCAAGCGAACAGTCTACGGTTTGGGGCGAATGGGACCGTGGGGCATCTACATTATCGCCGGGCTGGTGATTTCTCTTATCGGCGGACTTGTGCGCGGTTGTGGCAGTAGCCACCAAATGACTACGCCGCCCAACTATCCGAGCAGATCGGACGAGTCGGACGGCGATAGTGGATTGGTTAACCGGTAGTTAGCCGCCGAACATCTTCAGGCGATCTTTCATTTCCTTGACCGTATCGGCAGGAACATTCTTGTCCTTGGATGCTAGCTCGACTGCCTTCTTCTGGGTTGCGAGGGCCTTTTCCTTGTCGCCAGATCGCCACAGGGACAGGGCGTAGGTGTCCATGTTCATGGGATCGTTCGGTGTTTTCGCCATCATCTTCTCGGCGAGGGTGACGGCAGCCTTGTATGCTTCTGGCGCCAGGCCAAGGTCTTTCTCAACGACCATCCAGACGATCTGGTTCATCATGTTCGCGTTGTCACCGACTTGGTCGCTAACGACGCCGATCTGGGTATCGATGCCTGGCAATTTGCCTTGAACCAGCGCGACGAGTTTATATTGATCGAGGATGGGTTTGAGGTTCGGCTTGTCCTTTACGATGTTGTCGCAGGCATCCGCAGCGGCTTGGAACTGGTGGTTTTGTAGCGCCTTCATGACTGGCTGCAGGACGGCGGCAGCTTCTTCTTGCTTCTTCGACTCCGCTTCTTGCTGGGCTTTCGCCGTTGCTCTGGCTGTTCGAACCTTGTTGACGTCGAGCTTGCCCTTGAGCAGTCCGTCGATAGCTTCGTCAAGGCCGTCCATAGGGTGGCCGATCCAAGCGATTTTGCCCTTCTTGTCGATGAGAAACGCGGTCGGAATGCCATCTTCGCCGGCAGCGGCCATCCAATTCTTGGCCATGAAGGTTTCGGGCCCTTCGGTCGCCACGTTGTAATCCATCTTCGTGCCGAAGTCCTTCACGAATTTCGGAACTGCCTTGGTGTAGTCCTCGGGCTTCTGTTCCCAAATGCTTACCCCAACGAAGTTCACTTTCTTCTTGTACTTGTGGGCCAGTTCGGTGAGGTGGGGAATCGACATTTTGCAAGGGCCGCACCATGTCGCCCAAAACTCGACGACGGTGACATTTCCGTTGCCGAGCGTCTGCTTCTTACCCTTTACCCATTTGGTGACTTTGAGTGAGGGTGCTTTGTCGCCGACGTTAAGATTTCCGGCCATGGAAATCGCGGTCGTCATGGCAAGCGAAGCGACGACGAGTGTGCGCATAAGGCTCATACCGGTAATGATACAAGATGATCGGTTGATTGGTTCCGAGCGGGTCCTTCGTCGACTTCGATTTGAATGTCGAAAATGATATGTAACGTCTGAAATGTCGGCGCGTCCTAGTTAGTGGACAAATTCCTCTTTTGGATTAGTTCTCCTACAATCACCTCGCCCGGCTTGAACTCCCGGGCGTTTCTTTTTCTTGTCGGACCCATTGAAACACCTCTTAAGCGCAGATGAGCAACTCCGGAATTCAACTTAACGTGCCGCTCCTCGCTTAGAGCGCGATTAACGAGACAAGTGCGCTCCGCCGTTGCCGCCCACCAAATGGGGAACGTCCACAATTCTCAAGTGTCGGTTAGATATAAACCACATTTCGTCGCGATCATTGCGGAGGATCAAGTATGCCTCCGATGTTTCCGATGCGGCATGCATCCCCAGGACTTCGTACGCCAGCCCCTCTGAGAATCCGCTCGCTAAAGGAAGCGGCTGCGGGGCATTCGCACTCTCCATTTGTCGAATTGTCACGAAGATTCCAGGCTTGATATACACGCTCATATTTCTCCAACACTCGGTAGTGTCTCGTCTTGTCACGCATTCGAAAGGAAATTGGGGCTTTTGTATG
>CAMFIS010000293.1 GCA_945952345.1 uncultured Fimbriimonas sp.
GGTTGAGGCATGAGAAGTTTGCCATGCGGCGGAGGCTACTTCTTCACGATCTGGACTGAGTCGCCGACTTTTATCTTCGCCAGCAGGTCGACATCCTTCGGGGTCAACGCTTTGCAGTCGCTCGTCTTACCAACGCGCACAACTTCTAGCGTGACCTTATCCAGCGGAACTCGCTCGATCACGTCCTTCGTGTTGGGATCGACGATGTCTCGGAAGATTTCGACCGTCACATGGTCGCCCATCTTGATGCCTTGGGCCTCGCCAGCATTGATCGTAATGATCGGCGATTCGACCGCGATGGTCTTGATTTCCAATTCGGAAACCGACACGTTCACGTCCTCGCTTGGCAGCAAGCTCTCGCCGATGAAGTCCTTGTAGATCTTGGCGAGAGCACGCGCACCTGCCGTCTTCAGGACGGCAGCGGAATTCGACTCCGGCCGAGGACAATCGAGTGGGCGCGGCTTGCGCATATGGCCGTTCATCGTCTCGTTCTCGGTTCGGAAGATCACCGTTTCTTCAACTTTCGCGACGTGGTCTCCCAGCCAAATGACTTTCGAATTGTCTTGGAGGTCGATCAGTTTGATGGACATGTGAACCTGGCCGTAGGATTTCTTCACGATATTCTTGCGCCACGAAACCTTATCATCGTACTCGTACTTGTTCCGCTTGGCCGTCCAGTCGGCGTAATCCTTTCGGTACTTTTCCTGAGCCTTGGTCCATTCGTCGTCCGATTTGCGACCGCGGCTGGGTTCGTTCGGAGCGGTATCGGCGAATTTCGCGGGATCGCTCGAAAGGCAGATTTCCTCGGGGCGATATTCGACGGTGCCTACGCCATCGGAAAGCTCCATCGCGACGACCCATCGAACTCCGTAGTCTTTGCGGAGCTTGGCCGCGCTGTCCGTCGTCAAGTCGGATTGACCGAGGAGGTTCGGCACGTTTGTGCGTGGCAACAAATTGAGGTGCGACTTGTCTCGGAGATCGGACTCCAAATATCCGTTCATCGTGTAAACCACGTCCTTGTCGATGGTGGGCCCGGATGTAAGCACCAAAGTTCGTTTGGATTCTCGCAAGTCGTTCACCTGACTGATGAATCCAGGGTCACCCAAGGTTTGCAGGTTCGGGAATCGACTCGCGAGATGCTCGAGAGTTTTCTCACTGGGAGCGATGTAGAGTGAAAGATAGTGCCCGTTGTTTTGCTGTTGCCGAAGCGCAGCGTATGTTAGTGGATTAAGTTTGATGCTTTCAGCTAACGGCTTGAGAGCAGCTGGCAGGGTTGATGCGCTATTGCTGCGATTCCAGAAATACACTTGGTCGCTGGAGGGGTCGCCCTCTGCTCCTGGATCGGATGGGATGACTGAATTGATGACGTTGCCGGGCAAGGTTCCCCATCCGGGAATCCAGCCAAGCACGTTGGCGCCGCTGGCATATACACGGTTGACCTTGAGTTGATTGTTGAACTTCAGGTTGCGCCAGTTGTCTGTGCTAAACCCAGTGAATGTGTCGATGGCGCCGTTCATGTCGACGGCCAGTGGAACCTCGATGAGGCTATCGAAGGTGATTTGACCGGCTTTGGCGCGGGATTGCTGAGTGATGAGGGTGCCGGATTCAGCGTCGAATGAGCTGGGCAGCCCGGTGAAGAGGGCTGAAAGTTTGGATGGCAGTCGATCGAGTTCTTCACGAGCCACGAGGGCGACGACGGTCTGCGCGTCGGCACCTGGCTGGGTTGCCGATTCAAATTCCTGGACGCTGTGAAGCGCGACATCCTTCTTGACGAAGTCCTTTCGCTGCTGGATGGACATTGCCAATCGCTCGGCCGCAGCGCGGGTCTTATCGCCTGAAAAAAGAATCTGAGCCGGCGTGGAACACTTCGAGATTTCGCGAACGACGTTGGTTGGTTCAGGGGCAAGAAAACCGGTTGTGAATAGAAAAGCAGGGATCATTGGATTCTTATACCTTGCTTCGAAGTCTTTAATATAGTAATTTATATTAAAGACTTCGAATTCAAACCTTTCTCGGTCGGCCTAGCCGAAATCGAGATACTTCTGCTGCCGTGGCTTCTCCTTGATCTCCTCAAACTGCAGCAACTCGGCAGGATATGGCTTGAGCAGTTCCAAGGCGTCGAAGATTTTGGTGTTCGGATCGAGCCATATTGCTTGAGCTCGCTCGTTGAGGATGACAGGCATTCGATCGTTGTAAGGCTCAATCGCTTCGTTTGCGTGGGTTGTCACCAAGCAATGAGAACGCGTGGTTCGGAACTGATTCGGCTCCTCGAAAAGCCCGGCGATGTAGATATGCTTCTCCGGCGGCGCTGGCATGACGCGCAGCCATCGGTGTTGGCCGAGATTCTCCATGAAGGAAACAACCTTTACGATGCACCGACGTCCCTCGCGAAAGGGCGCACGGAACGTGGGCTTCTCATTGATGGTTTCGGATCGTCCGTTGTAGGCGAACTTCTTACCGAAAGTTTCATCCTTCGCCCATGGTGGCGTCATCCCGAAGTAGGAGGGGACAATTGTGCGCTGTCCGGCGACGAGAATTGTGATTGGAGTGAGTGAGGCAGGAAATGCGTCTTGCTCACCCTGATCTCGAGTAATGCCACCATCGGCGCCGTTGGTTCTCGATGCCTCCACCTCGATCATTTCGCGATCCATTTGGTCATATTCCCATTGGTAGCGGAGGCACATCGGTTACATCATCGCATATCTTTGGCGGCGACATTCACATCAGCAAGGGCCAAAAGTCGAGATCGCGGTGTACACAAATAGTAGATTTATGTATACTAAATGTCTCTATGGCTCGCCTGACCCCACATGCGGAAGACCATTATATTTTGTGGCTCGAACTCCTTGAGTTCTATATTTCTGACCGAAACATTTCGCGGCCAGTCATTATCCATCGCGACGGCTTGGTGCTGGATCGAAACACCGCCGCACGGGAACGGAATATCCATCCAGGGCTGGAACTCAAGAAGGCGAAGGCAATTCTCCAAGATGCCGAATTCATTCCCTGGGAAGAGGAGAAATATCTTCGTGCACAAACCACATGGCTGGATATCTGCACATTGTTTTCGAACACGATCGAGCCTGCGGACCAACATCAGGCGTGGGTTGATTTATCCATGCATCCCGACCCGATCGGCACTGCCGAAGAGTTAGTCCGGCAGATCGCTCAGCAAACTGGACTCGCCAT
>CAMFIS010000294.1 GCA_945952345.1 uncultured Fimbriimonas sp.
CCTCCGGGCCGGGCAATGGAATTGAGCTGGAGCGTGGTAGCCACAAAGGGCGTCTCATTTTCCCCGTGAATGAGGGAGGCGGTGGACGTTACGATGTGTTCGCGGTTTACAGTGACGACCGAGGCAAGACCTGGCGACGGGGCCAAATCGCTGCAGAGCTCGATGATTGGAATCGCAATGAGAGACAGGTCGCGGAGTTGGGAAAGGGAGATCTGATCATGAATGCTCGGAATCAAGGAGCGCGGCGAGAGAGGCTGGTTACGGTGAGCCATGATGGTGGGGAAACATGGGAGAAGGTTAGGTTTGAACCTCAGTTGCCCGATCCGGTCTGCCAAGGATCGATACTCCGATTCTCGTTCAAGCCAGACATGTTGGTTTTCAGCAATGCCAACGATACGAAATCGCGAAGGAATGGCACGCTTCGCTTCTCATATGATTCCGGCAAGACTTGGACCACCAGTACGACCATCGAAGCTGGATCCTTTGCCTACTCATCGCTTTGTAAGATCAGCAACGACACCATCGGCTTGCTCTACGAGTCGGTCGAGATGCTTCCCGGGAATCGTGAGGGATATCGGATTCGATTCAAAACTTTTCAAGTCAAGAACTGAAGCGCATTGGTACCCTATGGGGGTATAATATCTGTGTTGAAAGCATCGCCGCTCGATCCGGATCGCTGGGGCACCATTGCCAGCACGATTTGCGCAATTCATTGTGCAATTACCGGCATTTTGGTCAGTGTGCTTTCGGTTCTCGGATTTGCATTTCTTCGATCCCCAGTTCTTGAATGGGGTTTCTTAGGATTCGCGCTCTTGTTCGGCATGTGGGCCGCCGTACGAGGTTACCAACGCCACAAGCAAGCGGTGCCGCTGCTCGTGTTCGTGATGGGCATCGGGCTGCTCATTGGTTCCCATCTCGTTGTGCCCTTGAGCGCCGATGGCAAACCATCGGGGTGGATCGAACTTTTCTCGGTCCTTGGCGGCATCAGTCTCATCGTGTTTCACGCGATGAACAAACAAGCCATGAATCGGTGCCGCTGATTACTTTCGCAGCATGTTCTTCAGAATGAAGAACGCATTCGCTGGTCGCTCTGCCAATCTTCTCGTGAAGTAGGGATACCATTGATCTCCGTACGGCACGTAGATTCTGACATTGTAACCTTCCTTCACTAGGCCGGACTGCAAGTCTCGTCGGATTCCCAAAAGCATCTGAAACTCGAAACTGGACTTGTCGATTTTGTTTTCCTCGACGAACTTTTTGAGTTCAAGAATGATCTTCTCGTCCTGAGTCGCCAAGGCTGGGTAGGTTCCCTTAAGCAGGAATCGTTTGGCCTGCTCGACGTACTTCTCGTCGACCTTGCTCTTTTCTTGGTACGCGACCGCAGCGGGTTCCAGATAGGCGCCCTTCACCAGTCGGGTGCGAATCTTGTGCTCGATCATGTGGTCGACGTCGTCATCGTTCCGATGCAGATAGCTCTGAAGCACCGTGCCGGTGTTGGGGAATTCGGAGTGGACTCGGGTGACGATCTCGACCGTCCTGGCCGTATAGTCCGATGCTTCCATATCGATGCGGATAAAGTTGTTCAATTCCGCGGCATGCTCGACCACTTTGCGATAGTTCGCTTCGGCGAATTCGGATCCCTGATCGAGACCGCACTGAGTTAACTTGATCGAGATATTGAGTGGCTCGGTCCCGTGCGGTTCCTTCTTCCAGTCCTGAACCTTTGCAACTTGATCGATCCGATCCAGCATTTGCGCATAGATTCCGCACGAAGTCAGGGCTTCGGCTTCCGAGTGAGCGTTCTCGCCTAGGTAGTCAAGCGTAATTCGTTGGCCAGCGTCAAGAATGTTTTCGCTTTCCGCAATCGCAGTTTCCAGGGTATCGCCGGCAATAAATCTGGTTACGAGGGGCCGGAAAAGAAACGATTTCTTTACGAGAGATTCAACGGGCTTGAGACTCGAGGTCTTGAGGACGAAATTGCGTGCCAGCGACATTGCGTCGCCATAGTTTACTTTCTGGGCGGGTTCAGAAACCGCACTAGTTATCCTGCGGTAGCGGCGAGGCCATCGAAGATTCGGTCGAGATCGTCTAGAGTCGACGCCTGATAAAGCTCCGAGCGAATTTGAGCTGCCCCCGGTATTCCCTTGATGTACATGGGCAGCTGCCCTCGTAGCGAACGGATCGCACGGCCCTCGTGCATGGCCAACTCGGGATGGCTCAAAGCTTCGTCGTAGGTTGTGACCTCGCACTCGTATGCAATTTGCATTTGAGCATGAAGTAGCGCGGTTTCAATCCGCTCCTCGATGGTAGGTTCCTCTGGTTCGGGCCTTCCTTCCATGGCGGCAGAAATCTTGGCGAGCGCCCAAGGATTCGAGATCGCCGCGCGCCCCACCATCACGCCGTCGCATCCGGTTTCTCGCAGCATCTTCATCGCGTCCTCGGCAGTTTTCACGTCGCCGTTGCCAACCAGCGGAACGGAAACCGAGTCCCGCAACCGCCTGATGAGGTCCCAGTCGGCCTCGCCTTCGAAACCTTGCTTGGCGAACCGGGCATGCAAGGTCAACATTTGAGCCCCAGCATCTTGAAATCGACGGGCTAAATCCGGCGCCGCAAACAGGGAATAGTCCCATCCCGCGCGAACCTTCACTGTTACCGGGACCTTCACAGCATTCACGACGGCTTTCACAATCGCTTCGGCATTGTCAGGATCTTTCAGCAATGCCGCACCCGACCCGGTCTTGCACACTTTTGGAACCCAGCAACCCATGTTGATGTCCACCAAGTCGGCACCCATGTCCTCGGCGATGCGAGCAGTATCCGCCATGACATCGGGCTCGGCCCCGAAAATCTGAATCCCCAACGGTCGTTCGTCCGGATGGATCTGCATTTTCTTCAGCGTCTTGTGGGCTCCGTACTTGATGGCCATCGCGCTGACAAACTCGGTGAAAACAAGCCCGGGATTACCGATTCGCTTGGCGATGATGCGCATCGGCAGGGAGGTGACATCTTCCATCGGCGCGAGAATCAGCGGCGGGTCGACCTTTATGGAACCAATGGAGAACACAGCAAGAGGATACTTGGACCATCAGAAAAGCTAGTAAACGTTGTTAGGTTTCATTCAAATACATTTGGCTATATAATGGCGGTATTCGTTTGATTTTTTGGCTTGGTTGCCTCTTAATGACATTC
>CAMFIS010000295.1 GCA_945952345.1 uncultured Fimbriimonas sp.
ATTGCCGCTTGCTCGCTGGCCCAACGCCCGATTAGCGTTGAAGTCGACGGACAGCCAGTTTACTTCAATGGAGCCCAACCCCAAATGTTTGGCGGATCGGTCCTTATTCCGTTGCGAGGCGTCTTCGAGAAACTCGGCGCGTCGGTGGATTGGAACGAGCGCGACCAACAAGTGATGGCCCGACGTGGCGACACTCGGATCGAGTTGAAGTTGAATGACCATAACGCTTGGGTCAATGGCAAGTCGGTTTATATTCCGACTTCGCCGATGCAAGTAAACGGGACCACGTTAGTTCCGATTCGATTCGTCTCTGAATCGCTGGGTGCCTTCGTGGACTGGGATCCGGTGGCTCAGCTCGTCTCAATCAAGACGGCGACGACCTATAGCAATAACTATCGCCCGGAACCTGCCTACCGAATGGCGATGCAGCCTCGAGGAACCGTCATTCCCGTCAAGCTGGATAACTGGCTCAGTTCAGACAACTCGAACGTTGGCGATAAGTTCACCGCGACGATCGATACGAAAGGCGAGTCGGATTACAATGGCTTGCCGCGAGGCACCAAGGTGGAGGGCCACGTCAACTTCGTGCAGCCAAAGCATGGCGACACACCTGGCGTCCTTGGCCTCACCTACGATAGCATCGTCATGCGGGATGGAACGCGAATTCCGATCGAAGCTTCGATGATCGGGCTGGATAACGACTCGGTTCGAAACAACAACGGCCGACTGGTGGCCAAGAAGACCCGAGGAAACAAGGACGACATGAAGTATGTCGGAACCGGCGCGGGTGCAGGTGCGGTCTTGGCTCTTGTAACCAAGGGCAATGTCATCACCAATGCGGTGATTGGCGGTGCCTTGGGATACCTATACCAGCAGTATCAGCGCGATCAGAACCAAGTCAAGAACGTTGAATTGGAACGCGGCGCGGCACTCGGTGTCCGCCTCGACCAAGACACGTCGATCCGAATCTACGAATAAGTTCGACTTCGGATCGGATCATACCGGCGGCCCCGAGCTTCGGCTCGGAGGTCGCCGCTAGTTCTTTTTCCGGCGCGTGGTGATGTCGATTTCGGTCTTGCTGCCTTGCGGTCGGGCCGCAATTGCGACGGAGCTGCCGTCCTTCAAATAACCGCCGATGGACCAAATACCCTTATCGTTCGAAACTCGTGCAGTTTCAACCTTGGATTGGTACCACGCAACCACCTTTTGCACGTCATCCGTGGTCTCTCGAGAGCTGCTGTAGACGTTCTCGTTCCCGCCTTCGAACTTGAAGTCGTTGCCGGACTTGGCGGTGGAGTTTGGATAGTAGGCCAAACCTAACTCCTCTTCGGTGACGGTAGACGTTCCACCTTGCTCACCGGTTCCTTCGCCGCCTTCGATGCGCACGGTGCCCTCCTTGGTCGCCGTCATCTTGATGTCTTCTTTGGGCTTGGGCTCAGTGGGAGCGTTGTTGACGGCAGGCTCAGGCTTGTTGGTCGATGGCGCCTTGTCGATCATTGGGTTATTTACTTCGGGCTTCGACGCTGGGTTCGCCACTGGAGAGGGTGCGTTGTTGCTCGCTGACGACGGCGCTTGGCAGCCAAGCAGGCTTAAACTCAAAAGCAAGCCAATTCCAAGACTTCGAAGCATAGGTTCATCGTACCGCAGGTTGAAGACTTCCCAAGGAATGTGTTGATCTAACCGGGCATCGGCAGCTCCTCGTGGTTGGTCCAGGGCGTGAGCGGTCACCTGAGTTAGATAGCGGCAAAAGCTAAGTATTGTATGATCATCAAGGGAGGATGTCGTGAGTCTTGAGTAAGCAGGAAAGAGACATATTTCTAAAGATCATAATTGTAGTGACAATATTCTTTATTGGTACGCACCTAATTTCCTTTTTTTCATGGGCACCGAGAATATCATCCAGATCAGTTGCCATCAATTTTGCCGTTCCTACAGGAATCGGGATCTATCTTTTGTCATCGGTAAGGAAACAGCACTTTAGCTTAGCCTTGGGACTTTTCATTGGACTCGGTTTGGGTGAATATCTGCCCTGGCTAAATTGGGAATGTGTAGTGGCTTCCTTTGCTGCTCTTGGCCTTCAGATTTTGGTGTTAAGACGCCTGATAGATGCAAATCCTGCGTGATGCAATGTCCGTCGGCGAGCCACTTCGAGGTCTGGTAAACCAACACAGATAGGGGTGGCCTCTAATCGACCTCAGGGCCTGTTACTGCGAGGTTACGCTGGACGAAATCTGCCACAGGTAATCTGCGATAAGCGATGAACCAGGTCGGCAGCCAGAAAACCTCGCGATTAGCTTTCTTCAATGGCGCAATGTGGGTCTTTCTAGTCGCAAGCATCCGCGCACTCGGACCGACGGCCTCGGTAATGCTCAGGCACCAAGACGTTCTGGATCGGATGTTCCATAATCTTGCCACTCCTGACGACACTCCAGAGATGGCTGCAAAGTGGCAAGCGGACCGAATGGAGCGGATTACCCAGTTTCAGCACCTGGCCGATCTCTTTGCGATATCGTTTGCGATTGGACTTCTGATCAGCATTTGCATGATGATGGCCAATACTTCACGCAAGCAAGGAATCGTAGGCTTTGTCGCCGCAATCGCAATTGTTGTAGCTGGGATTATCCTTTCTCAGAATGGCATGTATCAATGAATAGTGGTTCCCAGCGATATTTCATTCAAACTCCAGCTGGCCGTACTGGGCCCTATCATATTTCGGAGATCGAAAGGTTCATCGCTCAGGGACATCTGACTGAAGAGTCCGTCGTCGTCGGGTTCGACGGGAAAATTCGTTATTGTCGCGAGATCGTGGGTGTCCGCCAAAGAACGTTTCCTTGGATTGTCGTTGCCTGGGCGCTTTATGGCTGTTGTTGGCTTTTTGTCAACCCACTTGGCCTGCTCTCGTATTTAACTGGAGCGCTAGAGCGAGGGGCTCTGACAAGACCCGAAGCCGTGGGCCACGAAAATTTGGTAAGAATGTCGGTACTGATCTTTTGTTTGACGTCTTTTGGCTCATTTTCTGCTTCACTCGCTCTTTCCATATGGAGGACTCGAATTAAGAG
>CAMFIS010000296.1 GCA_945952345.1 uncultured Fimbriimonas sp.
GAAGAAGCTTCCGCCCGACGTTTTGACGAAATCCAAACCGCACCACGAAAACATGATCTTCAGCTTCTTCTCTCGCGTTATTTCCATTGCCGACAGCTTCTTGCAAGAAAGCTCGAACGTTCCGACGTTCCAGCGGATGATTGGCTAACGCAACACCCCTACACTCCGGAAGTCGGAGTTGGTGTTCGAATCTCGGCGTGTATGATCGCCAAGAACGAAGCCAAGCACCTCGCGAAATGTCTCGATAGCCTGCAGGGCATCGTCGATGAAATCGTGCTGGTCGATACCGGCAGCACCGACGAAACTATCGCCATTGCCGAAAAGTACGGCGCGGTTATCGGACACTTTCCTTGGATCAACGATTTTGCTGCGGCTCGTAACGAGTCGCTGAAGCTTGCCACCAGCGAGTGGGCGCTATGGATCGACGCCGACGAGCAACTCGACCCTTCCTGTTTGGAAGCTTTTCATAAGGGAATCGTCCGCCCCCACATCGGCGGATACAGCATAGAGATCGTTAACTACCTTGACGATAGCGGCACCACCACCGAGTTTGTTCACAACCCGACGCGCCTCTTCCGACGCATCGAGGGAATCCACTTTACCGAGCCGATCCACGAGCAGATCACGCCGTCGATGATGGCGCTGGGACTGCCTTGGACTCCACTTCCGGATTGCCGAATTCATCACGATGGCTACCGCCAGGCGTTTTTGGAGGAGAAGAAGAAGGTTGAGCGAACACTGGAGATTCTCACCGGCGTGGTCGAGAAGCATCCGAACGATCCGTTCCATCTGTTTAACCTCGCCAACACCTACTTCGTCGCCCAAGACTTTGCCAAGGCGCTCGAGGTTGCCAAGAAGTGCGTGACCCATATGCCTTCCTCAGGAGTCGAGTACGGCCACGCGGCTTTCCAAGTCTTGGTGTCCTCGTATGAGAACCTTGCTCGACGGGAAGAAGGTCTCGCCGCTTGCGCCGATTGCGACAAGACGGCTTACGGTGGACTCATCAATGAATATTTACGGGCTACGATTCAATTCAATTCTGGAAAGGTCGACGACGCGCTCGAGACGATGGAGAGGGCTCTGAAACTTGAATGGCCGGCGGGTTGTATTGGCGACAAGGGCATCGCCGACTTCCGAAGACACGCGTTGTACGGTCAGATTCTTGGCCATCTTGGACGATGGGAAGAGTCGCTCGCCTTGTTCGAAGAGACGCTTCAGCGACAGCCCGGATTCCTTCCCGCTCACCTCGGACGAGCCATGGCCCATGAGAAGCTTGGCCATCTTGGAGAAGCGGAGGCGGATTACAAAATCGCTCTTGCCGATGCGCGCCACACGACACTGGCATGGCGTGGACTGGGGGCCATTTATCTCTCTCGCGGTTCGGTCCAGGCGGCGTGCGAAGCATACGAAACTGCTTGGAACGCCCAACCTGAGAACACCGAGGTCTGGAACGACTGGGTGCTCGCCCTCGAACAAACAAAGGATTTGACTTTAGTGAATCGAGGATTCCAGCGATTCCTCGATATCCACGAGGCATCCGCCGCGGTCTATGTCAACTGGGCCCGGGCATGCGACCGGCTAGGTTACACCGATGCAGCGCTCGAGAGGTTTCAGTTGGCGTTGCAAACCGATGCTTCAGATGCCAATGCGGCGTTCAATTTCGGGGACCTGCTCTATCGCCTCGGGGCTTACCCGCAGGCAGCTCAGGTCTATGAACTCGGCCTACGCCAGCGCATGGACTTCGCCGAAGGTTGGTTCGTGTTGGGCAATTGTATGGCGCAGATGAACCACGATCAAGCGGCTGTGCAGTGCTATTCGCAAGCGCTGGTGCTAGATCCAACACATTCGAATGCACAGGCAAACCTCGCGACCGTTTCGCAAGCCGCCTGAGGCTCAAGCAGTCAAGAGTTCGGTTGTCGCCTTCGAGGGTGGTTCAAATCCGTTGCGATTGCATGTGCCAGAGTCCAGCCGCAAAGTTGATAGAGGTCGCCTAGTCGAGAATCCCTTTTTAGTTCATCAGTCGAGCCAGGATGAAGTTCGTCACATACACCAGCACCATGCTGATGACGACCGCGTTGGTCGTCGCACGGCCAACTCCCACCGCACCATTCGTTGTCCGCATACCTTGCTGACACGCCACCAACGCGATGATGAGACCAAAGACCGGCGTCTTGTAGAGGCCGCCTAACAGGTCCGAAGTCTGTGTGAATTGGCTGACCGAAGAAAGGTAAGAGCCGCTCGGCACGCCTTCTTGTACCGCCACAAGCCAACCACCAAATGAGCCCGACCAAACGCACGTGAGGCCCAGTATCGGGAGCATGAGCACCGACGCTACCACACGGGGCACCACGAGGTAATTCGTCGGATGCACGCTCAGCATCTTCAAGGCGTCGATCTGCTCGGTAACCGACATCGTGCCGATCTGAGCCGACATCGCGGAACCACATCGAGCGGCCACCATGATGCCCGCCAGAACCGGGCCAATCTCCCGCGTCATCGAGAGCGCAACGGTTGCGCCAACGAACGAAGTCGCACCGTACTTGAGCAGGAAAGTCGAGATGTAGAGCGACAAAACCGCGCCGGAAAAGAACCCGGTCATTGCCACGATCGGCACCGAGTTGACGCCGACGAACGCCATCTGATTAAGCGTTTCCTTGACCTCGAACCGACTCGTGACAAGCCGCTTGACCGCGTCCATGAACAGGATCGAGATCTCGCCGACGAAGACGAAGAACACGTCGAATGGCCGCACGATGTCGGCGATCAGTCCTTTATCCGCGCGAGCCATACTGGTAAGGATAGCAGGTGAGGGTCAGCTTTGAGCTTTGAGCCGCGAGCTTTGAGTTGCTTTAGTCCCTTCCTCCTCGGGAAGGAAGGGTGCAGGGATGGAGGGGATCGAATGCGGCGATTGAACGATCGAAGCCGAATAGCCCACGCTGCTCCCTCTGTGCTCTGTGCTCTGTGCTCTGTGCTCTGTGCTCTGTGCTCTGTGCTCTGT
>CAMFIS010000297.1 GCA_945952345.1 uncultured Fimbriimonas sp.
TGCTCTGTGCTCTGTGCTCTGTGCTCTGTGCTCTGTGCTCTGTGCTCTGTGCTCTAGTCGGAAAGCGTCGCTTTCCACTGCTCGGCAAGTTCATCCAGCGTCGAGCCTGTGTACTCCTTCCAAAGCTCTTCCTTGTACACATCGTCGTGGAGAGCCTTATTCATTTGGTGCACGATTTCCTTGTCTTTCGTCCGAAGAACCCAGTCGAGGAATGCGCCCGTTGTTCGGTAGCTCGCTCGAGCATTCGCCTTCGACTTCTTCACCACTGGTCGCTTGCTTTCCGGTTCATAGACGAACCAGCGAGCATAATCGGCAATGCCCTCTACCAGCCAAACTGGATCGTATCGAGGGTAAGCCTGCGCGGCGTGGCAAAGCTCGTGGTACACGCAGCCGGTGTCGTCTGGGTGCCCGGCGGCATATTTGGCTGATACTCGGATGACCTTACCGCTCGTGGCAGCAACGCCATCGTAGTTGAAGTCGATGATGATCTTGACGTCGGTCAAGCCCTCTTTCGAAATCCCAAGCACGTCGGCGATGGAGGTGTACTTGTCTTTCGCAAGCCTTTCCGACTCTCGAGTGAATCGGGCTAACTTATCGAGTTGGGTCTTATCGAATTCGACCTTGGGCCCCTGCAGGGCGATGGCGACAAATGCGGTAACGCAAGGGAACATGAGCCCAGTATATCTGGGCTCATGTTCCAAGTCGAAGCAAGCTAAGCTTTCTTACGCTTTCTCGCCAGGGCGGCGAGGCCGACCGCTAGCGCGGCCATGGATGCAGGCTCCGGTACCGGCGCGAATGTCGAGAAAATACTGCTGTTTTCGGTAAAGCCGACGTTCGCAAGGTCATAGATGGCCGACTGGTCGTAGGCGGTGGCATTCGTGTCCATGTAGTACATCTTCGACGAATGTCCGGCTCCTAACCCGCCGCCACCTGCTGGATCCAAGAAGTTGACGTTGAAGGAGCCAGCCGGCGAACTAAAGAGGTAGGCGGACAGCGGCTGAGTGTCGCCTGGACTCGATGTGTCGAAGTCGCCGTCGTACACGCTTGGGAAGAAATTCCCAAGTCGCAAGTTGCTGATAACCCCCGACGAATTCGCGTCGTTGAAGACGCGCCATGCGAAGAAGTAAGTACCGTCCGCCTTCTTAACGACGCGGTTTTGTACGGTTCCGGAGACCGTTCCCCCGTAAGCCGTGAACGAGAACGGCGTGATGAGGTCCTCGACAACGGTTCCTCCCGGAGTGAGACTGCCGGGCAACGACGTAAACGTGTCCGGAACGAGGATGACCGCTTGAGAGAGGCCTGCAAGGCCAATCTCAGACAAGCCAACGATGGCAAATTTAATTGAATTCATGTTTTCCCCAATGGATAGCATTCATCGATCGGCCACTGCCGATCAACTTAAGTCTAACGAGTATCCAGAGAGGAGTTTTGATGATTCTTTTGTCAATCTGAACCTAAGTCAATCGAACTTTGTCCAGAACTTTCTCTACATCCTAGGGATAGAACCACACGGTTGACGAAGGAAACCACTGCGGGAAGCGGTGGAGCGCAACCCAAAAGATTAGGACGACAATCCAGAAAGCCGCCGCGACGAGAGGGTATTTCAGGTAGCACTTTGTATCCTTCTTGCCCTGGAAGTAGCTAACGATGAAGAATCCCGCAGAGAGGGTTGCCGCCACCGGCAGAACGAATCGGCCTGCAAGCAACGACAACGTGGCGATCTTGCAATAAGCAAAGGCGAGGCGGCCAAGCTTTTCGGAACGGGCTTCCAATGTGGATGGGTCACTCATGTTGCTTGCCTCGAATGAACAGCATGATACCGGCGATGAGCGAGACGACTTCGAGGAAGAAGGAAACACCTACGATCGTCGAGGATCCGCTTTCCAAGGAGACATTGAGACAGCCGCCACAAATAACCAATGGCGCGACGAAGATGAGGATCGCCCCCGTCGCCACACTAACCGCTTTGAACTTCTTCGTTCTCATCAACTTCGTGCCGCTATAACACGGTCTAGCGGCTCGGGGCAGGCGGTTGATAGTTACCTCCAACGCTGCTAAGGGCGGTCATGAGGAAACATCCGCCGCAACAAAGAAGCGGAAGTCCGAGGACAAATATGAGGACCCACACCCAGGTCGGCGTCTTTTGCTTTGAGCCTACAACTGGACCGTACGACGGGCGAGATCCCATGCCGCAGTTGGCGCAATAGCTCGTTCCATTCGGGATCGAATGACCGCAGTTTGGACAACGATGGGTCGGCCCATTATCGGGTGGAATACTCATTTGTGGGGGGATCGACCCCGCCGGTTCCTCGGGCTTGGGGGCCTGATATTGAACCGAAATGGGAGGATTCTTCTTCGAAGAAGGATCACCAATGCCGCATCCCTCGCAATAGGTCTGGCCGATGGGAATCGCGTGCCCGCAATTGGGACACGGTATTGCGGTTATCTCGATTGGTTCGTCACTCATCGCCGACTCCTTGAATTGTAATGATTTGGCTCCTGTCTGTAAATCTGCTTTTTGCGGTACGAATGAATCCAAATCCAATAACCGCCACAATTCCCAAGCATCCAATCTGCGCCAACGACAATCCGCTAGACGGTCCTACCGGCTCCCGAAAGAACTCGATCACAAACCGACTTCCCGCCCATAGCATCATGTAAATCGGAAAGACTTTGGGGTGATCGCGAAGCGCCCAGGAGATAGCGAAGATGGCTAACGAAGAGCCAGCCATATACAATTGGGTCGGATGTCGCTCGGCTCCGTGCTGATAGATCGCCCATGGATATGTACATGTTTTGCCATAACAACATCCATTGAAGTAACATCCGATGCGCCCGAAGAACTCACCCGCCGGCATCGCCAAAGCCCAAAGCGGCCCGGTTGAAGTCCGGATTCCCATCCGCCGCTTGGCGATCTCCACCGCCAGCCATCCTCCCAGGACGCCGCCAAGAATCGTCCGTCCGCCAACCAACGGATTGAGC
>CAMFIS010000298.1 GCA_945952345.1 uncultured Fimbriimonas sp.
GTGGTGTGCGGGGAGGGCGACAGGGGGAGTGGTGAGCATGGCAGGAGGATGCGCGGTCGCGTTTGTTAGTTCCAGTTTAATGGGTCACGAAGAATCTTACGAGTCGGAATATTCCCAATGACCCACCGATTGGCGTAAGATGGTGCTACTTTCGTCTCACTCAGGACGAAGGTGAGGGAATTCATGAGTTACTTTCGTTCGATAACGCGATGCCTTGCCAGGTTAGCTGTTGGCATCTCCGCCGCTCAATCTTTTGCCCAAGTCGATTCAAAACTGTACGATGGTTTGGTTTGGCGCAACATCGGTCCGTTCCGTGGTGGACGAGTCGCCGCCGTTTCCGGTGTGATCGGCCAGCCGGGGACATTTTACATGGGCATGCCTCTCGGTGGAGTCTGGAAGACCACCAGCGCTGGCACGACCTGGTACCCGATCATGGACTCCGTGAAGGAAGCCTCGTCGGTAGGTGCGGTCGAAGTCGCCCCCTCCGATCCTAGCATCATCTATGTCGGCATGGGCGATCTCATCACCGGTGGCGGAATCAACGAAGGCAACGGCGTTTATAAATCCACCGACGCAGGCAAGACCTGGAAACACATGGGCCTCGACGAGACGAAACAAATTCCCTCCATCCTCGTCGATCCTCATAACCCGAACCTGGTCATGGTCGCGGCTCAGGGAAATATCCACAAAGAGAGCGACGACCGCGGCCTTTACCGCAGCACGGACGGCGGAACGACGTGGACCAAGACGCTCTTCGTCGACCAACAGACCGGAATCCAAAAGATCGCGTGGGCGCCCGACCATCCGGAAACGATGCTCGCCACCACGATTCGGCACTACAACGCTCCTGGCGCGCTCCGCACCGGACCGAATGCTCCCGGCGGTGGTCAGAATGGACAAACCAACAACGGTACTCAACTCTACATTTCCCACGACGAGGGCTTGACCTGGAAGCAGATCAAGGGGCATGGCCTTCCAACCCTTGCCGGTCGAACCAGCGTCGCGATTGCCCAAGGCACCGATGCTCAGCGCATGTTCATCGTCGGTAATTTCGGCCTTTATCGCTCCGACGATGGAGGCGGCAACTGGAAGCAGATGGACGCCAGTGACCGACGCGTGGCTAACGGCCAAGGCGGCTACAACTGCGGAGTGTACGTAAACCCTAAGAACCCCGACATCGTGTACGTGGTTAACACTTGCAGCTACCGATCCCTCGATGGCGGAAAGACGTTTACCGGCTTCAAAGGCGCGCCCGGCGGCGACGACCCGCAACAGTTTTGGTTCGATCCAACCGATGGCAATCGAATCCTGCTTGGTTCTGACCAAGGGGCGACCATCACTCTCGACGGCGGACTCACCTGGAGTTCTTGGTACAACCAAGCCACGGCGCAGGTGTATCACATCTGCGTCGACAACCAATTTCCGTACTGGGTGTACGCCACCCAGCAAGATAGTGGCAGCGTCGGCACCGCAAGCCGTGGCAACTTCGGCGCGATCACGCCACTCGATTGGCTCCCTCATCCGGGATACGAGTTCGGCTCCATCGTCGCCGATCCGCTAAATCCGAAGATCACGTATGCGGGCAGCTCCGGCGGCGGAATTGTCAAGACGGTGTATCCCAACGGGCAAGCGGTGAACGTGAGCCCCAACATCGAATCTGGACTGGGTCTTCGCAAAGTTGGCAATCAGCCCTTAGCGTTCTCGCCCACGAATCCTCGTGAGCTTCTTGCCGGATTCCAATGCCTGATGGCTTCGACCGATGGCGGAGTTCACTGGAAGAAGTTGAGCCCCGACCTCGGATATCCGAAGGGTGAGGAACCCAAGCCAGGTCAGCCGCAGAACCAGGCGAGACCGGGTGGCGCTGGGGGCCAGAAATCGGCCGATGACGACGACATGGATGACGATGACGACGATCCGGACGCCATGTTCGACCGTCAGCTTCCCACCAACGCGGGCGGCTCCATCGAATCGTTCTCGGTATCCAGCGTGAACGGCGACATCATATGGGTCGGTACCAGCAACGGCTTGGTGAAGGTCACGAAGGACCACGGCAAAACGTGGGACGACGTCACGATTCCGAATCTGCCCAACCCTCGACGCGCTGATATTTCGGCGATCGACGCCTCGCATGTGGACACGGGAACGGCTTATGTCGCCATCGATTACCACACGACGGGCGATTACACGCCGTGGTTCTATCGAACCAAAGATTTCGGCAAGACGTGGACGAAGATCGTGAACGGCCTTCCGACGGATCAACCGAGCGGCAGTTTCGCCCGCGTGATCCGAGCGGACACGAAGCGCGGCGGTTTGGTGTTTGCCGGAACCGAGAGCTCGACGTACGTCTCGTTCAACGATGGCGACACCTGGCAATCGCTGGTTCTGAACTCCCCCAACACGTCGTACCGCGACATGGTGGTGAAGGACAACGACCTCGTGGTTGGCACTTATGGCCGAAGTTTCTGGGTGCTGGATGACATTTCGCCTTTGCGCCAAGTGACCGCCGACATGGTGAATCAGCCGTCGGTGCTCTTCAAGCCGGGGGACGCGGTCCGGGTTCGGCGAAATGTGAACGGCGACACGCCGTATCCGCCCGAGGTTCCCCATGCGTTGAACCCACCGGTCGGCGCGCTGATCTACTACTATCTCGGCCACGACGCGGGCAGCAAAGTCTTGATCGAGATCAGCGATGCGAGTGGAAAAGTGGTTCGAACGATGTCGAGCGATCCAATCAAGCCTACAAATGACGGTCCGCCTCCGGTGCCAGACTTCTGGATCGAGAAGCTCTCGCCCTTGTCGATGAGTGCGGGCATGCATCGAATCAATTGGAACTTGAGATACTAAAATCCGCCTGCTTTCTCGCATGGATATGAGATCAACGCAGACCCGTTCGAGAGACCTGCTGGGCGGGAAGGTCCGCTCAGCGTACACGGAGTGTACAGCG
>CAMFIS010000299.1 GCA_945952345.1 uncultured Fimbriimonas sp.
GGCGTGCTCGCTGCCCGCCGAGGGCGGCGAGGTCGGGATCGTGGGGAGCGACGCGGCCGGAGCGATGTACGGCGCATTCGAGTTCGCTGAGCGGCTGCACCAGCAACCTGACAAAGCCTGGACGACCAACGTCTCGAACAAACCATTCCTCAACGACCGCGGCCTCAACCTGTTCATGACCCTGCCGTGGAACTACGAGAAGAACGACACCGATTACGACGTCGCCGCCCTGACCGACCCGAAGCGGTACTGGTTCCACAACGAGGATTACTGGAAGACCTTGCTGGACCTGATGGCGCACTCCCGCCTCAACTGGCTCGACATCCATGGCGGATGGGACGTGAGCATCACCAACGCGCCCAACCTGTACGCTTACTTCGTCACCAGTCCGTCGTTCCCCAAGGTCGGCGTGCCGCAAGACGTCAAAGACAAAGACCTCGCGCAGCTTAATCACATCATCGACATGGCCCACTCGCGAGGAATTCGCGTCTCTCTGATGGCCTACGAAGCGAACCTGCGAATCCCGCAAAATCCGAATCCGGGTTACGACACCAGCGAGCCCAGCATCTACAAGTACACCAAGGAAGTCGTCGAGCAGATGATCCGCAAGGCCCCGGGCCTCGATGCCATTGGATATCGAATCGGCGAAAGCGGTCGCAGCGAGTCGTTCTTCAAGTGCTACACCGAGGCGGTGAAGGCGAGCGGACGCGAGATTCCGATCGTGACGCGAAGCTGGATTACGCGGAAGCAGCGCGTGCTTCCCCTCGCCCGTGCGAGTAAAGACTTTACGGTCGAGATTAAGTACAACGGCGAGCAATGGGGTTCGCCCTACATGGTCGCGGGCGGACGCATGGCCAACTGGGGCAGCTACTCGTTTGAGGATTACCTGAGCGATTCGGGCAACGAAAAGAGCGCGAAAACTTGGGAAGGCAACCCAGCTACCGGTGGAGGAACCTGGCCCAGCGAGCCGTACAAGATCGTGTGGCAGGTGCGAGCCAACGGCACCCATCGCGTCTTCCCGTTTTACAACCCAATGTGGGTTCGCCGGTCGATCAACGAGATGAAGGTCGGCACCGCGAGTGGCTACACCATCGAGGGCGAGGACGCGTACTATCCGAAGTCGCCGGACTACTACTTGGCCCACAAAGAAGACAAGTATTGCGACTGGATCCACCAGCGCGACGAGATGTATTGGATGACTTGGGGGCGCCTGGGCTACGACCCGACGACGCCAGAAGCGACGTTCGACGCCCGCGCCAAGGAGTTGCTCGGTCCAGATTCGGAGAAGTTAGTCGAAGCGTGGAAGCAGGCAAGCCTTCTGATTCCTGAAGCTTTCATGGCTTACAGCCTAGGGCCAGACCATAGAAATCATGCACCGGAGCTAGAGTGGGGTGGAGATACGAATCTGTACTTGGCTACTCAAGGATTTGACAGCTCAAATTACACTTCCCTTCAAGAACAACTCGCCAACGATGCGACAAACGGGCTCGACCCTAGGGGTCGATACTACGGACACAATGGATGGTTAACAGAGTTTGAACCTAAAATCAACAACCTTCGATCGAAAGAGATTGCTACATCAATCAAGCTCGAGCTCGCCCTCAGCACTTACTATTGGTGTCGATTTGAGGGAGCTCTAAGCTCTGCATCTGATTCCACAGAATTGCGCGCGGGAGCCTATGATTGGTACCAATCCGCTTTAAGGGCATATCAAATCCTCGCATCGAACAACTATTATCGACCGTTTACCGAACGCTTGCGAATGCACACAAACACGTTCTCATGGGCCGAGGAGTTCAAGAAAGTTCAAGCCGAGGCGGCAAAATTCCCAAAGCCCGAATCCACTCCTAAGAAGCCGAGCAAAGACGGTCTTGTCCCATCTGTAATCGACCACATCCCTTATATGCCGGATCGATTCGAACTAAATTGGAAGCAAAAAGGTCCGAATATTCTGTGCATAACGTCGGATGCGGCAGGTGCTGAAAAAGCATTTTTGAAAGTCAAGCCACTTCCAAGTTCGACTTTCTTCCATCGGATTCCGATGGCAAAAGTCGGCAATCATTTCGAGGCGACATTTAAGCGAGAAAAGTTCGGCCATGCAATCTCGGCGGAAGTCTACTACGGCAAGGTAGGAATTCTAATCCCAGAAGTAGACACCGATACCCCATACAAAGTAATCCCGTCTCTCCCGGGTCCTACCCCGCAGATCTATGCCGCCGACGAAGCCCTGACTTTCCTCAATCCGGCTTCTCTTTCGGCTGATCGCTACGGTGCGATGCTCATCGGAACTCGAGCCCAATTCTTCAGCGGCTTCAACAAGACGGCGAAGCGCAAGCTGATCGAACCGATTCGCAACGGCCTTAAGCTCGTCATCCTCCAACAAGACTTCGGCAAGTTCAAGACCGACTGGCTGCCGTCGCCGCTGAAGGTCGAAGCGGCCCAGAGCGATACCTTCGATCCGGGCGGGCAACTCGGCCTCGTAAAGGCGACCTTCCCCGGCGCGATGTGGCAAAAGTTCGGCGCGAGCGAAGGCTGGGAAATCTTTGGTAACGGCGGCTTGGCGCGATACAAGCTCGGCAAGGGAGAAGTCTGGGTAACCAGCGCTCGGCTAATGCAGAACATGCACCTGAAGGAAGCCGCGATCGACTTCGTGAAGCTCCTCTCGGTGGGTGGAAAAACCAAGCCCACGGTGCTGATCGATAGCAACAGCGAGGGCGGCGAGTTCACCAGCTCGAACCATCCCGACCTGATGAATTCCCACGACATTCCGTTCATGACCCTCGGCGAGGTGATCGCCAAAGAGCAGTGCGC
>CAMFIS010000300.1 GCA_945952345.1 uncultured Fimbriimonas sp.
CGCGACCGCTCTCTCGGTGATGAAGCCCGTCCGAACTCGAAAATGGTGGTTGGGAGGGTTTATGAACATCTGCCTGGGGGTCACGACGTGCTGCCTCGCTCCGTTTTGTTTGCCCCTGGCATTCATGTGGAACGCGCCGGAATTCAAGGCACACTTTAATCCGGCTTCGTTCGACGTTTAGAGCCTGGCTGCCAGCCACCGATTGAAGTCGCGAAGCTCGCTTTCGTCGATCCAGTGCCCCATTTCGTACTCGTGGTATTCGTAGCGGTCGCCGTGGGACTTTAGCTCTAGGTTCAGTTGACGTGCGTCGGCGATGGGAATGACGTCGTCGTATTTGCCGTGTGCCTGGAAGATCGGGCCGGTGAAGCCGGCGGCTGGATCCGGAAATCCCCGTCCACTCAGCAGTGCGATCGCTGAAGGAACTTGCGGGTAGCGTGTTGCAAGACCGAGAGACATCATCGCCCCTTGGCTAAACCCGCCCACCATCGGCTGCTCGATTCCGTAGCTGAGGATCTCGTGGGCCAAGCTCCCAACCGCCGTCCAGAACTCGTCCTCGTCCACGTGGATGCCCGTACTGGTCCACTGAATATCGAACCAGGCGTAGCCCGGTCCATACGTGCTTGGCGCGCGAAGGCAGATGACTTCGACGTGCGGATCCAGCATTTGGGCCAGGCCAAACATGTCCCGCTCATCGCTCCCAAGGCCATGAAGTAAGAAAAGTGTCTGCCGACTCTGGGTCGAAAGTCGGGTCATTGCCTGGTATTTCATCGGTTTTTTTGTTTGAACTTTCTACCTCAATTTAAGAATGGCATCTGATTGGCGTGAGAAGTGCAGCCCTTCTTGTTAGGATGAAGAATGTCACTTACAACCGAATGTCAAACCGAGCGAACGGATTCACGCTCATCGAATTGATGGTCGTCCTCGCCATCATCGCAATCCTCTCCTCGATCCTCTTTCCCGTTTTCGCTCAGGCCAAAGCCTCGGCCAAGCAAACCGTCTGCCTTTCCAACATGAAGCAAATTGGAACCGGCTTCGTACTCTACACCACCGACAACGACGACCGCATGCCGGATCGCCGCGACCTCAAGCTGAGCATGGGATACAAGCCGTGGAGCGACTGGCCGGCGACCGACCCGCGTTGCGGCTGGGCCGAAGTCGTGTTCCACCCTTACGTTAAGTCCAAGTTTATTTTGTCCTGCCCATCGGGGGAAAAAACCACCGTTGGGGAAACCATCCAGGTTAAGCAGGGCGATTCCAACTACTGGATGTGGCGCTTCGACAGGCCAGACACCATCATTCCGCTCGAAGACTTCTGGGGTAAGACGGTCGAACAGGCCGTCGCCGACCTGAACACCGCGCAGAACACCGCCATCGGTCAGCCATTCGGCGACTCCGCGACCGAGCTTGTCACCGACCCATACTTCCCCAAGAACGTGGTCACCGTCGCTCCAAACCTGAAGGGACTCACCGCCCACCGCGGTGGCAAGAACCGACTCTTCCTGGACTTCCACGCCAAGTGGCAGAAAGATCCTCGAACGAATCCCTAACGGCCCGCTGGACATGGAAGGTTTGAGCCTATCGGATTTCCGATAGGCTCTTTCATTTTGTCGGTGCTAAACTGGATGGGACTTCTACCGAGGTTCTTGCAAACATTTCTCAAGAAACTGCGTCGAAGGATGTATTCATATGTCGGCGCGGCTTGGAAGGTCTGGATTTACACTTATCGAGTTGCTGGTGGTGATCGCCATCATCGCAATTCTCGCCGCGATCCTCTTCCCTGTTTTCGCGGCGGCAAAAGCCTCGGCCAAGCGGATTGCCTGCCTGTCGAACATGAAGCAGATTGGCACCGGATTCGTGCTGTACCTTTCGGATTACGACGACCGAATTCCGGATCGCCGCGACCTCAAGGTCTCGCTTGGATATCGCCCGTGGACGACATGGCCCCCTTCTGACCCGCGCACGGGATGGGCTCAGATTATTCTCGATCCCTATCTCAAGAACAAAGAAGTCTGGTCTTGCCCAGCGACGACGAACACCGTGGTTGGAGAGACTGTCCAGGTGAAACAGGGTGATACTCGGTATTGGATGTGGCGGTTCGACCGGCCCGATGATCCGGTGAACATCGAAGACTTCTGGGGCAAATCGGCCGAGCAGGCGATGGAAGATTTGAATTCCGCCAACGATCCGATCGTTGGTCAAGCAAATGGCGTGGCCGATGTCGAACTCCTCGTCGACCCTTATTTCCCGAAAACCATCCCCACGGTTCCCGCTAATTTGAAGGGATTAACTGCGCATGCGGGCGGCCGCAATCGACTCTTCCTCGATTTTCATGCAAAATGGATGCGCGACATTCGCACGAATCCATGAGACTCTTTCTCGCTCTCGATCTTTCGCCCATCGCACGTCAGCAACTATCGGACTACGTTCCGAAGGTTCAGGAGAAACTGGATCGGCAGGGTCTGAAGTGGGTCGCGCCAGACAGGTGGCACCTGACGTTGATGTTTCTCGGCGATGAAGATGCTGCGGCAGTGCAGTCGTTGGCGGCCGAAGCCCTGGCAGGCTTGAAAGAGGTTAAGCTGTCGGTCGGATCGATCAATGCTTTTCCAGACACCAAACGCCCTGGCATTCTGTGGCTCGGCGTAGACGTACTGAAGGGTGATCTTTCCGCGATTCATAACGCCTTGGCAACCGTGTTTCCTTCGGATGAGCCGTTTGTGCCGCATGTGACGATCGGGCGCATGAAACCCGCCTCTACGAAGCTTGGGCATCGACTGCGAGACTTCATGCACTCGGGTGCAAAGC
>CAMFIS010000301.1 GCA_945952345.1 uncultured Fimbriimonas sp.
CCGCACGATTCGCTTCGTGCGCAAGGACAAGAAAGTTCAGATTAAGGATGTCGACGTTTCCACCCGTCCGGGTGGCCCCGACAAGGGAGCGTCTCTTGGCATCGAGTTGAACTCGATCGAGCCGATCCTGATGAACTACGACGTCTACGCCGAAGGTCCAAACAAGAGCGTGGTCATCGACATGACCTCCTTCTACAACTCCGACCCGCAAGACTTCAGCGTCCGCGCAGCGTTGCCCGGTGCGATGGGCGTGGATAGCAGCAAGACGGCCATCGAAAAAGTCAAAGCATTCCCCACCAATATCGAAGTCCGTATGCAGCTCACGTTCATGATGGGCCGAGTTGGCGGAAACATTCAGTTCCTGGGTGGCGGCGGCGGTGGATTCGATTCCAGCCGAGCCACAACCGTGGTCCATTACAGCCTCGTTCAGCTTCCCGACACTCCGATGATGGGCCGACTGAAGGATTCCCGAATCGGATACTTCACCACTGGCTTCACCGTGTTCGGTGGACCCGAGCGACCGGCCACCACGGTTGAGTACATCAACCGCTACCGACTGGTGAAGAAGGATCCGAACGCCGAACTCAGCGAGCCGGTCAAGCCGATCGTCTATTACGTTGGACGCGAAGTGCCGGACAAATGGAAGGAAGTCGTTCGACAATCCATCGAAGCCTGGCAGCCCGCATTCGAGGCCGCTGGCTTTAAAAATGCCATCATCGGCAAAATCGCTCCAACCAAGGAAGAGGATCCAGATTGGGATCCGGAAAACGCAAGCTTCAGTGTCATCCGCTGGGCTCCGAGCGAAACTGAGAACGCGGTTGGACCTTCCATCCAAGACCCCCGCAGCGGTGAGACGATCTCCGCCCACGTGATCGTGTGGCACAACATCGTCAACCTCGTCGAGAATTGGTACTTCTCGCAAGCCGCCGCGATCGATCCTCAGGCCCAGAAGCTCCCGATCTCCGATGAACTCATGGGCAAGCTCATCAAGTACGTCGTGACGCACGAAGTCGGGCACACCCTTGGCCTTGAGCATAACTTTAAGGCCAGCGCCGCCTACTCGGTGGCTCAGCTCCGCGACCCCGCCTTCACCGACAAGTACGGCGTAGCGTCGTCGATCATGAGCTACTCGCGATACAACTACATCGCACAGCCGGGGGACGGCGTCCGGAACACAATCGGAAGTGTTGGTCCTTACGATAAGTTCGCGATCAAGTATGGCTACATGCCGATTAAAGCTTCGACTCCGGACGAAGAGACATCGACTCTCGATGCACTCCTGGGCCAGCAAGTAACCAATCCCTGGCTACGTTTTGGCAACTACAAGTACATGGGTACCGATCCGCAAATGCAGATGGAAATCATCGGCAACGATCCGGTCGAGGGCACTCGACTTGGCTTGCTGAACTTGGAGCGAATCGCCAACACGTATCTCATCCCGGCCACGACCAAGTACGGCAAATCGTACGACCGGACCAAGGACGCCTACAGCGCCATCTACCAGCAATGGCTGCAGGAGCTGATGCACGTCCAAGCAATGGTCGGCGGTGTCGTGGAACACGATGATCACGTGGGTCGCGGGCCTGGCGACATCTTTACTCCGGTCTCAGCCGAGCAGCAATCCAAGGCGGTTCACCTGTTGATGACCAAGGGAGTCCGTCCGCCGGTCCCGATGATGAATGTGGCCATTGCCAAGAAGATTCAGCCGATCGGATACTCCGATCAATCGAGTACGGCTCAGTCGATCATCCTTCGCGGACTGCTGTCAGATCGAAAGGTCCGCAATCTGCAGGACTTCGAAGCCATGTACCCCGGCAAGGCGTACACGGTTTCTCAGTTGGTGAAAGACGTCGTCGGTGACACCTTCCTCGGAATCGAGAAGCCGAAGGTCACCACCTCGCTCACCGACCGAAACATGCAGCGAAACTTCCTGAAGACCATCGATGGGCGAATCAACGGCGCTGGTGCAAGCCAAACCGACCTTCGACCGCTGATGCGACAGGAGCTTCGTGTTTTGCTTCCGAAGGTTGTAGCCGCCCAGGCACGAGCGACCGATGCAGTGACGAAAGCTCACCTCAGCGACTGTAGGCACGACATCGAAGCGATCATCACCGACACGTATGCGAAAGGTGGCGGCTCAACCACAGTACCGAGCCTTCGCGATCTGCTTGGAATCAAGGGCGACTACGACGAAAAGCGCATCAATGAAGAATGCTGGCAGAACCACTTGCCGGCGGAAATCATTCAGATGCTGAAAGACGAGAAAGGCAAGTAAAGAGCTCGTTTCTCGGCGGCCCCGCTCCCTCGATGCTCGTAATGTTGAGGGAGCTTTCTTTGACGTGGCACTGGCAAGTTCGACGAGCACGAGTTCTTCGTCGAACTTGCCAGTGTTCTTCAATTTGGAGTGCGTCCCGACCTTCCAACCGAGGCTAACGAATGTGCGATTCCGTTCTTTGGGGGTGCTCAAACCTGTTTGAGCTTTAGCCTGCGAAGTCTGCTTCGCTGAAATTAGACGCGAGACAGGTCTCGCTGTGGAAAGCAAATGCAACCTCCTTCGCTTCGCTATGGCGGTGAGGTGCATCTGCCCACTAAAGGTCGCTGCCTCGGGTCGAATGCTTACTGACTGCCCATCTCATACCCATGCCGCCTCGAGGCTTCATGCTAGACCCTCGGATTCTGTCGTGAGGAATGAATTCTCGACGAGATGCAAACTTGATCCGGAGGATCACAGCTCGTAGCCAGGGTGTCGCAGCGAGCCTGCGAGCGAAG
>CAMFIS010000302.1 GCA_945952345.1 uncultured Fimbriimonas sp.
TTGCTCACCTCGGCATGGCAGGCTGGGTTCGCGAAATCGGCGCACCGACGATCCGTCTGCGTGAGCATGGCAATGCGCCGATGGATGACGATGCTGGTCGTCCGAAGTTCCTCAAGATGATGCTGACGGCGGAGGACGGCGGTCGAGTGGCGATGACAGATGGCCGACGCCTCTCCCGGATCTGGCTGTGCGAGTCGCCGGACAAAGATCCGGCGATCTCGAAACTCAGTCGAGACATGTACTTGGACTTACCGTCGGCGGAAGAAATTCATGCGAAGCTCGTGAAAAAGTCCGCTCCGATCAAGGCGATACTTCTCGACCAAGCCGTCTTCGCCGGGATCGGAAACTGGATCGCCGACGAGGTGCTGTATGTGGCTGGGATCAGGCCGTCACGGCTCGGCAATTCGCTCTCGCCGAAGGAGTCAAAACAGATTCGCGACGCGATTAAGACCGTGCTCGATCATGCGGTGAAGGTCGGGGCGGACAAAGAACAATTTCCCAAATCTTGGCTGTTCCACCATCGCTGGGGAGGGGCCAAAGGCGAGGATCTCATCGAAGGGCAGCAGATCGTTCGAGAGCAGATTGGCGGTCGAACCACCGCGTGGGTTCCTAGCCGCCAAAAGTAAAGTTCTTTACAGGCAGGGGCGGCAGACTGTAAGATAACCCGATATGCAAACACCACCTCCCCAATATGCCGCCTACCCTCGCGGAGGGGGTGGAGGTCCGCAACGCCGTGGCCCAGGCGTGTACTTTGAGTTCATCGGCGATGCTTTCCGTCGAGTATTCGCCAATCCAAAGGCTTATTTCGGCGGCGGAGGCATCTTGTTTGGGGCGCTTGCCGTCGGGATCATCATCGCGTACGCATTGCTCTTCGCCTCGTTTGCTGCTGCGGGACCAAACCAGAAGGAGATCACGGCATCGCAAATCGGTGGAATCGTCGGTTTCTATGTGATCTTGATCGGGCTCGGATTCGTGATGGCGGTTTTGTCGCAAGGGTTTTGCGCATTGGCGATCGAGGAAGCGGATACCGGATCGACGACGATCAGCACCTTCTTCAAGCCGATGAAGCGATTCTGGCCCCTGATCGGCACGGTCTTTATCACGCAGCTGCTCATTGGCTTGGGAAGCATCCTTTGCTTCGTGCCTGGCTTTTACCTGTCTGGCATCCTCGTCTTCGCGCCTACGATTTGCGTCCATGAAGGACTAGGGCCAATCCAGTCGATACAAAAATCGTACGAGATGACCAAGAACTACGCGTGGATGATGGCGTTGCTAGTCTTCGTCGCAACCATGGTGGGGAGTCTTGGCGCGATGGCGTGTTACGTCGGATTCATTTTCAGTTTGCCGGTTCAATACGTAACCCTGGCTCTGCACTACCGCGAATTCCGAGAAGTTCAACCCGGTCCGTTCGACACGCAAGTTAATCTAGGATAAGCGAGATGGAAACGCCTCCCCCTCAATTTGCCAGTTATCCCCGAGGACAAGCTCCGACGGATACCGCCATGCCCACGCGTCCGCCCGGGGTCTACTTCGATTACTTTGCGGTGGCGTACAAGATGGTGATGAAGAATGCCGGCGTCTATGTGGTTGGCGCGCTGCTCTGTATAGTCATTTCCTACGCGGTATCGCTTCCGTTCTCACTCCTCGCCAACTACCTCACGTACGGGTCGGCGATGGGCGTGCAGCAATATCCAAAGGGAGATGAGATATTTGGGGTGTTGTTTAAGCAATTGGCGATTAGCGGTGTTGTCCAAGTCATTCCAAGTGCTTTCGCCATGGTGTTAACCTACGGAATTGCGCTTTGCGCGATCGAAGAGGCGGATACCGGAAGCACCACAGTAAACACGTTGTTTGGCGGATTTCGACAATTCTGGCCCGTCTACTTCGCTTGCCTTATGGTCCACGTGCTGGTTACCCTGGGTGTTTACATGTGCCTCATCCCCGGTATGGTGGCAGGCGCCGCTCTGAGTTTTGCTCCGATTATTGCCGCCAAAGAAGGTTGCGGCGCTTGGGAAGCCATGCGAATATCCGCAAGCCGAATCATGCCCTACATCTTGCCGATGGTGGGTTTAACGTTTGTGGGCGGCATCGTGGTATGCCTCGGCATCTGTGCTTGCGTGGTGGGGCTTCTCGTATCCCTCCCCGTTTTCTACATCGTGGTTGCCTTGCACTACCGAGACTTTCGCGGTCAGGCTCAGGTGTTTACGCCTTAGGGCTTACGAGACCTGAACTCGGCTGAGGTGGTCCAGCGCTTCGCGGATATTGTAATCGCATTTGTCGAGAGCTTCCCGTGCCTCGTCTTTCGTGGCATTCGACAGTTCGCAAAGAATGCGGATGCAGCGTTCTCGAAGCTTGACGTTCTTAGCCTTCACGTCAACCATGAGGTTCTCGATTACCTTGCCATTGAGTACCATGGCCCCGGTTGAGATTCGATTGAGGCACAGCTTTTGGGACGTCCCGGCCTTTAGCCTTGTCGAACCGGTGAGAACTTCGGGCCCTGTGTCGAGCAAGATGGCGTGGTCAGCTTCTTCTAAGAGCGGGGTGTTTTTGTTGTTAGAGATTCCACAAGTCCAAGAGCCTTTTTGTTTGGCGTGTTTGATCGCGCTCAGCACAAACGGCGTGGTTCCACTGGCGGCGAGACCAATGAC
>CAMFIS010000303.1 GCA_945952345.1 uncultured Fimbriimonas sp.
GACATCGGTTGCTCGCATCGAGGCCGACGTGTCGAGAACAATGACAGTCGTCTCTCCGAGCAAACCTTCTTGACGAACTTGAGGCTGTGAAAAGGCGAAGCAAAGCAGGCAGGCGATGAGGAGTTGTAGCACCATCAGCCAGTTAAAGCGGAGCTTCTGAAAGAGGCTGTTGGCCCGGATTTCTTCGGTGCGCTCCGGCCAAAGAAACGTGGCGGGAACTCGAACATCCCGGCGTCGCATCCGCAGAAGATAAAGCGCAACGATGATGCCCGCCAGCGGCAACAGCCAGGCTAAGTGTGCGGGAACCTGTAGGTTCACTCGAACCACCCCGCAGGCTTCAGCTTCCGCAGGAAAACTTTTTCAATTTCGTCGGAGGTTCGGAAGACAAGGTGGTGACCTCCCGTGCGCCTTGCCGCTTCTGAGATAGCGGCAATGTGGTTATCGAGCGCGACTCGGTACTGTTGCAGCGTGTCTCGATTGATCGTAATCTCGGTTGACCCCGAGCCCTCGGCATCGAGCAAGCGCAGATCCCCTTCGAGGTCAGGATCGATCTCGGCGTCGCTGAGAACCTGAGTATGCCAGACTTCGAATCCTCGTCCTCCGAATGCGCGGATGGTGGCCGGCAATTCCGGATCGAGGCCATCGCTGATCATCAGCAGAATTCCGTTGCGTAGATTTGACCGCAGGATGGATCGCAAACCGTCGTTCAGCGTCTCGGCGACATTCTCATCGGCGACACGCTGGATCGAATCCATCAGTCGAAATGCCGAAGATCGACCTCGCAGGATTCCACTCGGCGGCTGCTTGGCGCCAACAACTTTGAGCCGAACTCCATCGCCGCCAATAAGGCCGACATAGCCAAACGCCATCGCCAGTTTCCGGGCGATATCCAGCTTCGTCGGTTCTCCAAATGCCATGCTCGCCGTCGCGTCCAGGCAAACGTAAAGCACGAGGTCCTCTTCGTCTTGGTACGTGCGCATGACGGGCGTATCGAGCCGCGCCAGAACGTTCCAATCGAGGTGGCGAAGATCATCGCCTTCGCTGTAATTTCGGAAGTCGGCGAACTCGATCGAAACGCCCTTTTGTTTGCTGATTCGTTCGCCCTTCGATGCGCCACGATACGTACGGCTGGGCCGCAGGCGGAGCGTCTCTAACGCCCTCAACTCTCTTGGATCCAAGAGCCCGGCAGTATCGGTCGCCATGGAGGTTAAACCTTAATCGGGTCTTTGTCGCGGGTATCGACGTGCATGAGGATTGACCGCACGATCGAGTCGGCCGAAACGTTGTCAGCTTCTGCTTCGAAGTTGAGAATCATTCGGTGGCGAAGGACTTGCGGCGCGGCTCCCGTGAGGTCTTCCTTCGAGACGTTGAACCGGCCATCCAATAGCGCCCGAATCTTGGCAGCGGTAATAAGCGATTGAGCGCCGCGAGGGGAAGCACCGTAGCGCACGTATCGCTTCACGTCGTCGCAGGGACGATCCGAATCTGGATGGGTCCCCAAAACGATTTGCAACGCATAGTCCAGCACCGCGTCGCTGATGGGTACCTCGCGGGCCAGAGTTCGCATCTTCAGAATGTCTTCCCCATGAGCAACTGCCGTGATCTCCGCGGATTGGGTGCCGGTCGTCCGGGTCACAATCGCTTTGAGCTCATTCTTTGTGGGGAAGGGAACGATGAGCTTGAAGAAGAACCGGTCCAGCTGCGCTTCCGGCAAGGGATAGGTACCCTCTTGTTCGACCGGATTTTGTGTCGCCATTACGAGGAAGGGTTCCGACAGTTCGTGCCGCTTTCCGCTCACGGTGACCGATCGCTCCTGCATCGCCTCGAGTAGCGAGGATTGTGTCTTGGGCGTGGCCCGGTTGATTTCGTCGGCCAGAACGATGTTCGCAAAGATCGGGCCCTTGCGGAACTCGAAGAGGCGAGCATCGTTCAGAACGTTGGTTCCGGTCACGTCGGCGGGCATCATGTCCGGAGTGAATTGAATTCGCGAAAAGTCCAGAGCCAGCGCTTGGGACAAAGACTTGACCAAGAGCGTCTTGCCGAGACCGGGCATACCCTCGAGGAGGATATGCCCGTTCGCGGCGAGTCCGATCAGGACCGATTCCACGACGTCGTCTTGTCCGACGATGACCTTGTTGACCTCATTCTTGATGCGGTCGAATGTTTCCCTGAACCAGGTGGCTTGCTCTGCTGACATGTTCTACTTCTTCAAGCTGTCGAAATACCGCTTGACGCGTTGTTGATGTTCCTTTGGAATCTGATTCTGCTTCAGAGCAGATTCCGCTTTCTTGGTGTACGACGGCAAAGCGTTTTGGTAAGGCACCGAGGACTTGTTGCCCTTGAATGTCGGCGCTTTGATTTCGTACGTCATTTCGAGTCCTGGTCGCTTGTCGTCTCGTTCGGTCGGAGCAAATTCGGCGTGACCTTTACCTTTGCCCTGTTCGGCCTTCTGCAGATTGACATGGCCCGTATCGGCGATCATGATATCGTTATCAGGACCGGGCGAAGGATTACCG
>CAMFIS010000304.1 GCA_945952345.1 uncultured Fimbriimonas sp.
ACGGGAAGGATTAATCGATGTGTACAGCAGAAAGATCACGAGGCTCTTGCCAAAGAATTGGAACGGCGTCGCGACCGCGTCGTATTGCGACATTGGCGGCATCCCGAGGATCATTTCCATGGTTCGGATCATCGAATCGGTGTTGTAGAACGTGCTGTCCACCGTACCTTTTTGGATGTAAGGTGACACCACGTAAGCCGTCGACCGGTGCGCGTCGATGTGATCGATTCCGGCTTGGGCGTCGTCCTCGATCACGCAGATCGCGGTTTCTTTCCAGAACGGGCTGTGCGAAACGGCCTCCACGATTTTGCCAACTGCATAGTCATTGTCAGCGACCATGCTCTTAGGCGTCGGAACATTGGCTCGGGTGCCCATCGTATGGTCATTGCCGAGGCGCACGGTCTGAAGTCGAGGCAACTCTCCCTTCTTCACGAAGTCTTCGAACTCGTGCTTCCATTCGTCGAAGCGGTTGGAAGCTTTGTTCTCGCCGTAAGACTTCAGCTGGCCCTTGAAGGTGAAGTCGTATTCCTTGTAGATTGGCGAATCGGCGTACATGTTGTCATAATGGCGGTAGCTGGAGTCGTTGTGGCCCAGCAGGACTTTGACGTTGGGTTGGCTGTCCTTTGCTCCGGGCAAGACGGTGTTGCGCTTGTCGGTTGGGTCGATGAACTGGGTGTACATTCCGTAGTTTCGGAAGGTGACTTTGCTCTTGGCGCAGTTCTCCCAGATGTAACCCGCCGCCGGCTTTGCCACGTTGTTGTATCCCAAAAGCTCGACGGGTTCACCATTGTTTTGCCCTTCGGTGTCGTAGCTTCGACCGCGGTCCGAGTAGTTGTAGGGCGTGTTGCGCGAGCCGTATGCACTAGGCATTCCCGAGATGGACCATTGCCAGCCGTCCTGGCTCACTTCGGCGCAAACATAGAAGTTATCCAGCAGAACGAATCGCTCGGCGAGGGCATGCAAATTAGGGGAGACCTCGCGCGGGAAGAGTGTCAAACTGCTGTCACCACGACCCTGAGGCAAGTCGCCGAGAACGTTGTCGTAAGTGCGGTTCTCTTTGATGACGTAGATGACGTATTTGATTCCGGGGTTGGTGAATTCCGAGGTTTTGGGACCGGCGATTCCTGGTCTTAATCGATTATTGCTGAGGACAACCTTGGTAAGGGCGGGCAAGGTCTTTGCATCGGGCGTCATCTGATGCGTGACCGTGCCAGCGATGATGTCTTGAATGTAGGTGCCCTTCTCGCCCACGGGTTTGCCGTTGGGGTTTCGAGCCTGGATTCCTTTCGCCGAAGTGATGAGCATGTGCCCGCCTCGCTGGACCACGCTGGTGGGGAGCCAACCGGTGGGCGAGTAACCTGCCAGTTTTCGCTGCTTGAGGTCGACCACCGCTACGGCTTCCATATCGCCAAGAGTTACGTACAGGTTTTGCTCGTCGTCCGACATCGCCAAACCGAGCGGACCCGCGCCGATGAGACCCCGGAAGTCGGGAGGGCGAACGGTAATCGTATCCACCACCGTATCTCTCGCCGTGTCGATCACGCTGATGGTGTCGCTGCCGCTATTGGCGACATAAAGCCGAGTCTGGTCGCGGTTGAGCAGCATTCCCACCGGCGCATTCCCAACCCGGATCGACTTCGAAACGGAGCCCTTGTTGAGGTCGACGACGTCCACGACGCCGTCTCGCTCGGACCCGACATAGCCAACCTGATCCGCCCGCACGCCCTTGGTGACTAGAGCGCAAGCCAACGGAAATCCGGAAACGGGAATCTCCATTTGGCTCTTGCCAGTACTCGAATCGTAAACCGAAACCGAGCCTTTGAAGTTCGTGCTGCGGTCGGTTTGGTTGTTCACCACCATCAGCCGGGAGCCGTTCGAGTTGAAGGCAAGGCCGGCGAAATGGAACGGGAGCTCTTTTCGAGAAGCGGGAAGGGTGCGGGCGATTGGAGTTCCGACTTCGGAGATTTTGCCACCCGCAATAGCGTATTCGCTGACGCGATCCTGAGCTCCCCGCGAGACAAAAACGTGTCCGGTTTTGGGGTGGACGGCGAGGCCGAAGTACAGTCCGTCATGGTCGGGGTTGTTCTTCGAATTCTTGTAATCGAATTGACTCGTCACCTTGCCCGTTTGGATATCCACCACCGAAAGCGCCTCTCGGAATCCGCAGGTGGTCACGACCGCATATCGCCCATCGGCGGTCGACACCATGTTCAACGGATAGCTGCCGACCTCAGCGTGGGTTCCGACCGGACTGATGTACTTGCCGATGGGCAGCAAAGTAGGTTCCTGAAGTCCGAGCGCGAGGGCGACGAGGGCAACGACCATGATGACCCTATTCTACTCATGCCGTGAACCTGAAAAGGTTAAGGAATGTGGGACCAAAGCCCGGCGATTCGAACACGTACGGGCCATCAGCCGTGGGGAGATTTACAGGGAAATCCCTTAGGAGGAAAGAAACATGGACACAAAACTTAACGCACCAATCAAGGCGCTTGGTACCCTAGGCG